>JBCCZJ010000150.1:0-10482 GCA_039187915.1 Myxococcota bacterium
CGAAAAAGCCCGGAATCCTCCAGGATGTGCGCCTCGCCCCGGTAGCCGGATTCCGGGAAGCGCCGTAGAATCCGCCCATCCCAATCGTCCGCGCTGCTCCGACCCGGTGGCGCGACGGCGGCGGTCCCCCACGCTCGTGGGCCCCCACCCTCCCCACCGGATCCCCCGCTCATCCCCCGTCCCGGTGCGTGTGGACCCAGAAGGGAGCCGACCGATTTCGCGACGCCTCCGCGCGCAGCGACCGATCCGGCTCCTCCGAGGCTCCGATGTTCTCCTTGCGAGGGGGTCCGGCCCACTCCGATGCCCGGCGAAACCGGCTGCTCGCCCTGCTGCGACAGACCGAACCGGGACTGCGCGCCCTCGAGACCGAGAGCGTCCATTTCGTCGACGCCGAGCGCGCGCTGACCGACGACGAGCATCGCGTCCTCGAGGCGCTGCTGCGGGACGGCGTCCGTCCCGACGCGGTGAACGAAGCGGCGCCGGCCCTCCTGGTCGTCCCGCGGCTCGGCACGATTTCGCCCTGGTCTTCCAAGGCGACCGAGATCGTCCGCAACTGCGGCCTCGAGGTCGTCCGGCGCGTCGAGCGCGGTACGACCTGGCGCTTCGTGGGGTTGTCCGCGGACGAAGCCGCGCGACTGGCGCCCCTCGTCCACGACCGGATGACCGAGAGCGTGCTGGACGACCCGGCGCAGGCGGATGCGCTCTTCCGCAAGGCGGAGCCCGCGCCCTTCGGGCAGGTCGACGTCCTCGGCCGCGGTGCCGACGCGATCCGCGAGGCCGACAAACACCTGGGCCTCGCCCTCGCGCCGGACGAGGTCGACTACCTGGTCGCGAGCTTCCGGGAGCTCGAGCGCAACCCGACCGACGTCGAGCTCATGATGTTCGCGCAGGCGAATTCGGAACACTGCCGACACAAGATCTTCAACGCCGACTGGACGATCGACGGCGAGGCCCGCGACGCATCCCTCTTCGCGATGATCCGGAACACGACCGACCAGTCTCCGGACGGCGTCCTTTCGGCGTACTCCGACAACGCGGCCGTGGTCGCGGGCGGCGACGGCGGGCGCTTCTTCCCCGATCCGGAAACCGGTCGCTACGGGCAGGTCGACGAGCCCGCGCAGATCCTGATGAAGGTCGAGACGCACAATCATCCGACCGCGATCTCGCCCTTTCCGGGCGCCGCGACGGGCTCCGGCGGTGAGATCCGTGACGAAGGCGCGACGGGTCGCGGCGGCAAACCGAAGGCGGGGCTCACGGGATTCAGCGTGTCGAACCTGCTGATCCCGGGCGCCGAGCAGCCCTGGGAGCAGGACCCGGGCAAGCCTTCGCGGATCGCCTCCGCCCTCGACATCATGCTCGAAGGTCCGATCGGTGGCGCGGCCTTCAACAACGAGTTCGGGCGCCCCAACCTCGCCGGCTATTTCCGCACTTTCTGCCAGGAGATCCAGGGTGCGGCCGGCCCGGAGTTCCGCGGCTACCACAAGCCGATCATGCTGGCGGGCGGCATGGGCAACGTCCGCCCGATGCACGTCGAGAAGCAGAAGGCGCAGGACGGCGCCGCGGTCGTGGTGCTCGGCGGGCCGGCGATGCTGATCGGCCTCGGCGGCGGCGCCGCCTCCTCGATGGCGACCGGCACGAGCGCCGAGGATCTCGACTTCGCTTCGGTCCAACGCGGCAATCCGGAAATCGAGCGGCGTTGCCAGGAGGTGATCGACCGCTGCGTCGCCCGCGGCGACGACAACCCGATCCTCTTCATCCACGACGTCGGGGCGGGCGGCCTCTCGAACGCGATCCCTGAGATCCTCGACGACTGCGACCTCGGTGGCCGCATCGACCTGCGCGCCGTCCCCAACGACGAGCCCGGCATGACGCCCCTCGAGATCTGGTGCAACGAAGCGCAGGAGCGCTACGTGCTGACGATCGCGCCCGACCGGATCGCCGAGTTCGAGGCGATCTGCGAGCGGGAGCGATGCCCCTACGCCGTCGTCGGGACCGCCACCGCCACCCGCGACCTGGTCGTCGAGGACGCGCGTTTCCCCGAGTCACGCGCCCCGATCGACGTGCCGCTCTCGGTCATCCTCGACAAACCGCCGAAGATGCACCGCGACGTGAAGCGGGCCGAGAAGCCCGTCGAGACCTTCGACGCCGACGCGATCGATCCACGCGAAGCGCTGCGACGGGTACTGCGGCTTCCGACCGTCGGCGACAAGACCTTCCTGATCTCGATCGGTGACCGGACCGTGACGGGCCTGGTCGCGCGGGACCAGAACGTGGGACCCTGGCAGGTCCCCGTCGCCGACGCCGCCGTCACCACCGGCGGCTACACCACGTTCACCGGCGAGGCCATGGCGGTCGGCGAGCGCACGCCGGTCGCGCTCCTCGACGCCCGCGCCTCCGCGCGCATGGCGATCGGCGAGACGCTGACCAACCTGGCGAGCGCGCCGGTGCCCGCCCTCTCGCAGGTCCGCCTCTCGGCCAACTGGATGGCTCCGGCCGGCTACGTCGGCGAGGACGCGAAGCTCTACGACGCCGTCGAGACGGTGGGCCTCGAGCTCTGCCCGGCCCTCGGGATCGCGATTCCCGTCGGCAAGGACTCGATGTCGATGCGGACGGTCTGGGACGAGGGAGGCGAGGAGCGTGCGGTGACCGCGCCGCTCTCGCTGATCGTCTCCGGCTTCGCACCCGTCGACGACGCCCGCCTCGCGCTCACACCCGCGGTGCGAAGCGAGGCCGACACGACGCTCCTGCTCGTCGATCTCGGCCGCGGCGCGAACCGGCTCGGCGCCTCCGCCCTGGCCCAGGTCCACGCCGCGATCGGCGCCGTGCCGCCGGACGTCGACGACCCGACGGCGCTGCGCGGGTTCTTCGAGGCGATCCAGCGTCTGATGCGCGAGGGCCGCCTGCTCGCCTACCACGATCGTTCGGACGGAGGCCTCGCCACCACGCTCGTCGAAATGGCCTTCGCCGGGGCGACCGGACTCGACGTCGACCTCGCCGGCCTGCCGGGCGCGACCGTCGCCGCGCTCTTCAACGAGGAGCTCGGCGCCGTCCTGCAGATCCGCGACACGGATCGCGACGCCGTCCACGCGGTCTTCGCCGAGGTCGGGCTCGCCGACGCACTCCATGCGATCGGACGCCTGCGAGACGATGCCCGGATCGTGATCCGAGACGGCGAAGCCCTCGTTCTCGAGTCCGACCGCGCCGAGCTCCGCCGCGAATGGTCCGAGACGACCTGGCAGATCCAGCGACTGCGGGACGACCCGGACTGCGCCGACGAGGAGCAGGACATCCGCTGCGACCTCGACGACCCGGGCCTCACGGTCCACGTGCCCTTCACGCTCGACGCGGCGCCCGCCGCCGGGGGGGCCCGTCCGCGGATAGCGATCCTCCGCGAGCAGGGCGTGAACGGCCAGATCGAGATGGCCGCGGCCTTCGATCGCGCCGGCTTCGACGCGGTCGACGTCCACATGAGCGACCTGATGAGCGGGCGGCGCTCCCTCGATGCCTTCCAGGGACTCGTCGCCTGCGGCGGCTTCTCCTATGGCGACGTGCTCGGCGCCGGCGGCGGCTGGGCCAAGTCGATCCTCTTCCACGACCGGCTGCGCGACGACTTCAGCGCGTTCTTCGCCGATCCGGACCGCTTCGCCCTGGGCGTCTGCAACGGCTGCCAGATGCTCTCGGTCCTGAAGGACCTGATCCCCGGCGCCGAAGACTGGCCGCGATTCGTGCGCAACCGCTCGGAGCAGTTCGAAGCGCGGGTTGCCCTGGTCCGCGTCGAGGAGAGCCCCTCGGTCCTGCTCGCAGGCATGGCCGGCGCCCGCCTGCCGATCGCCGTCGCCCATGGCGAGGGCCGCGCGGCCTTCGCGGACGAAGCCGCCCGCATGCGGATCCGCGACGCCGGCCTCGTCGCAGGACGCTACGTCGACGGCCATGATCGCGTCGCGACGCGCTACCCGGCCAACCCGAACGGCTCGCCCGAAGGCATCACGGCGCTCACGACGCCCGACGGACGGGTCACGGTCATGATGCCCCACCCCGAGCGCGTCTTCCGGACCGTCCAATACTCGTGGGCGCCGGACGACTGGGGCGACGATGCGCCCTGGCTCAGGCTCTTCCAGAACGCGCGCCGCTTCCTCGCCTGAGAACCGGTCGCCTCCCTTCCCCGCCTCCCCGCTCGAATCGCCGAGGACCCTCATGCCCTTCGCTCCCGAACACGCGTCGCTGCTCGCCATCTCTCCCCTCGACGGCCGCTACCAGAGCAAGCTCGACGACCTGCGGCCGATCGTCTCCGAGTTCGGCCTGATCCGGTATCGCGTGATCGTCGAGATCCGTTGGCTCGAGGCGCTCGCTGCTGCGCCGCAGATCGCCGAAGTCCCGCCGCTCTCCGCCGAGGCGACGGCGTTCCTCGAGCGGCTGCTCGACGACTTCTCGCCCGACGACGCCGCGGCGATCCGCGGGATCGAGGCCACCACGAATCACGACGTGAAGGCGGTCGAGTACTGGATCAAGGAGCGGCTCGGCCCGAACGAGGAGCTCGCCGCGCTGCTCGAGTTCGTCCACTTCGCCTGCACCTCCGAGGACATCAACAATCTCGCCTATGCGCTCATGCTGCGCGATGCGCGGAACGAGGTCGTCCTCCCCGAGATCGACCGGCTGATCGCGACGCTTCGCCAGATGGCCGGCGACTACGCCGATCTCCCGATGCTCTCCCGGACCCACGGCCAGCCCGCGACGCCGACGACGCTCGGCAAGGAGATCGCGAACGTCGGCGCCCGCATGCTCCGCCAGCGGGAGCAGATCGCTGCGGTCGACATGCTCGGCAAGGCGAACGGCGCCGTCGGCAGCTACGCGGCGCACGCGATCACCTATCCCGAGGTCGATTGGGAGGCGCACACGCGGGGCTTCGTCGAGTCCCTGGGCCTCACGTCGAACCCGATGACGACCCAGATCGAACCCCACGACTGGATCGCCGAGCTCTTCCACGGACTCGCCCGGTTCAACACGATCCTGCTCGACCTGTCCCGCGACCTCTGGAGCTACATCTCGATCGGTGCCTTCAAGCAGAAGCTGGTCGAGGGCGAGGTCGGCTCTTCCACGATGCCCCACAAGGTGAACCCCATCGACTTCGAGAACGCGGAGGGGAACCTCGGCGTCGCGAACGCGGTGCTGGACCATCTCGCGGAGAAGCTGCCCGTCAGTCGTTGGCAGCGGGACCTCTCGGACTCGACGACCCTTCGCAACGTCGGCCTCGGCATCGGCCACGGCGTGCTCGCCATCCGCTCGGCGCTGCGCGGCCTCGGCAAGCTCGCGGTCGACCCGGCGCGGCTCGCGGCGGACCTCGACGAGAACCAGGCCGTCCTCGCCGAAGCGATTCAGACGGTCATGCGACGCCACGGCATCGACGCGCCCTACGAGAAGCTCAAGGCCCTCACTCGCGGCCAGGAGATCAACGCCGAGACCCTGCGCGCCTTCGTCGACGGACTGGAACTGCCCGACGACGTGAAGGCGGAGCTCGGCGGGCTCACCCCGGACCGCTACATCGGCCTCGCCGCCGAGCTCGCGAAGCGCTTCGCCGCGGGCTGAGCGCTCGGCTCCCCGACGCGCCGTCCGACCGCGCTTCCGACCCACGACGGGCTACCCTCGTCGCCATGCTCGCGCCGCCGCTCCGCTCCCGTCTCGTTCCGCTCGCGCTCGGCGCGGGGCTCCTGCTCGTCCTCGGCTGTGCGTCGATGGGCACGCGGCTCGAGCCCCCGGACGTCGCCCTGATCGGCATCGAAGCGCTCCCCTCGGAGGGCAACCTCGAGCAGCGGCTGCGGCTGCGCGTTCGCGTGACGAACCCGAACGACGTCCCGCTCGTCTTCGACGGCATCGATCTCAGGCTCGACCTGAACGGTCAGCGCCTCGGCCGGGCCCTCGGCAACGAACGCCACACGATCCCGCGCCTCGACGACGGCATCGTCGACCTGGTCGCGACGACGAGCCTCTTCTCGATCCTCCGGCAGATCGTGGCGCTCCCGGAGCAGCAAAGCATCGACTACGCGATCCAGGGACGGATCTTCCTCGCCGACTCGCCCGGATGGCTGCGCGTCGAACGCGAGGGGCAGCTCGCCGACCTGGGCGATCTCCGTCGCGGTCGCTTCGGCCGTTAGGCCTCTCCAGGCAGGCGCGCCGCGGGCGTCAGGCGCCCTCGGCCGCCGGCGCGTCTTCGCCTCCCGCCGCGCCCGACGAAGGCTTCGCCACGCGTCCTTCGAGCCAGCGGACCGCCGCTGGAGAGTCCCAGTCTGCGGGTCCCACGGTCGAGGCGACCGCGCGTCCGTCTGGATCCACGACGAAGGTCGTCGGGACGCCGACCACGCCGAGCAGCGGCGCGAGCACGCCCTGGGCGTCGTGGAAGACGCGCAGTCGCGCGTGCCCGCGTCGTTCCAACGCCCGGGCGGCGTCGTCGAGCCCATCGTCAATCGAGAGGGCCACCACGTCGACCGGCAACCCCGCCTCGCGAAGCCGCGCGACGAGCGCATCGAACTTCGGGAGCTCGCGGCGGCAGACGCCGCACCAGGTCGCCCAGAAGTTCAACACGACGACGCGACCGCGGAAGTCGACCATCGCGCGCTCGACGGTCGATCCGTCCGTCAGGCGCTCGGCGAAGGCGTAGGCGGGCACGGACCGCGGCGCGGACAGGACCTGCACCTGCCCGGCGAAGCGATCCGTTCGCGCCTGCGCCGCGTCCGCCTCCCCGCTCGATTCCGCGGAAGCCGTCGCCCCCGAAAGCCTCCAGACCAGGCAGAGGCCGATCGCCATCCGCCAGCGGATTCGCATTTTCCTCATCCCGTCCCCCTCCGGCCCCTGGCCCTCGCACGACCCCGGGCTCGGCCGGCACCGGCCGTAGGTTGCCCCGCTCGGGATCGTCGTGCCCGGAACCCGTGATTCAGCGCTCTGCGTCCCCTCAGTTGCGTCTCGGCCTCGGCCTCGGGGTCGAACGATACGCACCGTTTCGTTATTGTCTGGCCGGCCCGAGAGGGTCCCAGCGCGTCGCTCCCGGCCTCGCGACCCTGCTCGACGGCGCTCTCGGCCGGGGCGACGAGGGCGTGAAGGCACCCGCGGGTCCCCGGCGCGATCCCGATCGGAGGCGAGCGCGCCCGTGGCGGCCGCCGAGCGCGGACCCGGACCGCGTCGCCTCTGCACCCGGCACCCGGAAGGAAACACATGGACAAGCGGACGACGGAGCAGGAGGCGGTCGCCGAGCTCCGCGACGGAATGACCATCGGCATCGGGGGCTGGGGCTCCCGACGCAAGCCGATGTCGATCGTGCGGGAGCTGCTCCGCTCGTCGGTCAAGGACCTGACCGTCGTGACCTACGGCGGGCCGGACGTGGGTCTCCTCTGCAATTACGGCAAGGTCAAGAAGCTGATCTACGGCTTCGTCTCCCTCGACTCGATTCCGCTCGAACCCCATTTCCGCAAAGCCCGACAGGCCGGCGCGATCGAAGCCGCCGAGCTCGACGAGGGCATGCTCCAGTGGGGCCTGCTCGCGGCGAGCCACAAGCTCCCCTTCCTGCCGACCCGCTCCGGCATGGGCTCTTCCGTGCTCGACATCAATCCGGATTTCAAGATGGTGCAGTCGCCGTACGCGGACGGCGAGGAGCTGGTCGCGATGCCCGCCCTCGAGCTCGACGTGGCGTTCATCCACATGAATCGCGGCGACGTCCGCGGCAACGGCCAGTACCTGGGCCCGGACCCCTACTTCGACGACATGTACTGCCGTGCGGCGAAAAAGCGCTTCATGACCGTCGAGAAGGTGGTCGGGACCGCGGACATGGCGAACGAGGGGCCGCTCCAGTCGCGGATCATCAACCGCACCATGGTCGACGGCGTGATCGAAGCGCCGAACGGTGCCCACTTCACCGAGTGCCCGAGCGACTATGGTCGGGACGAGGCCTTCCAGAAGGAATACGCCGCGACCGCCAAGGATCCCGACGCCTGGCAGGCGTTCAAGGCGAAGTATCTCGACGTGGAGACCGAGGCCGACTACCAGGAGGCGGTGAAGAACCGATGAGCGATTCAGCTACCCGCGGTGAGATCTGCGCGGTCGCGTGTGCCGACGCCTTCCGGGGCAACGGCGAGATCCTGGCGAGCTGCTTCGGCACCGCGCCGGCGATCGGCGCCCGCCTCGCCAAGATGACCTTCGAGCCGGACCTCCTGATGACCGACGGGATCTGCACGGTCGTCGAAATGCCGAACCCGGTCTCGGGCGAGGGTCACGAGCAGGTCGTCGAGGCCTGGCTGCCCTTCCGGACGGTCTTCGACCACCTCTGGAACGGCAACCGACACGTGATCATGGCGGCCAGCCAGATCGATCGTTTCGGCAACCAGAACTTCGCCTGCATCGGCGAGCACGCGAAACCGAAGGCCCAGCTGCTCGGCATGCGCGGCGCCCCCGGCAACACGATCTCCCACACGACCAGCTACTGGGTCGCGAACCAGACGGCCAAGGTCTTCGTACCGGAGGTCGACGTCGTCTCGGGCGTCGGTCACGACCGCGCAGGCGCGCTCCCCGAAGCGTCGACCCAGGGGCACGACGTCCGCTTCGTGATCTCGAACCTCGCGGTCTACGACTTCGAGACGCCCGACAAGCGGATGCGTCTCCGGTCCGTCCACCCGGGCGTGACCGTCGACCAGGTCGTCGAGCACACCGGCTTCGAGCTCGCGATCGAAGGCGACGTGCCCGAGACCCGGCTGCCGACGGCCGACGAGGTCGCCCTGATCCGCGACCGGATCGATCCGAAGGGCGTCCTCTCCCGGGAAGTCCCGAACCCCGAATAACACGCCAGGAGCGACCCTCTCTTGCCCAGCCCCCTGCAGACGCGCGTGACCGAGCTCCTCGGCTGCGACCACCCCATCCTCCAGACGGGCATGGGCTGGGTCGCGGAGCCGCCGCTGGTGGCGGCGGCGTGCAATGCGGGCGCGTTCGGATTCCTCGCGGCGGCCACGATCCCGCCCGAGGAGGTCGAAGGGGCGATCGAAGAGATCAAGCGCCTGACCGACCGGCCCTTCGGCGTGAACTTCCTGATGGACGCGCCCGGCGCCGACGTGATCGCCGACGCGATCATCCGCCAGGGCGTGCGCGCGGCGGGCTACAACCGGGCGCCCTCGGCCGAGCTGATCGAGAGGATGAAGGACGGCGGCGTCGTCTGCGTCCCGACCTGCGGCGCGGTCAAGCACGCGGCGAAGGCGCAGCAGCTCGGCGCCGACATCGTCATCGTCCAGGGCGGCGAAGGGGGCGGCCATACGGGGACCACGCCGAGTTCCCTGCTCGCCTCCGCCTGCGCCGACGTCGTCGACGTGCCGATCGTCGCCGCCGGCGGGTTCCGGGACGGACGCGGCCTGGTGGCCGCCCTCGCCTTCGGTGCAGAGGGCGTCGCGATGGGCACGCGCTTCCTGATGACCGCCGAGAGCCCGATTCCGGAGCAGAGCTTCGAGCGCTACCGGAACGCGGGACTCTCCGACGTCGTGGTCTCGACGGCCCTCGACTGCCTTCCCCAGCGCATGGTCTCGAACGAGCTCGTGAAGGCGCTCGAGTCCGCTGGACCGGTCCGCAAGCTCCTCCTCGCCCTGAAGAGCGCCCGCGCGCTGCAGGCGGAGACCGGCGCGTCGATCCCCGACCTCCTCCGGAGCGGCCTCGCGATGCGGAAGAACCAGGGGCTCAGCCTCTGGCAGACGATCATGGCCGCGAACGCGCCCATCCTGGCGCGCGTCGGCGTCGCGGATGGCGACCCGGCGAACGGCTACCTGGCGAGCGGAACCGTCGCCGGGGTGATCGACGATCGACCGACCTGCGACGAGCTGGTCAGGCGGATCGTCGAGGAAGCGGAACAGACCCTCAAGCGGCTGGCGCTCTAGCCGCCACGAAGGACCCTGCCCTCTATGGCGATCGACATCGAGATCAAGGACGGCCTCGGCGAGCTGATCATCAACGCGCCGCCGGTGAACGCCCTCGACAACGCCGGCTGGAAGGAATTCGCGGCGAAGATGACCGACCTCGGACAGAACGAGGAGGTCAACTGCGTCGTGATCCGAGCGGTCGGCAAGGGCTTCCAGTGCGGCGTCGACGTCAAGGAGCTCGCCGCGGACGGCAGCCTGATCGTCGAGCTGAATCGCGGCTGCTACGACAGCTTCGCAGCCGTCTACGACTGCCCGGTCCCGACGATCTCGGCCGTGAACGGCTTCTGCATCGGCGGTGGCCTCGGGATCGCCGGCGCCTCGGACTTCATCATCGCCGCCGACGACTCGACCTACTGCCTGCCCGAGATCGACCGTGGCGCCCTCGGGGCGGCGACCCACCTCATGCGCATGGTCGGCGTGCAGAAGGCGCGCCGCATGCTCTACACCTGCGAGACGATCGACGCCCGGGAGCTGTTCGCCCTCGGCGGCTGCACCGAGGTCGTTCCGGCCGACCAGCTGGAGACCCGCGCCCGCGAGGTCGCGC
>JBCCZJ010000151.1:0-10359 GCA_039187915.1 Myxococcota bacterium
CAGGGCGCCGACCGGCGTCGCTCCGCACGCTTCCTCGCCTGCTGGATCGCGCTGCCCTTCCTCTTCTTCTCGCTTTCGGCGGGGAAGCGCGGGCTCTACCTGCTCCCGATCCTGCCCGCGCTCGCCCTCGCGACGGCCGCCGGAATCGCGTCCTTCTGGGACCGGCCGCCGCTGGCGGATCGCCGCTGGATCGCGGGCCTCACCGGGATCGCCGCAGCGCACGCCGCGCTCTTTCTGGTCGCCGGACCGCTCGTGCTGGACGCACACAAGTCGCCCCGCCCGATCGCCCAGGGCGTCCGCGCCCGGATGGAGGCCGGCGACACCGTCGGGGTCTACCGCCTCGGTCCCCTCGAGCCCGCGCTCGGCTACTACGGCGCCGGGCCGATCACGTCGCTTCGCGACGAGCGCGCCCTCCGGCGCTTCCTGGCGGACGCGCGCGGACCGGTCCTGCTCCGCGCGGCCGACTTCGAGGCGCTCGGCGCCTCGCTCGACGCGCAGGCGAGCCGACGCTTCCGCGCCGGCGACCGCGCGCTGGCCCTGATCCGACCGTCCGACCCTGGATCCCACGGGGATTCTCTCGCGCGCGTCCGCGCATCCCCCCAGATGGGCTCCCGATAACGCACCAGGGTCGCGTATACCCTCGTCGTACCTTCGTTTTCGGGAACGCCCGCCCTGCCGTCGGGAGCGGACCTCCGCTACCCTGCCGGCGGTCCGGACCGCCACCGACCCCCATCTCTCCTCCGACCCGGAAGCCTCAGAGCCATCGACGCTGGCGCGTCAGATCGTCCCTGCCAAGCCCTCCCGGTCCGTCGAGCGCACGGGTTGACGGCCGGTCAGGTCCCGGGAAAGGTCCGCCCGCCCGCCCAGCGTCGCCCCGCGACGGCTGCGCGGCCGAGCCGACCGGCCCGCGGAGGAGGAGTCCGGCGCGACGACCAGGTGCAGCGGGCGCAGCGAATGAACGATCGCGCCGCTCGACCCCGTCCCGCCCGATTCGCCGAGCGAGCTCGAAGGGCCCGTGCAGGACCACCTGACGACAAAACGGGACCCGCAGACCGCACGCGGGGCGAGCAGAGGAGAGAGAGAAGATGTCGGAAACCGCTGAACTTCGCGTCGGAGGCAAGACGCTCGAACTGAACGTGATCGAGGGGAGCGAGGGCGAAAAGGCCATCGACATCACCAAGCTCCGGGCCCAGACCGGATACATCACCCTCGATCCAGGCTACGCGAACTCCGGCTCCTGCCAGAGCGCGATCACCTTCATCGACGGGGAAGAGGGCATCCTTCGCTACCGCGGCATCCCGATCGAGGAGCTCTCCGAGAAGTCGAACTTCATGGAGGTCTGTTACCTGCTGATCTACGGCAAGCTGCCGACCGCGACGGAGCTCTCCGCGTACGAGGACACGATCCGGCGCCACACGATGCTCCACGAGGACTTCAAGCAGATGTTCTCGGCGCTGCCCAAGGACGCGCATCCGATGGCCGCGTGCTCGGCGATGGTCGGCGCGCTCTCGACCTTCTACCCGGACTCGCTCGACCCGCGTGACCCCGAGGAGGTCGAGATCTCCGCGAACCGCCTGATCGCAAAGCTGCCGACGCTCGCCGCCTACGCCTACAACCACTCGATCGGAATGCCCTTCCTCTATCCGCAGAACGACCTCGACTACGTCGGCAACTTCCTGCGCATGATGTTCGGCAACCCGTGCGAGGACTTCGAGGTCGACCCGGTCGTTCGCAACGCCCTCGACCTGCTCTTCATCCTCCACGCCGAGCACGAGCAGAACTGCTCGACCTCGACGACGCGTCTGGTCGGTTCGTCGATGGTGAACCTCTTCGGCACGATCTCGGCCGCGATCAACGCGCTCTGGGGACCGCTCCACGGCGGCGCGAACCAGAGCGTGATCGAGATGCTCGAGAACATCCACGAGGAGGGCACCAGCCCCCGCGACTACCTCGAGCGCGCGAAGAGCGGCGACGAGAGCGCGCGGCTGATGGGCTTCGGCCACCGGGTCTACAAGAATTTCGATCCGCGAGCGAAGGTCATCAAGAAGGCCTGCGACGACGTGCTGGAGCGCATGGGCATCCACAGCCCGCTGCTCGAGATCGCCAAGGAGCTCGAAGAGATCACGCTGAAGGACGACTACTTCGTGGAGCGCAAGCTCTACCCGAACGTCGACTTCTACTCGGGCGTGATCTACAACGCGATCGGAACCCCGGCGAACATGTTCACCGCGATGTTCGCGATCGGTCGACTGCCGGGCTGGATCGCCCAGTGGAAGGAGCTCCACTCGGATCCGGCGTTCAAGATCGGTCGCCCGCGGCAGATCTACACGGGGCCGACCAAGACGGCCTACACGCCGATGGATCAGCGCTAGGCGCCCCCATCGCATGCGTCCTTCGAACGAGGCGCCGGGGGCCGAACCCCGGCGCCTCGGTTCGTATACGACCGCGAAAGTCAGCGCAGGCCGCGTCGAGCGAATCGAGCTGCACGTCGCTCGCCTTCGTCGCGACGCGGAGCGGCTGGGACTCCCGCCGCCGGACGCGCGCGCGGTCGAACGACTCTTCCTGGAGTCGGCCCGAGCGACCTTCGGTCGCGGCGACGGGATCATTCGCGTCGAGTGGTCGTGTCGGGAGGGCGAGGCCCCCGCGCTCGAGGCGAGGCCGCGCCCCTTCGTCCCGCTGGGCGACGCGTGGCGGGCGGTCACGGCCGAGACGATCCATCCCGGCCCGGAGCGCCGCGCGAACACGAAGTTCGTGGACGTCGGTGCCTACGACCGGGGCCGCGCGCAGGTCGCCTCCAGCGACGTCGACGAAGTCCTTCTCTTCGACGCGGACGGCTTCCTCGTGGAGGGCAGCCATTCGAACGTACTCGTGGTGACGCAGGCGGGCCACCTCGTCACGCCCGCGCTCCCGCTCGGCGCCGTCGAAGGCCTCGGGATGCAGGTCCTGCGACACGGACGCTCGATCGAGGAAGCGCGCCTCCGCGCGAGCGACCTCGCCAGCGCGCGCGAGATCCTCTGCGTGAACGCCGTACGCGGCGTGGTCCCGCTCTGCGAGCTCGACGGGCGTGCCCTCGCCTTGCCCGAAGACGGCGGCATGGCGGCGCGTCTCTCGTCGGTCTTCGGCGGCCGCTGATCGGGCCGACTCGGACCGGTGCGCGGGCGCTAGTGCAGCGCGTCCTTGTTGCCGAACACGCTCGTCAGCACTTCCTTGACGGAGATCGGGCCGATCCCGGGCGTGACCTCGAGCATGCGCTGCTCGAACTCGGGCGCCTCGGCGGTCGGGAACTCGTCGCAGAACTCGCCGAAGATGCGGACGAGCACCTCCGCCGCGCGCGTGGCGTCGACATCGGACAGGTAGAGCACGGCCCGCTCGCGGGTCATGCGGAAGATCTGGTCCTCGACGCGCAAGGCGCTCTCGAGGTAGGCGAGGTACTCGGGAAAGAGCAGATCGCCCTCCTCCGCCGCCACGCCCACCACGACCGAGCTCACGGAGTGGGACTCCGCCAGCTCGGAGACCCGCGCGATCATCTGCGTGAGCTTCCGCGGGTCGTCGTTGTTCTCTCGCGTCATCTGGGCTTGCACCATAACAATCTCCGTATCGACGCCGAAGGCGAAGGACTGAAGGCTGGATCCCCCGCACACCCCAGACTGGGACCCCGCGGGGCCGGACCGGTTCCCCGTCCGGGACCTGCAACGATCGGAACCAAGCGGGCCCGCGCGCGCTCTCCTAGTTTCCGGGCGCTTCCCCGTCCAGGAGAGAGCCCGCTGGCCACCCCGACCGTCGATTCCGAATCCCACGCCGCCCGTCGCCTCGCCCTCGGCTTCACCGCCCTGGCCGGCGTGACCTACGTCCTGATCGTGCTGGGCGCCCTCGTCCGCGCGAACGGCGCCGGCCTGGCCTGCCCCGACTGGCCCCTCTGCTTCGGCGAATGGATTCCGACCTTCGACTTCCGTGTGGCCTTCGAGTGGGGACACCGCGCCCTGGCGGGCAGCGTGGGCCTCGTCTTCCTCGCGCTCGGAATCCTCACGCTGCGGCTCCCGAAGCTCGGACGGGCGATGCGCGCCGGTCTCGGGATCGCGGCGATCCTGCTCGCCGTCCAGATCGTGCTCGGCGGCCTGACCGTCCTCGAGCTGCTCGCGCGCTGGACCGTGACCTCCCACCTCGTGACCGGCAATGCCTTCGCCCTCGCCGTGGTCCTGCTGGCGCGCCGGCTCTTCCGCCTCTCGAGCGAAGAACGCATCTCGCCCGCCGCGGACGCCACCCAGCGGGCCTTCGTCTCGCTCTCGGCCGTCCTGCTCGTGGCGCAGATCGTCCTCGGTGGTCTGGTCTCCTCGAGCTACGCCGGACTCGTCTGCCCCGACTGGCCGACCTGCATGAACGGGGAGTACTTCCCCTCCTGGGTCGGCGTACAGGGGCTGCACCTGTTCCACCGCACCGTCGGCTACAGCGTCGTCGTCGCCCTGGTCGCCACCGCCTGGATCGTCCGGAGCCACCCGGGCTCCCGGCGCTGGTTCGCGCTCGCGGCGGGCCTCGGCGTGGCGCAGGTCTGCGTCGGCATCGCGAACGTCCTGCTGCGCCTCCCGGTCGAGGTGACGGCGGCCCACTCCGCGCTCGCCGCCGCGCTGGTCTGCACCGTCGGCATCGGTCTGCGCGAAGCCTGGCGAAGCGCGCCCACCGTGGCGGCCATCGAGCGCATGGACGGCGCGGACCCGGCAGAAGGCCCCGCGGACGTGCTGCCGCAGCGCGCGACCGCCTGATCGACGAGGCGGCACGCGCAGCCCTGGCAGCCGCGGATCGACGAAGCGGCGCGCGCAGCCCTGGCAGCCGCGGATCGACGAAGCGGCGCGCGCAGCGCCGGCAGCCGCGAGTCGGCGCATGCCCTCGGTGCCGGCAGGGATCGCGGCGGGGTGCTACCCCTCTCGCCCCCCGCCGCGCGAGAAGCCGCAGGAGAGACGATGCGACCCCACCAGATCATCGGCGCCATGAGCCCCGAGGAGTTCGAGAAGATCATGGGCGCGATCGAGGCCGAGTCGCCCGAAGCCGCCCAGAGCACCACGGTGGCCGCCGCCCAGGTCCTCAAGTTCCGGCCGAAGTTCCTGCTCAAGCAGGCCCCTGCCAAGCGGCTCCACTCCGTGAAGGGCGCGCTCTCGCGCGTCACGGCGGCGGCCCTCGCCGAGGAGCTCCTCGCGGTCTACTTCCTGAAGTGTCGCCTGCCGCTCCTGACCGAGTGGCTCGACCTGCTCGGACTCGAACACGAGGACGGCATCCTCACCCAGGATGAGATCCCGGATCCCGAACCGGAGACGCTGAAGAAGCAGGTCGAGGCGTTCCGCGCCGGCGACGATCCGAGCGAACGGACGCTGCTGCTCAAGGTCTTCAACGCCCAGACGGCGATCGAGTGGCCCGTGCTCGACGAGCTGCTCGCCGAATAGCGACGCCGGACGCGCGCGCCCGTCGACCCCGACGGATCCCGCCGCGCCCCGAAACGAAGAACGGGAGGCGCCGTGAGGCCGCCTCCCGTTCGCGTTTCCGAAGCCGCGTCCCGGCCGGAACACAGCGCGGGGTCGACGATCAGCCGTCGCCCTTGAACGCGGCGAGCAGGCTCGAGATCTCGTGACCGATGCTGTCGGGAATCACGTAGCCGGCGTCCGAGTCGATCTTGTCCCAGTTCGCCTGGATCTCTTCGGCGGTCGGGGAGCTGCCCTGACCCGCGAACCAGCCCTCGGCGACGCCGATGAACATGCGGGAGAACTTGCCGCCGCCGACCGAGTAGATCGAGTGGGTGGTCTCGCAGGCCTCGGAGCAGAGGTAGGTCACGAGCGGGGTGACCTGCTCGGGATCGATCAGCTTGGCCATCTCGCCCATCAGCTCTTCGGTGAGGCGGGTGCGAGCGATCGGCGCGATCACGTTCGACAGGATGTTGTTCTTCTTGCCTTCGACCGCGAGCACGTTCGAGAGGCCGACGAGCCCCATCTTGGCGGCGCCGTAGTTGGTCTGCCCGAAGTTGCCGAGCAGGCCGGCGGCGGAGGCGGTGAAGACGAAGCGACCGTAGTTCTTCTCCTTCATGGCCCGGAACGCGGGCTGGGAGACGAAGAACGCGCCCTTCAGATGCACGTCGAGGACGATCTCGAGCTCTTCCGGAGTCAGCTTCGCGAAGGACTTGTCGCGCAGGATGCCCGCGTTGTTCACGACGATGTCGACCTGGCCGTAGTTGTCGAGGGCGGTCTGGATGATCGCCTCGCCGCCTTCCGGGGTGGCGACCGAGTCGTAGTTGGCCACGGCCGTGCCGCCCGCCTCTTCGATCTCCTTGACGGTCTGATC
Source organism: Myxococcota bacterium (assembly GCA_039187915.1). GTDB lineage: Bacteria > Myxococcota_A > UBA9160 > UBA9160 > UBA4427 > UBA4427. Next base: position 6,322 of record JBCCZJ010000151.1, read on the forward strand.
GGCCATGCTCGAGCCGCCGCCGGTGCCGTCGGCCGCACCGCCGAGGTCGTTGACGACCACCTTGCCGCCGCGCTTGGCGAAATCGAGGGCGTAGGTCTTGCCGAGGCCGCCGCCGGCACCGGTGATGACGGCGACGCGATCGTCGAATCGGATTTCACTCATGGTCTAGACTCCTGTGGAATGGAGGGGAGGTCGGATATGGGCCGGATCCATCGCGAGGCAACGCGAGGCGCGGCGGGACGCGAACGGGTGATCGTGGCCGACCGCCGCGGGGAAACCCGCCGGCCCGGTCGGCAGCGCGGGGCGCCGCTTCGTCCTGGGGTTGGGTGCCCCCGCGTCGGGCCGGGGGCGCGAGCCTTCGCCCCGGGTCCGGGGGGTCGGCCGGCGCCGACGATAGCAGGGCCGCCGCGGTCCCACGGAGCGGCCCGTTGACCCGGCGTATCGACCGGAGAAGGCCGCAGAATGCCCTCCTGAGCGCGTCGAGCGCCCTGCTCCTGCTCCTCGGCCTGCCCCTCGGCGTGCCGGCCGCCGACGAGACCGAGTCACCGATGCCGCCGCCGGGCGAAGCGCCGTGGCGCCCGCTCGAGTTCCGCTCGATCCCGAAGACCACGCAATACACGACGCGATCCGAAGACGGTCGCACCGTCCTGACCGCCGAGACCGACTGCGGCGCCTCCGGCCTCGTCCTGCGCCTGCATCCGCCGGTCGATCTCCGAGAGACTCCGCGCCTCGCCTGGCGCTGGCGGATCACCCTCCCGCTCGGCCCCGGAGCGCGCGCCGTCGACGAGCGAAGCCAGGAAGGCGACGACTTCGCGGCCCGCGTCTACGTACTCTTCCCCTTCGATCGCGAGAACGCTTCGCTCCTCGACCGCATGGCCCGCACCCTCGGCGAGCGCTGGTACGGATCCGAGATGCCCGGAGCGACGCTCACCTACGTCTGGCCGCGCACCGTCGATCGCGACACGACCTGGACCAGCGCGTTCCGGGACGAGGTGAAGCTCGTCGCCGCCGAGGCGCCGACCGCCGACGCGGGCCCGACCGGCTGGCGCGACGTCGTGGTGGACGTCGCGCGCGACGCCCGGCTCGGACTCGGCCTGGCAGAGGAAGTCCCGGTGGTCGGGATCGGCCTCATGACCGACGCCGACGGGACCTGCGACGTCGCGGCCGCAGAGTACGCCGACTTCCGATGGCTCGGTCCCGCAGCGCGCGCGGCCCACCCGAATACGGAGTACGCCGAGCGCTCGGAATCGGTCACGGCAGCGGTCACGACCACGGAAAGTGAGCGCATCGTTCCGACCGTCGCACGAACTCCCGACGTCCCGCGTCCGCACGGACTACCTTAGGCGAGGGAGCCTGTCGTTTGTCCGTCTCGCTCGAGCTCGAATCGCCCGAAGATCTGACCTTCACCGCGCGCCTCGCCGAAGAGGGCGTGGACGGGCTGCGCCGCGCGAAGACGACGACACTCCAGGTGAACATCGGCCTGCGCTGCAATCTCGCCTGTCATCACTGCCACGTCGAGTCGGGGCCGAAGCGCGAGGAGGCGCTCGACGCGCGAGGCGTGGACCGGCTGCTCGAGCTCCTGGAACGCAGCCCGGGCGTCGACACGCTCGATCTCACCGGGGGCGCGCCCGAGATGCATCCCGAATTCCGACGCTTCGTCGCGGGCGCCCGCGCCCTCGGGCGGCGCGTGATCGACCGCTGCAACCTGACGATCCTGCACGTGCCGGGTCAGGAGGACACGGCCGACTTCCTCGCCGACCAGGGCGTCGACATCGTGGCGAGCCTGCCCTGCTACAGCCTCGAGAACGTCGAGGCCCAGCGCGGCCGCGGGGTCTTCGACGGCAGCGTCCGCGCGCTCCAGAAGCTGAACGACCTGGGCTACGGCAAGGGCTCGCTTCGACTCGACCTCGTCTACAACCCCGTCGGCCCCTCGCTCCCGCCGCCCCAGGCGACGCTCGAGGCGAACTACCGCGAGGCGCTGGAGCGCGAGTTCGGGATCGTCTTCGACGCGCTGCTCACGATCACAAACATGCCGATCAAACGCTTCGCCCACGCGCTCGCCCGGGACGGACGCGACCAGGCGTACATGGACCTGCTGATCGCGAACTTCAACGCGGACACGGTGCCCGGCCTGATGTGCCGCCACCAGCTGAGCGTCGACCATCGCGGTCGGATCTACGACTGCGACTTCAACCAGGCGCTGGGACTCGAGATCCCGGGCGCCCCACGCACGATCTTCGACCTCGCGTCGCTCCACGACCTCGACGACGCGGAGATCGCGACGGCGAGCCACTGTTTCGGCTGTACGGCGGGCGCGGGCTCGAGCTGCGGCGGCGCGCTCTCCTGAGCCCCGGCCCGCGCCGGCTATCCGAGCAGATCGATCAAGCTGCCCTTCATCTCCGCCCCGACCGCGAAGACGCGCGCCGAGGCGTCGTACTGAACGCTCGCCTGGATCTGCCCGACCACCTCCCGCGCGACGTTCGGCGGGGCGGGACGATCCGACGTCTGCACCCGGGCCACGGCGCCGCCCCCCGCCAGGGAGGACTGGACGGCCCGCTGCGGACGGAAGTCCTCGGTCGACAGGTTCGCCAGGTTGTGGGCGGACACGGCGACGCGGACCCCGGCACTCTGCATGCCGGACAAGGCGATTCCGAGGGCATCCATGGACCTCGCATCGTCCGGTCGCGGCGGAATCTTCCGCTCCCCCTCGCGACGCGCACGCGATCGCCTCTCCGCGACGTGCCATTTGCCGCAGCGCTGCAGGGACGCTGCCGCCGCGCTGCCTCGACGCTCCACACGCCGTGGCGTAGCTTCGACGTTCGCGCCCCGCTCCCTCCACCAGGAATCGACTGACATGGCCGTTCGCATCGGCGTCGGGCTCGGGCTCGGCGGCTTCCCCTTCGACACGATCGACGACTTCCGCCGCTGGCTCGACGCCTGCGAGGACTCCGCGATCGACTCCATCTGGCACTCCGATCGCGTCGTCTCGCGTGATCCGGCCTTCGAGCCCATGACGCTGCTCTCCGTGATCGCCGGTGCGACGCGCCGCCTCAAGTTCGGCACGAACGCCGTCGTACTCCCCTTCCGCGATCCGGTCACCTTCGCGCGCCAATGCGCGACCCTCGACACGCTGTCCGATGGCCGTTTCCTCCCGACCGTCGGCGTCGGGCGAGGCGACGCGCCGGAGTGGGAGGCGACCGGGCGGAGTTCCGCGGGGCGCGGGAAGAAGATGGACGAGGCGCTCGAAGTGATGACGCGACTCTGGACCGGCGAGAACGTCGACTTCGAAGGCGAGCACTACGCGCTCAAGGGCGCGACGATCAACCCGCGACCCAAGCAGCAGCCGCTTCCGCTCTGGCTCGGGGGCGCCTCGAAGCCCGCGATCCGCCGAACGGCGCGCTACGGGAGCGGCTGGCTCGCGCCGCTGCAGACGCCGGAGGAGGCGGGGCGGACCGTCGCCGACATCAAGGCCGAATGCGATCGGATCGGGCGCCGGATCCCCGACGACCACTACGGGGCGACGATCCTCTTCCGGATCGGCGACGACGCCGAAGCGCCCGCCCTGCCCGGCGCGATCGCCCGATCGAAGGCGCCCGAGGCCGTCGCGATGCGCGAACGCGTGCAGCGCATGCAGGCCATCGGGGATGCCGGGACCGTACTCGAGCGCGTGCGCGAGTTCTGCGACCACGGCGTGACCAAATTCATCGCGATTCCGCTCGCGAAGACCGCCGACGAGATGATCGATCAGTGCCGAAGACTGTCCGCCGAGGTCATCCCGAACGCCCACGGCTGACGCCGCGGCAAGGCGATCCGCCGCCCGGGCGAATCCGGTCCGCCGCGGCGGGGGCCGACGATCAGAGCAGGACCAGCACGTCCTCGGGCGGGCGGCCGATCACGGCGCGTGCACCGCGGACCACGACCGGACGCTCCATCAGGATCGGCATCCGGGCCATCGCCGCGAGGATTTCGTCCTCTGATGCCTCCCGCGTGAGGCCGGCCTCCGCGAACTTCGCGGCGAACTCCTTCTCGAAGACCTCG
>JBCCZJ010000152.1:0-10311 GCA_039187915.1 Myxococcota bacterium
AGCAAGGCCCACGAAAAGGTCAAGCTCCACAACCTCACCAACGTCGAGCTCATCCAAGGCGACGCCATGCACGTCCCCTTCGACGACCACAGCTTCGACCACGTCGTCATCACCCACACCATCTCCGTCGTCTCTCAGCCCGCCCGACTCCTCCAACAGGCCCAACGCCTCGTCAAGCCCCACGGCCGAATCATCGTCCTCAACCACTTCTGTAGGGCAGGTAGGAGATCGAGCCCCGATTCGCGCGGCCGACCTCGGTGACGAGCGCGTCGAGCTCGGCCTTCGATGCCATGCGGCTCGGGACCGGCCGATCCGCGGCGTCGAGATGGGTCGGCGCGTGCGTCGAGGAGAGACCGGCGGCGCCGGCGTCCATCGCCTCGCGGACCAGCGCGCGCATGGCGTCGATCTCGACGGCGGTGGCCTCGCGCTCCGTACAGTCCTCGCCCATCACCCAGCGCCGCAGGTTGCAATGGCCGACGTAGAAGGCCGCGTTGATGCCGAGTCGGCCCTCGCGACTCGCCATGAACTCGGGGAAGGACTCGAAGGACCACGGGATCGCGGCGAGGGAGCCCGGCGCCATGTCTTCGACACGCGCGAAGATCTGCGTGATGAAGTCGCGGTCCCGCGTCCTCGCGGGCGCGATCGAGAAGCCGCAGTTGCCCGTCAGGACGGTGGTCACGCCGTGGAAGCACGACGAAGTGCCGTAGGGTTCGAAGGTGAGCTGCGGGTCGTAGTGGGTGTGGGGATCGACGATGCCGGGAGCGACGATGCGACCGCGCGCGTCGAGGACGCGATCGGCTGCGGCCGCATCGTAGTGGCCGATCCCGGCGATCCGGCCGTCCTGGATGGCGACGTCCGCGCGTCGGCGGGGAAGCCCCGTCCCGTCGATCACGAGGCCGTTGGTGACGAGGAGGTCGAGGGTCATGCGTGCGCCCCCGACGTCGGGTCGGAGCGGAAGCGGGAGGCCCGGCGGGCCGCGTCGGGGTGTCGCGAGGCGGATCGGCTCGGCATGTCCGAACGCTAAACCGTTTCCGGGAAGCTTTCCAGAAAGATAAATAAACGCCTACCATCCAGGTACTTAGGCGCCATTGCCTGCTCCGGTCGGGGCTTCTCTCGAGCCGGAAGGGCCAGGACCGCGCGACCCGGTCCGCGATGGGGTAGAGAGAAGCGATGAAGATCGGAATCGACGCGACCGCCCGCACGGCCCGTGGATCGGTCGCTGCCCGCGTCGAACACGCGCGCATCGCCCGGCCCGACGGCTCCAGCAGCCATGGGGCGCCCGAGCATCCGACCGGCGGGATGGACACGCTGGCGGTGCGCGTCTGCGTCGGCCCGCACGTCCAGCGCACGGAGATCGATCTGGCTGCCATCCCGACGTATCCCCGTCATCCCGTCACGCGGGCGAACCCGGTGCTCACCGCGCGCGCGGCGACCGAATCGCGCTTCATGCTCGCGATCGGGCTCGCGGCCCGGGCGGGTGCGGGAGGGGCCGGGCGATGACGGGTCGGGCGAAGGGCCGGACCTTCGAGACCGCCGACGGGTTGCGCCTCTTCTATCGCGACTTCGGTGCGGATCGTTCCGGCACGCCCGTCGTCTGTCTACCCGGGCTCACGCGGAACAGCCGCGACTTCGACGACGTCGCCGCGCGCATGGCGTCGCGCCGGCGGGTCGTCACGATGGACTTCCGTGGGCGGGGCCACTCCGACCCGGATCCCGACTGGAGGAACTATCACCCCGGGACCTACGTCGCGGACGTCGGCGCGCTGCTCGACGCGCTGGAGATTCCGCGCGTGATCGTGCTCGGCACGTCGCTCGGGGGGATCTGCGGGATGGTCATGTCCGCGCTCCCGGGCGAGCGCGTGGCCGGCGTGATCCTGAACGACGTCGGTCCCGAGATCCATCCGGCCGGGCTGGCGCGGGTGCAGGCCTATACCGGGCGGGCCGAACCGGTCGGGAGCTGGGCCGAGGCGCTCGCGCAGGCGAAGCAGACCTATGGCGACGCGCTGCCGGGACTCGACGAGGCGGGCTTCGCGAAGGTCGCGCGCAACACCTACCGGGAGGACGCGCAGGGCGTGCCCCGGCTCGATCTCGACCTCGCGATCGGGCGTGCGGTGCGCGAGCTGCCGCCGCCGGGCGGCGATCCCTGGCAGCTCTTCGCGGCCCTGCGCGACCTGCCGGTCACGCTGCTCTGGGGCGTGCTCTCGGACATCCTGACGGCCGACATCGTCGAGCGCATGCAGGCCGAGAAGCCGGACCTCGAGGTCGTCCGGGTTCCGAACCGCGGACACGTCCCGCTGCTCGACGAGCCGGAATGCCTGGCGGCGATCGACGGATTCCTCGACCGGGTGGCTTGACGGGTCCGGCGCTCAGGCCAGCTCGAGGCCGTCGAAGTCGCCGACCTCGCGCCACGCGCGGATCCGTGCGAAGAAGGCCTCGGAGCCGTCTGGATAGAAGCCCGCGAGCCAGCCTGCCGTCTCCCCGACCTTGCCCTCGTCGTTGAAGTAGCCCGGCGTGCAGCTCCGCTGGAGCTCCGCGAAGCCGCTCCCGGCGTCGATCATGGCGCACCAGTCCGCCTCCGCCGCCTCGGTCGGCTCGACCGAGACGAGCCCGCGGTCCTGCATCTGACGGATCAGCCAGGCGAGATGCTGGCTCTGCTCTTCGATCGTGTGGGGAATGTTCGGCGTGAGTCCCGCCTGGAAACCCATCATGAAGAAGCAGTTCGGAAAGCCCCGCGTGTAGAAGCTCTGGTAGGTGGACGTCCGATCCCGCCACTTCTCGCTCAGCGTGAGCCCGTCGCGACCGATGATCTCGTAGCCGACCCGGCGCGTGTAGTTCGTCGTCACGTCGAAGCCGGTGGCGAAGATCAGACAGTCGAGCGCGTACTCCCGTCCGTTCGCCACGACGCCCTTCGCCGTGATCCGTTCGACGCCCTTGCCGTCGGTGTCGACGAGGTGGACGTTCGGCCGATTGAACGTGGGGAGGTACTCGTCATGGAAGCATGGGCGCTTGCAGAGGTAGCGGTACCAGGGCTTGAGCGCCGCGGCCGTCTCCGGATCTTCGATCACCTGCTCCACCCGGCCGCGAATGCGCTCCATCTTCTTGAGGTCGACGCGTTCGGCGATCAGACCCATGTCGGCTTCGCTCAGGTCGGCGGGGTTCGGGTGGCGCCCGAGCTCTTCGTAGAGACCGAGGGTGAGTTCGGTCCAGCGGTCGCCGACGAGGTCTTCCTCCTGGGCGAGGCCGTCCATCAGGGTGTTGAAGTTGTCCATGCGCTTGCGCTGCCAGCCGGGCTCGAGGGTGTCCGCGAAGCCGGGCTCGGTGGGCGCGTTGTCGCGGACGTCGACCGTCGAGGGGGTCCGCTGGAACACGAAGACCTCGCCCGCGTCCCGTCCGAGATGCGGCACGGCCTGGATCGCGGTCGCGCCGGTGCCGATCACGCCGACGCGCTTGTCGGCGAGCTTCGTGAGGCCGCCCGTCGTGTCTCCTCCGGTGTAATCGTAGTCCCAACGGCTCGTGTGGAACGTGTGTCCCAGGAAGTCCGCGGCGCCGGGGATGCCGGGCAGCTTGGGCGTGGAGTAGGGACCCGTCGCCATGCAGACGAAGCGCGCGCGCAGGACGTCGTCGCGACTCGTCGTGACGATCCAGCGGTGGTCGTCGTCGTCCCAGCGAAGGGCACGCACCTGGGTCTGGAAGAGGGCGCGGTCGTAGAGGTCGAAGTGGCGACCGATCTTCTGGGCGTGCGCGAAGATCTCGGGCCCGTGCGCGTACTTCTCGCTCGGGACGTAGTCGAGCTCCTCGAGTAGCGGCATGTAGATGTAGGACTCGACGTCGCACTGGACGCCGGGGTACCGGTTCCAGTACCAGGTTCCGCCGAAGTCGCCTCCGGCTTCGATGATGCGGAAGTCCTCGATCCCCTGGTCACGGAGGCGGACGCTCATGAGCATGCCGCCGAAGCCGCCGCCGATCACGACGACTTCCGTCTCCGTTTCGATCGGGTCGCGCGTGAAGCCGGGCTCGACGTAGGGGTCGACGTCGTTGTGCGCGCCCTCGCGCGCGAGCTCGTGGAACTGCGACGAGCCGTCGCTTCGGATGCGCTTGTCGCGTTCCTGGCGGTACTTCTCTCGAATCGCTTCGAGGTCGGGGAGGTCGTTCGATCCGTTCGGGGAAGAGCTCATGAGGGTCGTTTCCGTCGTTGGGAGGCCGAGGGCGAAGCGTTCGGCCTCATGCAGATTCCGAAGAGGAGGCACTCGAAGGCATCGAGGGCGACGCGCTGGGCGTCGCGGGTCTCGATTCCGGACACGATGCGCTCGACGTAGGCCAGATGCATCTCGGTCACCGCGTCGGCCATCGCATCGACGGGGACGTCCAGCCGGACCTCGCCGGACGCGACCCCGCGTTCGAGACAGGTCTGGATCTGGGCCTTGAGCGTGGCGTTGGTCCGCTCGACGATGTCGCTGTACGAAGCGAGGAGCAGGCGACCCTCCTTGGCGAGGAGGCCGCGGAGCAGCGCGCGATGACGGGCGTAGTCGAGGGACACGCGGTGCATGCGGCGCAGCGCTTCCGCGACGGGCGCGCCGGAGGAGAGCTCCGCGACGAGCTCTTCGTTCCAACCCTCGACGAGGCGGCTGATCACCACCTCGTAGAGGTGTTCCTTCGATTCGAAGTAGCGGTAGACGAGGGGCTTCGAGACCTGGGCGGCGCTGGCGATCTCGACGACCGTCGTCTTCTGGAAGCCGAGGGTGCCGAAGCAGGTCTCGGCGCTCTCCAGGATCCGGCGGTAGGCGGCCGTGTCACGAAGCGGGTACTTCTCGTTCGTCGCGGGCATGTTCGAAGTATACTTTTAGGGTATAAATAGTAAACACCGATCGGGAGGCAGAATGAAGGGAATCGTGTTCGATGGCGCGGCGCTCCGGGTGCTCGACGGACTCGAAGTGAAGTCACCCGAGGCGGGAGAAGTCGCGGTCCGGATCGTCCACTCGGGCGTCTGCCGAAGCGACCTCAGCGTCATCAACGGCACGATCCCCTTCGAGACGCCGGTCGTCCTGGGGCACGAGGGCGCCGGGCGCGTCGAAGCGGTCGGTCCGGGCGTCACCCATCTGTCGCCGGGCGACCACGTCGTCCTGTCGACGCTCGGGAACTGCGGGACCTGTGGCCACTGCGATCACGGTCGTCCGACCATGTGCCGGGACACCTTCGGTCACCGTCCGACGCCCTTTCGCGTGGACGGCGTGCCGCACTACGCCTTCGCCAACGTCTCTTCCTTCGCCGAGGTGACGGTGGTGAAGGCGACCCAGGCCGTGCCGATTCCGAAGGAGGTGCCGCTCTCGTCGGCCTGCCTGATCGGTTGCGGTGTGCTGACCGGCGCGGGGGCGGTCCTCAACCGGGCCCGGGTCGCAGCGGGGGAGCGCGCGGTCGTCGTCGGCGTCGGCGGGATCGGCTTGAACGCGATCCAGGCGCTCCGGTTGGTCGGCGCGGATCCGATCGTGGCGGTCGATGCGAATCCCGACAAGGAGGCCCTCGCACGCCGGTTCGGTGCCACGCATTTCATCGACGCGAGCGCGGAGAACGTGGTGGAGGCGGTCCAGGACGTGACCCGGGGTGGCGCGGACTGGGCCTTCGAGTGCGTCGGGAACAAAGCCGCGATGGAACAGGCGCTGGCCTATCTCGACTGGTCGGGCAGTCTGGTGATTCTCGGGGTCACGCCGGCGGGCACGCCAGTCGAGTTCTTCCCCGAGGCGCTCTATCTCGACAAGTCGATCCTCGGCTGCCGGTACGGCGCGAGTCGTCCCCAGCGCGACATCCCGCGCTACGCGGCGCTCTATCTCTCCGGTCGGTTCATGCTCGACGAACTGATCACCGAGGTCTATCCGATGGATTCGATCCAGACGGTGTTCGACGACATGGAGGCGGGGCGGCTCGCGCGCGGCGTGCTCGACTTCGGGGTCGACTAGAAGCGCGGCGACGCGCTCTGGGCCGCGCCCCCGCGAAGCCCGCTCACTGCGCGTGAGGGGCGACGCGCGAGAGGCTGCGGGTCACCGAGAGCAGGCGCTCGCCGATCTCCGTGACCCCGTCCGGATCGAGGTCGCGCGCGAAGACCTGCAGGCTGAGCGCGACGCAGACCTCGCCGTGCCGGTCGAAGACGGGCGCGGTGATCGTGCTGATGTCGTGTCGCTGCCCTTCGGACTCGTTCAGCTGGAAGGGCGTTCGTCCGAGCTCGCCGATGGTCTGGTGGAGTCGTGCGCGGAGCGTTTCGGAGTGGGGCGCTTCGGCGAGGTCGGCGATCAGGCTGCCGAGTCGGCGACGACCGGGGGCCTCGAGCACGACGCTGTAGCCTCGACGTCGAACGTGCTCGAGGACCTTCCTGGCGTGCGCGCGGTCGGCTGCGGCCGCGCTGCCGCGCTGGAGCCAGCCCTCGGCCGTCTCCTCCGATCCCCATGCGGCGAAGACCGAGACGAGGGGCGCCATGATCGGGATGCGTTGGCCGACTTCGGGCGGATCGATCCGGGCGCGGCGGCGGCCTGCGCGCGCGATGCAGAGCGCGTCGCTCCCGGCGCGCACGAGGGCGACCGCGCCCATGCCGAGCGCGCGCGCGAGCTTGCCCATCTCGATCCTCGCTTCGTCGACGATCGGGTTCTCGCGCAGCGCGGCGTCTCCGATCGCGACGAGCGCCGCGCCCAGCGAGAAGGTCCGCGTCTTCGGATCGCGCTTCAGGTAGCCGCACTCGGTGAGCGCCATCAGCAGGCTGTGCATCGAGGCCTGGTTGACTCCGAGGCGTGCGGCGAGGGCTGCGTAGGAGAGGGGCTCGTCGGGGTGGGCCGCCAGGAAGTTCAGGAGATCGGCGGCGCGGGTCGCGGAGAGGGCTCGTCTGGACACGACTTGAACATTACGATTGCAATACGATAATCGCCATTGCAATGGATTCGAGTGACCCGCGTGCGTCAACGTCAAGCCGGGTGGCGCCCATGCGCCGCGGAGGATCGATCGATGGCAGGAAGGGTCGACGCGGACTTCATTCGGCGGGCGGTCGCGGCGGCGGATCTCGCCGCGCTGCGTGTCGCGCTGTTTCAGGCGACCGGAGATCCCGCGCTCGCGCGTTTCGGCCCGGTGGCGAACCTCGACGAGGCGGACGGCGCCCGGCTCCGCGCGCGCGCGGCGGAGCTGCTCGAGGCCCACCAGGGCACCTTCGAGCGGCGGGTCCCGGACGATGACGAGCTCCGGCGGTTGATGGATCTCGTGCTGGGCGTGCCGACCCGCGATGCCCACTTCGAGGTCCGCAAGAAGTTCCTCGCCTTCACCCCGTATCCGTTCCAGTTCGAACGCGCGGCGGACGCGGCCGCGGCACCCGAGGGCTTCGAGGTCGCCGTCGTCGGCGCGGGACCAGCCGGCATCGCGGCCGCCGTCCAGCTCGAGCGCCTCGGAATCCCCTACACCCTCTACGATCGCCGGAACGAGATCGGCGGGACGTGGAGCGTGCACGCGTATCCCGACATCCGCGTCGACACGTTGAGCATCACGTACGAGTTCAGCTTCGAGGACGAGTATCCGTGGAGCGAGTACTTCGCGCGCGGCGAGGAGGTGCGGCGCTACCTCGAATTCATCGTCGACGAGTACGGCGTTCGCGACCGGGTGCGACTGGGCCACGACCTCGAGAACGCGCGCTTCGACGAAGACACCGACCGCTGGCGGCTCACCTTCGCCGGGCCGGACGGGGAGCGCGTCACCCACGACGCGAACGTCGTCGTCAGCGCGGCGGGCGTCTTCTCCAAACCGAAGCGTCCGGATCTGCCGGGGGTCGATTCGTTCGAGGGGACGATCCTGCATCCGACGGAGTGGCGCGACGCGCCCTCCCTCGAAGGCAAGCGCGTCGCGGTGATGGGCAACGGGTCGACGGGGGTCCAGCTGCTGGCGCGGGTCGCCGAGCAGGCCGAGCACACCCTCGTGTTGCAGCGCACGCCCCAGTGGATTGCGCCGCGGCCGAACTACGGGAAGGCGGTCGAGCCCGAAGTGCGCTGGCTCTTCGAGACCCTGCCGGGGTACTGGAACTGGAGCCGGTACACCTCGATCATCGGCCTGATGACCTGGCATGAAGACTTCCTGATTCCCGACCCGGAATGGGAGAAACGGGGCGGGCACATCACGCAGAAGAGCGAGGCGCTCCGGGAGGCGATGATCGACTACATCCGATCGCAGGTCGGCGATCGCCCCGATCTGCTCGACGTGCTCGTTCCGGACTACGCGCCGATGGTGCGTCGTCCCGTGGTCGACAACGGCTGGTACGCCGCGCTGACCCGGGACGACGTGGAGCTCGTCACGTCCGCGGTCGATCGGCTCGAACCCGGGGGCTTCGTGACGGCCGACGGAAAGCACCACGAGATCGACGTGCTCGTCGCCGCGACGGGCTTCGAGGTCGATCAGTTCCTGTGGCCTGCGGAGTACGAGGGCGAGGGCGGCGTCGGCTTGCGCGAAGCATGGGGGCCGAAGAGTCCGAAGGCCTACCTCGGCATGATGGTCCCGCGCTTCCCGAATTTCTTCATGCTCTACGGGCCGAATTCGCAGCCGGTGTCCGGTGGGATCTCGCTGCCGTCGTGGTTCCAGATCTGGGCGGCCTACGTCGCCCAGTGCCTTCAGATCATGTTCGACGAGGGCCACGGCCGAGTGGGGGTCCGGTCCGAGGCCTTCGACGCGTACAACGAAGCGCTCGATGCGGTCGGCGCGGAGCTGGCGTTCGTGAAGGACACGCGGTCCGTCGAGCGGAACTACTACGTCGACGCGGAAGGGCGGCTGCTGGTGAACACGCCTTACGAGACGGCGGAGCTCTACGCGATGATGAAGACGCCGGATCCGGACGATCTGATCTTCGGGTCTCGAGGTCCGCAGCGGCGCGATCCGCGATGAAGACGTCCAACGACGCGAAGGAGGGCCTGTCGATGGCCGGGAACGACATTCGAAACGAGAAGCGACGCGCCATGCGATTCCGGGAATGCGCGGCGCCTCCGATCGACGACCGCGAGGCGACCGTGAGCTGGCTGCGGGATCGCGAGGTGATCAAGAACCTCTATCGCCGCTACGCCTACGGCGTCGATTCGATCGATTTCGATCTCGTGCGCACGGTCTTCCATCCCGACTGCGAGTGCGTCGGTACGGCGGAGTCGGGACGGCTCGACGAGTACCTGGACGGCATGGAGGAGGCGCTTCACGCGTGGGATGCCTCGATGCACTTCGTCGGGAACCAGTACGTCGAGATCGACGGGGACGAGGGCTTCGTCGAGAGCTGGGTCGTCGGCTACCACATGGAGGCCGAGGGCAGTCCACTCGAGCACCTCGTGCTGGGACTCCGCTACCAGGACGACCTCGTCCGGGACGGCGACGACTGGAAGATCATTCGGCGGGAGACCGCCAAACAGTGGCATACAGGGGCCTTCCCGCGCCCCTTCCTCGGCCCGGCTCCCTACCCGCGAGCCGGACGCGAATCGAACTAGCGCTCCTGTTTGCTAGACCTCCGGGCCAGGAGGTGGATGCATGCAGATCGTGAAGATCGTCGCGGGCCTGTTGCTCGCGCTCGCCCTCGTCGTCCTCGTCGTGGCCCCGATCGGGCCGCTGCCCGGTGTCTTCATCGGCGGCACGCCCACGCCGGCGCCTGCGACCTGGCAGGATACGTCCGGGATCGACGAGATCCGCCTGAAGGCGCCGGGAGCGATTCCGCGGGTCGTGATCATCTGGGTGATCGACGTCGCCGGCGAGCTCTACGTGGTGGGCATGAAGGAGAGCGGCTGGGTCCGGCGAATCGGCGACGGCGCGCCCGTCGAGCTGCGGATCCGTGAGAACACCTACGTCGTGGAGGCGGTTCCCGTGACGGAAGGCGCAGCGCCGATCTACGAGGCCTATCTCGCGAAGTACGCCCCGAATTATCCCGACCTCGTCGCGCAGTTGCCCCCGATCGAGACGGCGGCGGACGTCGCCGTGATGTACCGGCTCGATCGCGGCTGAGCGGAGCGCGCCGGCGAATCTCAGCCCCGGAGCACCATCTGGGTCTGGGTCACGAGGGCGACGAGCTTGCCGTCCTCGCGCTCGACGCGCGTCTGCCAGACCATCGTCGATCGTCCGCGGTGGACCGGCGTGCAGACCCCGATCACCTTCGCGTCCTCGAGGCCCGCGGCGAAGAAGTTCGTCTTGGACTCGATCGTCGTCGTCCCCGCAGCGCCCTCCGGCAGGTTGAGCACCGTGCCATACGCGCCGAGCGTATCGGCGAAGGCCATGATCGCGCCGCCGTGCAGCCGGCCGGGGAGGGTGCACATCTCCCGCGGCACCGGC
>JBCCZJ010000153.1:0-10309 GCA_039187915.1 Myxococcota bacterium
CGATCGTACCGCCCAGGAAGAGGACGGTGCCCGTCGAGCAGCTGCCGTTGCCGGCACTGCTGTCGGAGTCGTCGTCCGTCGTGTTGACGGTGAAGATCGCGGCGCCCGCGCCGAGCGGCGCCAGCACGAGCAGCGCAGCCAGCAGGCCGGCCTGCCATCGGATACGCCCCAGGGCGCCCTTGCGAGTGTCTCGGTCCATGTCTGTGTCCCTCCTTCGTTCGAAGCCCGTGAATGGAGCGTCGACTTCGAATCGACGTCTCCATGGAACGGCGTCCCGAGGGCCCGCACGGTGAAGGGCTTCACAGGCCGGTCGAATGCCGCCGAAACGCCCGCCCGCGCGGCGCTCTTCGTTGCGTGAAGCGCGCTACGAAAGAGCGGCGCGGAGCGCGATACGCAACGCGCCCGACCCCCTTCACGGACGGCCGGCGCCCCCGCAGACCGAAGCAGGTCGAACTCCGTCGAAGCGACGGCGACGGCGACGGGCGAGTCGCGCGAACGCGAGCCCCCCGGCGGCCAGCTGGAGCGATGCGGTCGGCTCCGGAACGGGCACGTTTCGCGTCGACAATTCGCTCGTGTTCGCGAGGCCATCGGTCGCCGTCGCCCGCAGGCCTTCGAAGACGAAGCCGAGCGGGTTCGGCGCGATCGAGCCGGGAAGCGGCGTGAAAGTGACCGTCCGGTAGAGCCCCTCGTCCGTGACCGGATAGACGTCGCTGCCCGCCAGGGCCCGGGCCTGGTCTCCCGGCTCGAGCCAGGGGTCGTGGACGAAGAAGTCGACTCGCATGGGGAACGCGACCCCGGCGGCGGCGAGCGCGTCGACCCGGTAGCGCACGGTCAGCTCGCCGGTCACGGGATCCCAGGAAGTCGCCGCGGGATCGATCTCCGGCGCATTCATCCGATCGTTCGCACCGATGTCGAAGTCGCCCGCGTCGTTCGGCGTCGCCCCGTCCGCGCCGAGATCGAGGGCGATCCCCCCGTTGCTCCAGAAGGTATTGCCCCGTAGCGCCACCTCCTCGGTGGCGGCGAGCACGAGCCCGGCGAGCGCGTTGTTCGCGATCACGTTGCCCCGGGTGGCGGCCACGACGGCGGAATCGTACCGATCGCCGCCGATCATGGCCGGATCGAGTCCGACGGCCCCGACGACTTCGGCACGGATGCCCGCGCCACCGTTGCCGAGATCGCGGCCCAGGGCGTCCGTTCCGATGAAGTTGCCCTGGACGACGCCTTCGAAGCCCTGCGCCCGGATGCCCATCGCCCCGTTGTACCCGACGACGTTGCCCTCGCCGTTCGTGGTCCCGCCTTCGCCTCCGATCGTGTAGGTCTGACCGAAGGCGGCGATCCCCTCGTGCGTGTTGCCGAGATCCGCGCCGGTCGGATCCGTCCCGACGAAGTTGCCTTCGACCGTCGTGAGGAAGCTGTCCGCGCTGATCGAGAGGCCGGTCCCGTTCAAGCCGATCACGTTGCCGTCGAAAGGAGCGCCGATCCGCGTGGACCCGGCCCGGACGACCACGCCGAACACGAGATTCGAGAGCGCGTCGCCGTTCGCGTTCGTGCCGACGTGATTGCCCAGCAGCGCCGTCGAAGGGCCCCGGACCAGGACGCCGTCGGCGTTGCCCCCGATCACGTTGTCCCGGACGAGGACGTCCTCTCCGAACGTGAGTACGCCCCGGGCGGCGTTGCCGAGGACGCCCGACGCCTGCGCATCCACGCCGATCCGGTTGCCCTCGATCCGCGTGCGCTGGGGGCGGGGTCCATCGGGTCGATCGATCAGGATGCCTTCCCCCGCGTTGCCCGAGATGAGATTTCCTTCGAGCCCCGGCCCGCCGACGACGGTGTCGTCGCCCTCGACATGAACGCCGTCCCCGCCGTTCGGGAGCGCCACCGTGCCCGCGGCGTTCGTCCCGATCGCGTTGGCGCGCAGCGCGTTCCACGGGCCGGAGGCACGGACTCCGCCCTCGCCGTTCCCCGCGATCACGTTGCCGCTCGCCACCGGGAGAGGAGGCCCCTGCAGCTGAATCTGCCCACCGACCGACCCGACGGAGACGTTCGAGGCCCCCGCGCCGATCCGGACTCCCCAGCCCGCGTTGGCCGTCGCGCCGCCGAAGGGCGGGAAGGTCGAGCTGCCGTAGCGATCGAGACCGATGTAGTTGCCGGCGATCCCGACGTCCTGGCTCGCCCCGTCGACGAGGACGCCGTCGCCCCCATTGCCGGCGATCACGTTGCGCGCGCCGATACAGCCGCCGAGCGCGGTGCAGCGCTGTCCGATCGTGACGTCGTGCGCGCTGGTCAGGTGGACGCCGTGCCCCCGGTTGCCGCGGTAGAAGACGCCGCGCGCGATGCCGATGTGGTTGCCCTCGAGATGGAGGTCGGCGGGATTCGCGCCGAAGAAGGGACTCACGCGCACGCCGGGCCCGTCGAAGTCCACGATCGCGAGTCCTCCGATTCGCGAGCCGTCGGATCCCGTCGAGAGCGTGAGACCGGCGACCCCCGCGCCCGCGGCCCCCCCGAGCAGGTTCACGATCGGCCGCGGGTTCGCGACCGTCGCGTCGTAATCCGGGTGCGCGTCCCCCGCCACGTCGATCGGGCTGAACACGAAGGGCAGCGCCGACTGCGGCGCGATCTCCACGACACCGCCCACCTGCGGCAGCGCCTCGGAGAACGAGATCCGATCGCTTCCCGCGGACGCGTTCGCCTCCTCGAGCGCGGCGCGGAGCGTGCACTCGAATCCGATCTGTCCGCCCGCCAGGAAGATCAGCTGCCCGGTCGAGCAGGCCCCGTCCCCGGGCGCGAGGTCTCCGTCGTCGTCCGTCGTATTGACGACGAAGGTCGCTGCCTCCGCCGCGAGCGGCCCCCCGATCGCCAGGCCGATCGCCCACGCCCCGAGCCACTTCCCCCGTCGTGCACCGCGCCCCCGCGCTTCCAAGCCCCACGCCTTCGCTCGCCCCATGTCGCGTCCCTTCCGCGACGGAGGGCGAATTCGGCCCCCCGTCGACCGCGACATGAAACGCCGCCCCGACTCGAGCGACGATGAAGCGCTTCACACAACCGCCCCGAACGCCCCCGCCCAGCCGTCGAGCCCGAGCCTTCTGCGCGCAAGCAAGCCCCCAGAGAGGAGCGCTCCGCACCCGAGGCCCCCCTCAACCGAGCCCTCGGCGCAAGAAAGGCCCCAGGAAGGGGCCTTTCGAGAGGCGCTCCGCGCCGACCGAACCTGGTGGGCGCGCAGGGACTCGAACCCCGGACCCCCTCGGTGTAAACGAGGTGCTCTAGCCAGCTGAGCTACGCGCCCACGCTTCGGCGTTCCGCTCCGTCGCCGGGCCTCGGCCTAGCGAGAGCGTCTCGTCCTGTCCTCGCGTCCTGTCCTCGCGTCCTATCCTCGCGTCCTGTCCTCGCGTCGAGAGGACGCGAAAATCAATTGACGCCCGCCGGATGCGGCAGCTCGGTCGTCTGCTGCGCGAGGCCACCCGGCTTGATGTAGATGTCTTCGATCTCGTGGATGCCGTCGGCGTCCTCGAGGAAGTGCTCCGGGTTCTCGACGGCGAGGGCCAGGCGCAGGACTTCGTCCATGTGCTCGACCGGGATGATCTTGATGTTCTTCTTGATCACCGCCGGCAGGTCCTTCAGGTCCTTCTCGTTCTCCTTCGGGACGAGCGCCGTGTCGATGCCGCCTCGGTGCGCCGCGATCAGCTTCTCCTTGAGACCGCCGATCGGGAGGACGCGTCCGCGGAGCGTGATCTCGCCGGTCATGGCGACATTGGAGCGCACCGGGATCCGCGTAAGGGCCGAGGCGATCGTCGTGGCGAGCGTGATGCCCGCGGACGGTCCGTCCTTGGGCGTCCCGCCCTCCGGCACGTGGATGTGGACGTCGACCTGCTCGTGGAAGCTGCTCGTCAGCCCGAGCTGCTTCGCGCGCGAGCGGATGTAGGACATCGCGGCGTTCGCCGACTCCGTCATCACCTCGCCGAGCCGACCCGTGATCTGGACCTTGCCCTTGCCGGGCATGATGGAGACCTCGGTCTGGAGCAGCTCGCCGCCGACCTCGGTGTACGCGAGGCCGGTCGTGACGCCGATCCGGTTCTCCGCCTCGGTCTGGCCGAAGCGATGACGCTGGACGCCGAGGTATTTCCGGACGAGCTTCGGCGACACCTTGACCGGCTTGAAGGACTCGCCCTGGGAGACCTTCTCCCGCGCGACCTTGCGCGCGACCGAAGCCAGCTCCCGCTCGAGACCGCGTACCCCCGACTCGCGGGTGTAGTGGCGGACCACCTCGAGGATCGCGTTGTCCGTGAACACCATGTCGTCGGAAGAGAGTCCGTTGTCGTCGCGGACCTTGTCGACGAGGTGGTTCTTGGCGATCTCCATCTTCTCCGACTCGATGTAGCCGGGGATCTGGATGATCTCCATGCGGTCGCGTAGCGGGCCGGGGATCTCGCCGAGCACGTTCGCCGTGCAGATGAACATCACCCGCGACAGGTCGTATTCGACGTCGAGGTAGTGATCCGAGAACGTGTTGTTCTGCTCCGGATCGAGCACCTCGAGCATCGCCGACGACGGATCGCCGCGGAAGTCCATCGACATCTTGTCGATCTCGTCGAGCAGGAAGACCGGGTTCGACGAGCCGGCCTTCTTCAGACCCTGGATGATCTTGCCGGGCAGCGCGCCGATGTAGGTCCGTCGGTGGCCCCGGATCTCGGCCTCGTCGCGCACGCCGCCGAGGGAGATGCGCACGAAGTCGCGACCCGTGGAGCGCGCGATCGACTTGCCGAGGGAGGTCTTGCCGACGCCGGGCGGGCCGACGAGGCACAGGATCGGGCCCTTGATCTTCTCGACCAGGGTCTGGACCGCGAGGTACTCGAGGATCCGCTCCTTGGGCTTGTCGAGGCCGTAGTGGTCGGCGTCGAGCACGTTCTGGGAGACGGTCAGATCCTTCTCCTCGTCGCCGTACTCGTCCCAGGGGAGCGCGAGCATCCAGTCGATGTAGTTCCGGACGACGGTCGCCTCCGCCGCCATCGGCGACATCTGCTTGAGCTTCTTGAGCTCCTTCTCCGTCCGGTCCCGCGCCTCTTCCGGCATGTTCTTGGCAGCGAGCTGCTCTTCGAGTTCCGCGAGCTCGTTCTTGCCGTCGTCGCCCGCGCCGCGGTCTCCCAGCTCCTTCTGGATCGCGCGCATCTGCTCGTTCAGGTAGTACTCCTTCTGGGAGCGCTCCATCTGCTTCTTCACGCGGCCGCGGATCTTCCGCTCGACCTCGAGCACCTCGATCTCCGCCTGCATGCGGTTGTAGACCTCTTCGAGGCGTTCGACCGTGGAGGTCACCTCGAGGAGCTTCTGGCGATCGGGGAGCTTGAGGTTCAGGTGGGCGACGACCGTATCGGAGAGCTTGCCCGGCTCGGTGATCGCGGAGACCGAGTTCACGATCTCGGGCGCGATCTTCTTGTTGAGCTTGGAGTAGCTCTCGAAGGTCGTGTGGATCGAGCGAACGAGCGCCTCCGCCTCCGGCGAGTCGGCGCCCTCGTCGCCCAGGGTCTCGACCTCGACGGCGAAGTAGGGCTCCGTCGCGGCGAAGTCGCGGATCCGCGCGCGACTCTTGCCCTCGACGAGGACCTTCACCGTTCCGTCGGGCAGCCGCAGGAGCTGGATGATCGTTCCGAGCGTCCCGATCTCGAAGATGTCCTCGGGCGTCGGCTCTTCCTCTCCGGCGACGCGCTGCGCCGCGACGACCAGCTGGCGATCACCCGCCATGGCGTCCTCGAGGGCCTGGATCGACTTGGGTCGGCCCACGAAGAGCGGCACGACCATGTGCGGAAAGACGACGATGTCTCGCAGCGGGAGGAGCGGCACGCGCCCGGCGTTTCCGGCTCCGCCGGCTTCTTCTTCACTCATGACCAACCCCCCGTCGTCTTTTCGATCCTGCGGTGTTCACAGCTTCGTCCTGTTCGGAAGTCTCGGGCGCCAAAGCGAACCCTAGGCACGCTCACGACGAGGGCAAGCACCCCGTGACCCGGGGTCCTGCGCCTGGAAACGTCCTCAGGCCGATTCTGCCTCCCGCTTCAGACCGAGCACGGGCTCTGCGCCCTGCTCGATCACTTCTTCGCCGACGACGCATTCTTCGACGTCGTCCCTGGAGGGCAGTTCGTACATGAGTTCCAGCATCGCGTTCTCGAGGATCGCGCGCAGCCCACGGGCGCCCGACTTCTGCGACAGGGCCTTCCGCGCGACCGCGCTGAGCGCCCCCTCGGTGAAGCGGAGCGCGACGTCTTCGAACTCGAAGAGCTTCTCGTACTGCTTCACGAGCGCGTTCTTCGGCTTGGTCAGGATCGCGATCAGCGCGTCCTCGTTCAGCTCCTCGAGGGTCGCCACCACGGGCAGACGCCCGATGAACTCCGGAATCAATCCGAAGTGGAGCAGATCCTCTGCCTGGACTTCGCTCAACGACTCACCCTTCTTGCGTTCGGCCTTGTTCTGGATATCGGCAGCAAAGCCGAGGCCCTTCACCCCGATCCGTCGCTCGATGATCCCTTCCAGGCCGACGAAGGCGCCTCCGCAGAGGAACAGGATGTTCGTCGTGTCGATCTGCAGGAATTCCTGCTGCGGGTGCTTTCGCCCACCCTTGGGCGGCACGCTCGCCATCGTGCCCTCGATGATCTTGAGGAGCGCCTGCTGGACGCCCTCGCCCGACACGTCGCGGGTGATCGAGGGGTTCTCGCTCTTGCGGGCGATCTTGTCGATCTCGTCGATGTAGATGATTCCGCGCTGGGCGCGCTCGACGTCGTAGTTCGCGGCCTGCAGCAGGTTGAGGACGATGTTCTCCACGTCCTCGCCGACATAGCCCGCTTCGGTCAGCGTCGTGGCATCCGCGATCGTGAAGGGGACGTCGAGGATCTTCGCGAGGGTCTGCGCGAGGAGCGTCTTGCCCGAGCCCGTCGGGCCGAGCAGCAGGATGTTGGCCTTCTGCAGCTCGACGTCGGAGATGTTGCCGGACTCGATCCGTCGGTAGTGGTTGTGGACGGCGACCGACAGGACCTTCTTCGCGGCGTCCTGACCGATCACGTATTCGTCGAGGGCGGCCTTGATTTCCTTCGGCTTGAGCACCCGCGGCGGCGCGGCGCCGCCCTCTTCCTGGCCGTACTCCTCGGCGATGATGTCGTTGCAGAGCTCGATGCACTCGTCGCAGATGTAGACGGTCGGCCCGGCGATCAGCTTCTTCACTTCCTTCTGGGACTTGCCGCAGAAGGAGCACGAGAGGTTCGCGTTGTCGTCTCGCTTCTTCATTCTTCTCTCACCCCCCGGTGATC
Source organism: Myxococcota bacterium (assembly GCA_039187915.1). Classification (GTDB taxonomy): domain Bacteria; phylum Myxococcota_A; class UBA9160; order UBA9160; family UBA4427; genus UBA4427. The sequence goes on from JBCCZJ010000153.1 coordinate 7,287, forward strand.
AATTTCTCGACCGACGGCGGGCCCATCGACGCATACGCGTGTTTAGGGCGGGCCCGACCCCCACGAAGACCGTGGAAACCGTTCAGCCCGCGCTGCTGCTCTCGTCCGAGTCGCCCGACCTACGGTTCGCGACGGCGTCGACGATCCCGTAATCCCGAGCTTCCTCGGCACTCATATAGTAGTCGCGCTCCGTATCCGTTGCGATCTGGTCCAGATCGCGCCCGGTATGGCCCGCAAGAATCTCGTTCATCCTATGGCGAAGCTTCAGGATTTCCTGCGCCTGGATGTCGATGTCCGACGCCGGTCCGCGGGTCCCGCCCATCGGCTGATGGATCATCACCCGCGCGTTCGGCAGGGCCGTCCGCTTGCCCGCGGCGCCCGCCGCCAGCAGCCAGGCCCCCATCGACGCCGCCATCCCGATGCAGGTCGTGTGCACGTCGGGCCGGATGAACTGCATCGTGTCGTAGATCGCGAGGCCCGCGGTCACCGAGCCGCCCGGCGAGTTGATGTAGAGGTGGATGTCGTTGTCCGGGTCGTCGGCCTCGAGGAAGAGGAGCTGGGCGACGACCACGTTGGCGATCTCGTCGTGGATCTCGGTCCCGAGGAAGACGACGCGGTCCCGGAGCAACCGGGAGTAGATGTCGAAGACGCGCTCGCCCCGCTGGTTCTGCTCGATCACCATCGGGATCGTGTACGCCTGGGGGTTGATCCGTTCCATTCGCCTCTTGCTTCCTCGTTTGCGGCCGCTGGCGTCCGACGCCGGCGCCGCGCGCCTGTCCGATCCGACACGCGCCTCTGCCCGCATCGCTGCCGCGCGACCCCGGGGATCGCGACGCCACCGTGAGGTCTAGTCTCCGCCACGGACGAGGTCAACGCAACTCGCTGCCGCGCCGGAACGAACCGGCCGTCGATCGCGCAGGCACCTGGAAACGCGACGGTTTCACGCCCGCCTCAGGGAAGTGCGCGACCGGCCTCGACGGTTTCGCCCATCCCCTCGATTCGCTGCGTGGGGATCGTGAACGGGAACACGGGGTTGCCGACGAACCTTCGCCCGAAGCCGCGGGAACGCGCGCGGTCGACGCGTCGCCCCGCCTGCCGGGGACGGGCGCGGGCCGGCCGAAGCGCCAGCCTGGACGCGGAACCGGAATGCGATGGGAGCAGGATCAGTCCGCCGTCGGCGGGTCGATCTCCGTCACGCTGGCCGCCTCACCCAGGTGCTCGAGCGCCTTGCGGTCCACGACCTCCGACGCCACCGCAGGGCGCCAGCCCTGAGCGTTCGCCATGTCGTGCATCAGCTTGGCGTCGACGCCCTGACCGGCGGCCATCTCGTCGAGGCGCGCATCGATCTCTTCCTCGCTCGCTTCGAGCTCGGCCTGCTTCGCCACGGCTTCCAGCAGCAGCCCCTCCTGGACCCGCCGCTTCGCCTCGTCCCAGCCCTCCTCCCGCATCTGCGCCAGGCGCGCGCGGAGGTCCGGCTCGGGCACGCGGCCCTGCATCTGCTGCTCGAACTGCTGGAGCTGCCCCTCGAGCTGGCGCTCGACCATGCCCGGCGGCACTTCGAAGCTCGTGCGCGTGACGAGGTCGTCGAGCAGGCTCTTGTGGAGATGGTTGTCCGAGGCGTGCTGGCGCTGAGAGGTCAGGCCTTCCTTGATCTTGTCGCGCACGTCGTCGAGCGTCTCGAACTCCTCGCCCAGATCCTTCGCGAAGTCGTCGTCGAGCTCGGGCAGCTCCTTGCGCTTGATGGCCGTGACCGTCGCCTTGAAGACGGCGGCCTTGCCGGAAAGCGCCTCGTTGCCGTAGTCCTCCGGGAAGGTCACGTGGAGATCGCGCTCTTCGCCGGACCGAGCGCCGATCAGTTCGTCCTCGAAACCCGGGATCATGCGCCCGGAGCCCAGCTCGAGATCCACGCCCTCGGCGCTTCCGCCTTCGAACTCGACGCCGTCGATCGAGCCCACGAAGTCGATCGTCACCTGATGACCGTTCTCGGCGAGGACCTCCTCGTCCTCTTCGACCCAGTTCACACTGCGTTCGCGCAGGCTCTCGAGCTCCGTGAGCAGCTCGTCGTCGCCCACTTCGACGCGGGGACGCTCACCGGAAAGCGCTGACAGGTCGGGGAGTTCGATCGCTGGCTTGATTTCGATTCGAGCCTTGTAGCGGAAGGCTTTGCCCTCGCTCGGGACCTCGGCCTCGATCTGGGGCTCGACGACGGGCTCGAGCTCGGCGAGCTCGATCGCGTCCGCGAGCGTCTCCCGCACGAGCTGCCGCTCGATTTCCTCGGCCAGCCCCTCGCCGTACATCTGCTTGATCACGTTCGCCGGGACCTTGCCCGGACGGAAGCCCTTCACGCGTGCCGTCTTGCGGAGCTCGTTCACGACGCGACCGAAGGCCTTGTCGACCCGCTTGTCCGACACCTCGATCGCGATCTCGCGCACGACCTCGGAGATCTCGTTCGTCTCGATCTGGATGTCGTCTGCCATGGCTGTCTTCCTCTCGACTGCGTGCTTTCGCGCTCGGGGCCACTGCCTCTGCGAAGCGCGTGATTTCAACTCGCGCCCGGGCTTCGGACGGGCGGTCGAAGCGGACCGCGCAGGCGCGAAACATAGGGTTGGTACCGGGGACAGGACTCGAACCTGCACGTCGCGAGGACGGTGGCTCCTAAGGCCACTGCGTCTACCAATTCCGCCACCCCCGGCCCGCCCATTGAGTAGCGGATCCCGATCCAGCAGCCCGGCAGAGGCCGAGTCGACCCCGAGAAGCCCCCCAGAAGCAAAAAAGCCGCCCGAAGCCAGGCGGCGAACGAAGCACCCACGAAGGGCGCGGCACCCTCTCCCTCTCTCGGCTCTCGGCGACCCGGTCGGTCGGCGTCCGGGCCCGTCCGGCCGGCAACGCGACTCGAGCGCAAGGCGCGACCCTGGAGTCACATCGCGAGGCGCAGTGCGCCGAGGAAGGATGAATGGTGAGCGAGCAGGGAATCGAACCCTGAACCTAGTGGTTAAGAGCCACTTGCTCTGCCAATTGAGCTA
>JBCCZJ010000154.1:0-10308 GCA_039187915.1 Myxococcota bacterium
GGAGCCCGGAGATCACGTTCAGCCACTCGGGGTTCGGCAGCTTCGCCGGGACGATCGCGACGAAGAAGTCGGGGAAGAGCAGGTGCCCGAAGCCGGCCGCGCAGAGCTGGAAGGAGAGCAGATAGAGGAAGAGACGTTTGTAGCGTTGCACGGGCGAAGCATTTCCCATTTCGCGCGTCCCGTCGATGGCGCGGCTTCCCCGCGCATCGCGGGGGAACCGGAGGCGCCGCCCGGTCGTCACAGGAAAGGCAGGAGGAACGCCCCTTGTCGAAGACCCGAGGCTCGAACGTCGACGACCGCCTCCGCATCACGCGCCCCTGTCCAATCGACTGGGCGAGCCGGGGCGAGGAGCCCGGCGGCCGATTCTGTGACCACTGCCGCAAGGACGTGCTCGACGTCGAGGCGATGTCGTCGGAGGAGCTCGAGACGCTCGTCGCTTCCGGCGAGGAGGTCTGCGTCCGAATCGCGCGGCTGCCGGACGGCTCGCTCCTCACCCGGGATACGCCCCGAGCACGGCGCGTGGCCGCGATGGCGAGCGCGGCGGTCGCTGCGTCGGCGATCGGCTGCGGGGAGACCGGCGAGGCGCGGGGCGAACCGGTCCGTTTCCGCGAAGCAGGGAAGGCGCCGCATTTCGTCCCGACCGATCGCGTCGATCTCGGGACGATCGCAGACCCGCCCGGCGTCGCGCTCGTCTACACCGTCGGCGGGCTTCGGGCCGAGGTAGGCCTCACGTCGCCCCCTGCGATGCCCGGGCTGGATCTCTCGCCGACCGTGCCGTTCGAAGCGATCCCCGAGACGAGCTCGGTCATGTTCGGCGGGATCGGCGCGACGACGCTCGAAGCGCCGGAAGTCGTATGGACCGACGAGGACGAGGCCTTGGAGTGACGGCGGCTCGGGGCGATCGCGGTGGGCTCAGACCCGCGATGCCCGGCCTGCCCAGTACCGCTCCCGGATCGTCCGTCGCGCGAGCTTGCCGGTCTCCGTCCGGGGCAGGTCGTCGTCGAAGTCGACGCGTCGCGGCACCTGGTGGCCGGAGAGCGCCGCGCGACAGTGGGCCAGGATCGCGGCGGCGGTCGCGTCGTCCGCCGATGCACCGTCCACGAGCTGGACGACCGCGCGGACCTCTTCGCCCCACTCCTCGTTCGGGGCGCCGACGACGCAGCAGTCCGCGATCTCGGCGCGCTCGAGCAGCACGCTCTCGATCTGGGCGGGGTAGAGGTTCACGCCCCCCGAGATGATCACGTCCGCCCGGCGATCGCAGAGGAAGAGGTAGCCGTCGTCGTCGACGTAGCCGATGTCGCCCATCGTGAACCAACCGGGCTTGACGCGACCCTCCGCCGTCTTCTCCGCGTCGTCCTTGTACTCGAAAGGGGACGCATCGAGGGCGAAGGCGACCGTGCCCTCGACGCCGGGCGCGACCTCGTCTCCGTGTTCATCGAGGATGGCCATCGCGACGTCCGGGCGGGGCTTGCCGACGGAGCCCGGCTTCCGGAGCCACTCCTCCGGGCCGATCATCGCGCCGCCGCCTTCGGTGCCGCCGTAGAACTCGTACAGGACCGGGCCCCACCACTCGAGCATGGCCCGCTTCACGGGGACCGAGACCGGCGCCGAGCCGTGGCAGACCAGGCGGAGCGAGGACACGTCGTATCGACGTCGGACTTCTTCGGGCAGCCGGAGGAGCCGCACGAAGTGGGTCGGCACGAGGAACGTCGACGTGGCGCGGGTCGCTTCGACCGTCGCGAGGAAGCGCTCGGGATCGAAGCGCTCCATCAGTACGACGTCGGCGCCGAGCACGAGGGCGCCGTCGCAATAGGTGTTGGGTCCCGCGTGATAGAGCGGCGCCGCGACCAGGTGGACGCCGTCCGAAGCGCCTTCCGGCAGGAAGGCCTGCATCATCGCCGCTCCGGCCGCCGCGGTGAGCGTCGGGGGCGGCCCGTCGGTCGCGTTCGCGCGGAGGACGCCCTTCGGACGGCCGGTCGTGCCCGAGGTGTAGAGCATGTTCTCGCCGGCGAGGGGTCGGTCGTACGCGTCGCCGGAGAAGGCCTCGACGTCCGACCACGGCCGGAAGCCCGGGATCGCGCCGCCGATCGCGAAGCGGCGCTCCGGAGCGACGCGCTCGGCGGCGTCGAGCACGAGGTCCGCGTAGCGGGCGTCGACCACGAAGGCGTCCGCTTCGCTGTTGCCGACGACGTAGTCGACGTCGCCCGCCTGCCAGCGGCCCGAGAGCGGCGTGTAGCGCCGGCCGGACCAGGTCGCGCCGCGATAGGCGGAGAGGGTCTCGGGCGAGTTGGCAGAGAGGCAGGCGACCGCACCGCGGGTGGGAACCCCCGCCGCGTCGAGCGCGCGGGCGAAGCGGGCGGCGCCGGCCAGCGCGTCGGCGTTGCGGACGGTGTGGATCGGGGCGGACACGGGCCAAGCATACGCAGACGGGGTCGGGGGCGCCGGCCCGCCCGGGGCGCGACCGCGGTCGGGGCTCTACCTTTTCGGAGGAACCCCGGGCGGTCGCGGTGGCCCTCCCCGAGCGAGTCCACGACCGCGTTCCGCGCCCGGGACCGGTCTCCGCGAGTCCGCCGAGAATCCTGCGACGACGCTGCGCGTCGACCGAGGTCGCTCCGAATGCCCCCTGAATCCGCCTCCCGCCGTCCTCGCCCGACCGGGCGCGTCTTCGCCCGCGGGCTCGCGCTCGCCCTGGTCGCCGTCCTCGGGGCCGGCTGCATCTCGATCGACAGCGACATCGGGCGCGTCAACGATCGCCGGCGAGGCGAGGTGCGCCCGCGTCTCCAGCCCGCGACCGGCCGCGTCACGCAGGAGGCGCTCCCGGCGAACGCGGAGCTCGACGTCGACTGCGACTTCGATTCGATCCAGGGCAGCACGCTCGGCGGCTACGTCGCGGTCGAGTCCCGGGTCCGCTGTCCCAAGGACGACGTCGTCCGGTACCTGCAGGGCGCCGGGTTCTTCTCTGCACCGCTCGTCGAGGAACCGCCGGAGGTGCGCGTCACGCTCCGCTTCGAACCCACGGCGGTGCCTGCCTTCGAGCGCTGCGAGGGCAGTCGCGAGCCGCTGCCGGTGAACCTGCCGATCGTGCAGAAGTTCGATCCCGGGCGCGTCGCCTACGCGAGTCGGGAGGTCGGTGCGATCGTCGACATCCGGGTCCAGTGGGACGATCGCGTGCCGAGCTTCATGAGCGGGACGGGGTTCGCGGGCGGCGTCGACTGCGGGCCGATGGAGTTCATGTCCGCGGCCGAGCGGCGCTTCAACGCCTCGATCGGGGCGCGCATCGGCGAGGCCGCGCATGCGGCGCTCGAAGTGGCGGTGCTCGGTCGGACTTCACCGCGGGTCGCCTTCGTGCCTCGGGCCTCGCCCACGCCGCGCGACGCGCAGAACCAGGCCCAGAACCGGAATCAGAACCAGATCCCGTACGGCAACGGGAACGCGCTCGCGGCGAACCCGCCTCCGCCGAGGGTCCCGCCGCTCCCGCCTTCGATCGCGGGGGCCGGCGCGGTTCCGGATCCGTCTTCGCCGCCTGTCGAGGGGCCGCTCGTCCTGCCGCCGGGGGGATTCGGAACGTATTCGGCCCTGGTGATCGGCGTCGACCGCTACGACCACCTGCCGGCGCTCGGGAACGCCGTCAGGGATGCGCGGGCGATCGGTGCGCTGCTCGAAGACGACTACGGCTACGACGTGACGACCCTCGAGAATCCGGGGCGCGCCGAGATCCTGCAGGCGCTGGTGGCGCTGCGCCGCCGGCTTTCGGAGCGGGACAACCTGCTGATCTACTACGCGGGCCACGGCTGGCTCGATCCGGAAGCGGACGAGGGCTACTGGCTGCCGCGAGACGCCGACCGGGAGGATCCGACGAACTGGATCTCGAACGACACGATCACCGCCCAGCTCCGGGCGCTCCGCGCCAAGCACGTGATGGTCGTCGCCGACAGCTGCTATTCCGGCAAGCTCGTCCGCGGGATCAAGGTCGGCACCCGGCCGACGGACTACTACGCGCGGATGGCCGAGCGGCGGGCACGGGTCGTGATGTCCTCGGGCGGCCTCGAGCCGGTCTACGACGGCGGCGGGCGAGGGGGCCATTCGGTCTTCGCGGCCGCTTTCATGGCGGCACTCGAGGAGAACGACGCCATCGTCGACGGCTCGACGGTCTTCTCCCGCATCCGCCGACCGGTGATGACCAACGCCGACCAGATCCCCGAGTACGCCGACATCCGGCTGGCGGGGCACGACGGGGGAGATTTCCTCTTCGTGCGAAAGGGCGTGAACTAACCGTTCGCGGAGGCGTGGACGCGCGGTTCCGCTGTCCTCCGGCGGCCTGGCTGGGCGCCCGGGTGGGGTCCTGCGCAGGACGAGGGGAATCGGAGACGCCGGAGAGCCCGATCCCAGCCCGTTCAGGGGCGAGCGCGCCGCCACGCCGGACTCGCGCGGCCCGCCTGCAACGCCCCGGAAATCCGGGTGATTTGGTTGCCGCGGCCCGGGGGAATCGCTACTCAACCGCCCGGGATCGTTCACCCGTAGCGCCGATCGGGCGCCGGCGGCCTCCGTCCGAGCACGGAGCCCCGGTGCTCTAGGAGCCGCGGCGCTCGGCTCGCGAGGCGGGCCGGACCCGACCCACCCCGCGCCGCTTCTTCCGGCATCGGGGCCGAGGACGGGGCCGGACCTTCGCGATGAGCCGTCGCCACGGGGCGAGGGATCCGACTGCCCTCCGACCCGAGGGCGCGCGCGTCTCGACGCCGCGGGCCGGGTCGCCAGGAACGAGGCGTTGCTGCCCAGGCGTCGTCGCGGGACCCGGATCGCCGGTCCGCCGCGCCGGGCCCTCGCGACGCGAGCCGGGCAGGTCCGAAGATCAGAGCCAGGAACGAAGCCGCCGCCGAGCCGGGACGCCCATCCCGAATGGTCGGCGGGCACAGGATGCGATGGGCCCCCGCCCGCCGGCTCCCCGAGCCGCGCGAGCGACCCGGGCCCCGGGCGAAACCCAAAGAGGACGGAATCGACGATGAGTGAATTGATCGGACAACTGACGACCGTATCGCTGATTGCCAGCGTGGTCGGTCTCGCGGTCGCGGTGTTCTTCTACTTCCGGGTGAAGGGTCTCCCGGAAGGCAACGACACGATGAACATGATCGCTCGCTTCATCCGCGAAGGCGCGATGGCCTTCCTGATGCGCGAGTACCGCGTGCTCGCGGTCTACTCGGTGGTCGTCTTCGCCTTCCTCTTCTTCGCGTTCAACGGGCAGAGCGAGGGCATGGGCATCCTCGCCGGGGGCTGCTTCCTCTTCGGCGCCTTCCTCTCGCTCCTCTCCGGCTTCGTCGGCATGAAGGCGGCGACCTTCGCGAACGTCCGTACCTGCCAGGCGGCGCGCGAAGGCAGCAAGCCGAACGCGCTGCTGACCGCCCTCGACGGCGGTGCCGTCATGGGGCTCTTCGTCGCGGCGACGGCGGTCCTCGGCCTGGCGCTCCTCTACTACGTCTACGCGGACGACGCGCATCTCGCGACCGTGCTCCACTCCTTCGCCGTCGGCGCCTCGTCGATCGCGCTCTTCTCGCGCATCGGCGGCGGCATCTACACCAAGGCCGCGGACGTCGGCTCGGACATCGCGGGCAAGGTCGTCGAGGGCATCCCGGAAGACGATCCGCGGAACCCGGGCGGCATCGCCGACAACGTGGGCGACAACGTGGGCGACGTCGCCGGCATGGGCGCCGACATCTACGAGTCCCTGGTGGCCGCGGTCGTCGCGGCGATGGCGATCGGCCTGACGGCGGACGCCTCCTACATCTCGGGCCTCTTCACCGACGGCTCGATGACGCCGACCGAGACGCGGGCCATGGCGGTCACGCTGCCCGTCTTCCTCTCGGGCGTCGGCCTCGCGGTCTCGATCGTCTGCATCTTCATCGCCCGCGCGCTTCGCCAGAACTCACCGGCGATGGTTCTCCGGGCGGCGCTGATCGTTCCCTCGATCATCATCTCGATCGTGTCCTTCGTGCTCATGCCGATGCTGAACGTCTCGCAGGCGGTGACCTGGGCGATCACGGCCGGCGCGATCGGCGGCGCGATCATCGGTCTCATCACCGAGTTCTACACCGCCTGGAGCCCCGTGGAGCGCGTGGCCGAGTCGTCCAAGACGGGCGCCGGAACGGGCGTGATCTCGGGCCTCGCGGTCGGCATGGAGTCGACGGTCGTCTCCCTCTTCATCGTCGCCGTCGTCGGCTTCATCGCGAACCTGGTCATGCCCGAGGGCATGGGCCTCTACGGCATCGCGATGGGCGCGGTCGGCATGCTCGCCGGCACCGCGATCGTGATGACGGTCGACGCCTACGGTCCGATCTCGGACAACGCGGGCGGCATCTCGGAGATGAGTGAGCTCGGCTCCGAGGTTCGCGACATCACGGACGAACTCGACTCGGTCGGCAACACGACGGCCGCGATCGGCAAGGGCTTCGCGATCGGTTCGGCGACCCTCACGGTGCTCTCGCTCTTCAGCGCGTTCATCCTCGAGGTGAACCACGTGCGCGTGCTCGCGGGCGAGGCGCCGATGGTCCTCAAGCTCGACGAGGCCCCGATCCTGATCGGTCTTCTGATCGGTGCGTGTCTGCCCTACGCCGTCGGCGCTTCGACGATGACCGCGGTCGGCCGTGCCGCCCAGTCGATCATCGACGAGATCATCCGCCAGTTCAACGAGATCCCCGGTCTCCGCGAAGGCAAGGCCGATCCCGACGGCAACGCGATCGTCGACATCGCGACGAAGGCCGCCCTCAGCCAGATGGTGCTGCCCGGCTCGGTCGCGATCTTCGCGCCCGTCCTCGTGGGCTTCCTGCTCGGCCCGGCGTCCCTGGCCGGCATGCTTGCCGGTGCAGTGGCGGTCGGCGCCTCGCTCTCGCTCTTCATGGCGAACGCGGGCGGTGCCTGGGACAACGCCAAGAAGTTCATCGAAGCGGGTGGCCTCGAGGGTCATCCGAAGGGTTCCGAGGCCCACAAGGCCGCGGTCATCGGCGACACGGTCGGCGATCCCTTCAAGGACACCTCCGGCCCCGGCGTGGCGATCCTGATCAAGGTGATGAGCGTCGTCTCGCTGCTCATCGCCCCGCTGATCGCGATGAACGGCTGATCGAAACGTCTTCGCAGGGCGGCCCGGCCGCCCCTCGAACGTCCTGGACGCCCCGGTCGGAAACGGCCGGGGCGTCTGCCGTTCCGGGTCCGTGCGGATCGGCCGCGGGGTCGGGGGCCGGAGCTAGCTTCGCGGGTAGCTCGGAGGGCCGATCGTCGGGCGCGGGAAGGGGCCGCGATGGAACTGCTTGACGGCCTTCCTGCGAATGATCTGCCAGTCGTCGCCCACGCGGACGACGTCGTCCTGGTAGCGCAGGGCGAGCATGAGATCCGCGATCGGCGAGTCGTCCGCCTCCATGTGCCAGCCGATGCACCAGGACTCGATCTGGCCCTCGTCTCCGCGCACGTCCACGTACTGGTTGCCGCAGAAGTGGAAGGTGGCCGCCCATTGGGTCAGGCCCTCCTCGATCCCCTGCAGATAGGGATCGAGCGACCCCGCCTCGAGGGTCCCGTCGACGACGCACTCCGGGTGGAAGCAGGAGCGGACGAGGTCGAAGTCCGGCGTGTCGACGCCCTTGAAATAGCGCTGGACGAGCTGCTTGATCAGCATCTGGTCGCGCAGCCAACGGGTGGTCGCGGCGAGGTCGTCGGTCGGGGGGATCGTGGGGCGGAAGGGGTCCATCGGGGCTCCTGAAGGGGTCTTCGAGTTCTCTCGGCGACGCTACACAAGCCACGGTCGAACGCCTATCCTCGGCGCGCTTCGGGGCTTCGCGCCCCGCCCCACCCTCGTTTCCCTTTCTCGACCGGTCGCGCGCGGGATGCCGCGACCCGCAGGAGTCTTCGCCCCTCATGGACCTGAACGCCACTTCCTCGATCATCACCGGTGGTGCCTCCGGCATCGGTCTCGCCACCGCCAAGCACGTCGCCTCCCTCGGCGGTCGCGTCGTGGTCGCCGACCTCAACGAAGAGAAGGGCAAGGCCGTGGCCGAGGAGCTCGGCGGCGTCTTCGTCAAGACCGACGTCTCCGACGAGGCCCAGGCCCAGGCGGCCGTCGACGCGGCCCTCGAGCTCGGCCCGCTCCGCACCGTCCTGAACTCCGCCGGCCTCGGCAGCGCCGGCCGGACCGTGGACCGCGAAGGCAACCCTTTCAACCTCGACAACTTCTCGTTCGTCGTGAAGGTCAACCTGATCGGCACGTTCAACGTGACGCGCCTCGCCGCGGCGGCGATGTCCAAGCAGGAGCCGGTCGACGAGGACGGCCAGCGCGGATCGATCGTGAACCTCGCGTCGGTCGCGGCCTTCGACGGTCAGATCGGCCAGTGCGCCTACTCCGCGTCGAAGGGCGGCGTCGTCGGCATGACGCTCCCGATCGCCCGCGATCTCGCGGCGGTCGGCATTCGCGTGAACTGCATCGCCCCCGGTCTGATCGATACGCCGATCTACGGCGAAGGCGAGGGCAGCGAGAAGTTCAAGGCCCACCTCGGACAGAGCGTGCTCTTCCCGAAGCGCCTGGGCGTCGGCGCGGAGCTCGCCTCGATGGTGATCGAGCTCTTCCAGAACGACTACATGAACGGAGAGACGATCCGCGTCGACGGCGGCATCCGCATGCCCCCGAAGTAGGCGGAGACGTCGGCGGAGTCGCCCATGCGGATCGGCCGCCGGAACCTGCGCAAAGGCCTCCTCGCCGCGGGCTGCGTGCTCGGCACGCCGTCCGCCGCGGGGCTCGTCCTCGGCGGCCTTCCGATCCTGCTCGGAGGCGCCCTCCATCTCTGGTCGAAGGGCTGCCTCGAGCAGAATCGCCGGCTCATCACCGCCGGCCCCTATCGATTCGTCCGGAATCCCTTCTACCTGGCGAACGCGCTGATCGACGCGGGGCTCTGCCTCGTGATCGGCGTCCCGTGGATCGGGCTCGTCTTCGGCCTGCTCTGGTTCCTCGCCTACCGTGACACGATCGAAGGCGAAGAGCGCACGCTGACCCGGCTCTTTCCCGAGGCGTACCCGCGCTACCGGGCCGTCGTGCCGCGGCTCTTCCCGAACGGGCGGACGTGGCCGCGCCAGGACGTGACGGGCCGCTTCACCTGGGACAACGACGGGCTCGCGCGCGGGCAGGAGTACGCGCGGCTCCTGGGTATCGCGCTCGGCCCCGCCGTCTTGTTCGCCGGGGCGTTGGTCCGGCGGGAGGGCGTCGATCTGTTCGCACCGGGCCACGAAGTCCAGCGGGCGGCGCTCGTCGCTCTGCCGGCCCTCTGGGTCTGGAAGCTCGGCCTGTCCGAGGCCTTCCGCAGGCCACAGTCGGCGCTCGTTCCGATCGGTTGGGAGCGCCGCGGCCGAATCGCGTTCGCGCTCGTCTGCGGCGCGCTCGCGCTGGCGCTCGCCCCGCGCGTGGCGACCCTCGCGGTCGTCGCGCTCGGGTGGGCCGGGCTCGCGCTGCTCGACGAGTTCGCCGCACGGCGCGCGGGGCACGCGACGCGGCGCGTGCGCTGGCGCTACCTGCGGCCGGTCGCGCTGGGGAGCGCCGTCGCGAGCCTGGGCTTCGTGGCGCTCGCCCTCGGCGCGGCGGCCTGACGGGGAGGGCGGACGATGCGGATCGCGTGTTTCGGGTTCGGGGCACTCTTTCTCTTCGGGGCGGCCGTTCAGTGGAACGACCCGGACCCCTTCGCCTGGATCGGGGCGTATCTCGCGGGGGCCGCGCTCTCCATCCATGCGGGCCGCGGCGGGCGGGCCTTCGTCGCGAACGCGCTCGCCGCCGCGGTCTTCGCCGTCGGATTCGCCTCGCTCGCGACGACCCTGCCCGGGGCCCCCGAAGAGGCCTTCACGTCGGTTCGCATGCAGTCGGCGGACCACGAAGAGCCGCGGGAGGCGGTGGGGCTCGCCTTGCTCGCCGGGTGGTGCGGCGTGCTCGCGGTCCGCGCGCGGCGTCGACCGGCCGGCGCGGACTGAGTCGACCGGAGCGCTCGCCGCTCCGCTGCGCTCGCGCGCGAGATCGACACGCGCGGACGCGGTGTCTACTCTGAAGCCCGAAGGCGCCGTGTCAGATCGGGTCCGTCTTCCGGGAGGAACGCCGTGACGTCGAGGAACCTGCCGGCGGAAGGCAGCACGGATCACGACCGGCCGCAGACGACGGCGGAAAAAGAAGCCTTCTCCTCCGGCGGCAAGCGCCATCTGATCCTGCTGCGCGGCAAGTGGGGTCTCGCGATCGACACCGTCTTCCTGTGGCTGACGGGCTACTCGCTGATGACGAAGCAATATGCGGTGGCGAAC
>JBCCZJ010000155.1:0-10300 GCA_039187915.1 Myxococcota bacterium
GCGACGATCGCGACGGCGACGATGATCCAGCCTCGAGACACCCGTTCCTCCCTCCGCGCTCGCACGGTAGCCGACCCGGTCGCCGATGTTCCGGGCCGACGCGCCTCTCTGCGCCGCTATTCGCAGGGAATGCCTTCCATGCCGAGCACGCGATGGGCCGCCTGCATCAGGTCGAGCTGCTCGCGCGCCGACAGCTCGCCGTCGAGGGTGCGCAGGCAGAGATGAGAGGCGCCGGCGCCTTTCCAATCGCGCAGTCGGGCGAGCCACTCCTCCGTCGACTTCCCCGCCATGCCGCATCCGCCTTCGAGGCCGATCGAAGCCGGGTCGCGTCCGGCCTCGCGCGCGTGCATGGCGATCGTCTCCTGGAACCCGGCCACCGCGGGGATCGGCACGATCGCGAACCAGCCGTCCGCGTGCCGCCCGATCCGCCGGAGCAGGGCCGCCCGCCCGAATTCCTTCCCGAAGCCCGCGCCACCGCCGATCCAGATCGGGATCGGCCGTTGGACCGGGAGCGGATCGAGGCCGAAGCCGGCGATGCGATCGAACTCCCCCTCGAAGGTCGGCCGCTCCTCCGTCCAGAGCTTCTTCAGGAGCACGATCTGCTCGTCGCAGCGCCGGCCACGTGTCGAGAAGTCCTGCCCCAGGGCCGCGTATTCCTCGCGGCTCCCACCGACGCCGAGCCCCATCCGCAGGCGCCCGCCCGACAGCACGTCGATCTCGGCGGCCTGTTTCGCGAGCAGCGCCGTCTGGCGCGAGGGCGTCACGATCACCGAAGGGACCAGCTCGATCCGACGCGTCAGGCCCGCGACCCAGGCGAGCAGCGTCATCGGTTCATGCAGGTGGCCGCTCTTCGGCCGGATCACCTGATCCGGCACGCGCAGATGGGCCAGGCCGAGATCGTCTGCGGTCTGGGCGAACTCGCGAATCGCGCCGAGGTCGTTCTCGAGTTCACGGACGGGGAGCGAGATGCCGATGCGCATGCGGCCTCCGGGAAGCGGTCGGAACCCGCTCGGCTCCGTGAAGCCCGAGCCTATCGCGCGAGCGGGGCGCCTCGCGAACCCACCGGGATCCAATCTCGCGAGCGGGGCGCCTCGCGAACGCATCCGGATCCAAACCCGCAAGAGGGGCGCCTCGCGAGCACGCCTCGATCCGATAGCGTCTGGAGCGATTCATTCCGAAGGAGATCTCCATGTTCGACCTCAGCGGGCGCACCGCCCTCGTGACCGGGGCCGGCCAGGGCGTCGGCCGGGGCATCGCCCTCGCACTCTCTCGGCAGGGCGCGAAGGTCGCGATCAACGACCTCTTCGAAGAGCGCGCCGCGGAGACCGTGGCCGAGATCGCACGGGACGGCGGAACGGCCGTGGCCGCCGCTTTCGACGTGAGCGACTACGAGGCCGTCGCTGCGGGCGTGGCGGGGGTCGAGTCCGCGCTGGGGGCGCTCGACATCCTCGTGAACAACGCGGGCGTCCCGCCGGGCATGGGCGTCGGCCAATTCCGCGAGACCCGCCCCGAGGACTGGCGCAAGCAGATCGACCTCAACACCTACGGCGTGATGAACTGCAGCCACGCCGTCATCAACGGCATGTGCGATCGCGGCTATGGCCGGATCGTGACCATCAGCTCGGGCGCCGGAACGACGGGAATTCCGCTGGGCGTGTCCGCCTACGGCGCCGGCAAGGGCGGCGGCATCGCCTTCATGCGCCACCTCGCCATGGAGGTCGCGCGCGACGGCGTGACCGCCAACACGGTCGCCCTCGGCATGATCGACAACCACACCGACCCGAGCGTCACGGAACACATGGCGCGATCGGTCCCGGTCGGCTTCTGCGCGCAACCGGAACACATCGCGCCCTGCGTCGTCTACCTGGTGAGCGAGGAGGCCAGCTGGATGACCGGGCAGACGCTGCAGCTGAACGGCGGGAACGTCACGACCTGAGGCGGTGCGTCTCGAGATCGCGAGAGCGACCTGAGCTCACGCGGGAAGCGCGGGCAGCCAGCGCTCGGCTTCCTTCAGGTCCCGGAAGACCTCGATCTCGATCTCGCTGCCCATCGTGAGCGACGCGTACATGCGCGCGATCCCGAAAGCGACGTCCGACTCGACCACGATGGCCATGCGGATCGAGTCGACCTGCGTCATGACGACGCGATCCTGGGAGACCAGCGCGTGGATCTCGGCCTGGGTGAGATGCGTGAACACCGCCTCGCGGTAGTCGAGGAGGAGCCGGAAGCGACGCCGATCCGGATGGGCCTCCAGCAGATCCGGCAGGGTCGGGTGGAGGTCGGAGAGGTCGACCGGGCCGGCCCGGCGAATGCGGACGAGGCCGTCGCGCTCCACGACGAGCGGATGACGCGGCAGCTCGCTCGAGGCGGCCGCCGCGCCGGCTTCCGAGGCCGTCTGTCCGGTCGATGACGACATGGCGGGAAAGTGTACCTTCGAGCGGTGCCGCGCGCGTCCCGCGAACGCGAATCGCGGACCGGTCGCAGGCATGACGCCGCAGGGACCACGTTAGGCAGGAGCGCCCATGCCCGACTTCGAGTCGATTTCCGATCGGATCGGCGCCCGCGTCCACGGGGTCGACCTCGCGCGGGGGATCGACGATGCCACCTGGGCTGCGGTCGAAGCCGCCTGGAACGACCGACACCTGTTGGTGTTTCCCGACCAGACGGACCTCGGGATCGAGGCGCAGGTCGCGTTCCTCGGCCGCTTCGGCCCCGTCCTCGAGGAGCGCGTTCCCGGCGAGCGCCACTCCTGGGTCTCGAACGCGGACGGTCACGGCACGGACGAGATGAACGACGGATACCGTGAGGGCCCGCTGACCGCCCACATGGACTACACCTACACGCCCTTTCCCGCCGACGCGATCTCGCTCTGGGCGGAGACCCTCCCCGAGACCGGCTCGGAGACCGTGTTCTACAGCAACGTGGCGCCGCTCGACGAGATGCCCCCAGCGCTGCGAGAGGAGCTGTCGACCTATCACGCCTTCTGCGCGCACGATCTCGCCGCGATGAAGCCGGACGCGAAGCTCTATCTGGAGGGGCGGACCGATCCCGACGCCCCGACCCAGAGCCACACCTGGCCGCTGATCCGCCGCCACCCCCACAAGCCGGGCGTCGAGGCCCTCGTCTGCACCCTCCAACAGACCGAACGGATCCTCGAGCTCTCGGACGAGGCGAGCGGAGACGCCGAGAGCCGCGCGATGCTAGGCCGGATCTACGACGAGCATCTCTACACGGAGACCAACCGCTACGTCCATGCGTGGCGCCCCCACGACCTCGTCGTCTGGGACAACGTCGCGCTGCAGCATGCGAGAGAGGCTTGCCCGCGGGTGGTCGGCTCGCGCGTGTTACGCCGTGTCGCCGTCTGCGCCGCCGGAAACGCGATTCACGAGACCGTCGCGTTCCTCGGGCTGCGAGACGGATCCGTCGCCTTTTCCTAGCGGCGATGCGAGGCAGGCCATCGGAGCGATGGGTCTCGCCCTCGCTCTCGCCCGACCCGGAACGGTGTCACCCGGCCGACCCCGCCGATTCTGCGTGCGCGCTTCTCGGAGGCGCGGCAGACTTCGCTCGAAGGCACGCTCGGGAGGATTCGTCATGACCTCTTCTTCCTTCGACCGGTCCGGAGGGATCGGTCCCCTCGGACGGCGGCCACTCGCCGCCCTCTCGCTGGTCCTGATCGGCGGGCTGCTCGCCTGCAGCGCTCCCTCCGGCGCCGGCACGAGCGCGCAGGGGTCCGACGCGCTCGAGATGACCCCGAGCGGATTGGCGCTCGTCCGGAAGACGCCGCGTTCGATGCTCTGGGTCCGACCGGATCACGAGGTCGGCCACTACGACGACATCCTGATCACGGGCGTCGGCTTCACCTACGGCCTCGGACAGACGGAGCTCGAACCCGAGCAGGAGGCCAGGGTGCGCGAAATGCTGATCGACGCGATGAACGCGTTCACCGAGGACCCGAGTCCGGTCGGTCGCGCCTTCCAGTCCGGGCCCTGCGTCGTCGCGATCCAGCTCGGCCTGAAGGACATGCGCCTGCACGTGAACGAATCAGGCACGAGCGGCTCGTCGATCTCCTACGTCAATTCGTTCGGCTCGGCGACGATGATCATCGAGTTCCGCGACTCGACGACGGACCAAGTGCTGATCCGCTACGCGTCCCATCGCGGCCTCGGGGGCGGCCCCGGCACTGGACGCGTCGGCGCCAACCTGCCCCGCCTGGGACGCGCGCTGGGCGACATGGTCACCGACATGACCAACGAGCTCCAGAGGATCACGCCCACCACGACCCGCCGCACCGAGACCGAGTGCAACGACGGCATCTACAAGCTGACGGGCCGCACCCCCGCCTGACGCTACCCGGCGAGCGCCCGCAGCCGGCGGATTCGTCGGGGGACGAGCCGACGGATCAGACCGGGTCGAGCACGACGACCGGAATCACGCGCTCGCCGGCCGTCTTCTGGTAGTCCTTGTAGGGCGGGTAGATCTCTTCGAGCTCGGCCCAGAGCCGCGTCCGTTCCTCTCCCTCGGCCACGCGCGCCCGCGCCTTCACGGGCTTCGCGCCGACCATCAGATCGCATTCCGGATGCGCCTCCAGGTTGAGGAACCAGATCGGGTGGTTCGGCATGCCGCCCTTCGACGCGATCACGACGTAGGCGCCGTCGATCTCCTTGTAGATCAGCGGGAGCGGGCGCGGTTCGCCGGACTTGCGCCCGATCGTCGTCAACAGGAGGGTCGGCAGCACCCCGGGCCCGCCCAGATGCGACGAGTCCCACATGTGCGCCTTCTCGGGGTCGGTCTTGTAGAGCTCGATGTGTTCGGCGATCCAGGGGATCTCGGCGAAGGTCGACATGGTCCGGAATTCCTTTCGAGGTGCGTTCGGGGCGTCCGTTCGGCCCGCTCCACGCTACGCGAGGACGACCGCTCGCCGCCACCGCCTCGTGCTGCGCGGCGGCTGGCGCAGCGGCCCCGATTTGACATGATCGCAGGGTCCCCGCGCCGCGCCCCGGCAGGCCGCGGTCCCTTCGTTCCGTCCGAAACGCATGGCGCGCGACGCCTGCCGCCGCCCGCCCGAAACGAGTCGATCCCCATGAGCCAGGACCCCTTCGTCGTCATCTCGTCCGACACCCACGCCGGTGCCCAGGTCAATGCGTATCGCGACTACCTCGACGCCAAGCATCGAGCCCTCTTCGACGAGTGGCGCGGCTCCTACTCGAATCCGCAGAAGAAACACATCGGCTCGAAGAAGCACAAGAACTGGGACGACGACGCCCGCATGGCCGACATGGAGAACGACGGCGTGATCGGCGAGATCGTCTTCCCGAACACCGTTCCTCCCTTCTTCCGGACGAGCGTGCTCATCTGCGGCAACCCGCGCCCCGAAGACTTCCCGCTCCGCCTCGAGGGCATCCGGGCCCACAACCGGTGGCTCAAGGACTGGTGCGACGAGTTTCCCGCCCAACGCGCAGGCATCGGCCTCGTCTACCTGAACGACATCGACGAAGCCATGAAGGACATCGCGTGGATCGCCGAGGCGGGCCTGCGCGGTGGCGTCCTCCTGCCCCACGTGCCGGACGATTGCACGAGCTTCATCAAGCCGCTCTACCACCCCGACTACGACCCGATGTGGGCGCTCCTCGAAGAGACGGGCCTGGTCGTCAACCACCACGGCGGGACCGGCTCTCCGGACTACGGCCGCCTGCCTGTCTCGCTGCCGATCCGACTAATCGAGACCAGCTTCTTCTCGACTCGCAGCTACAGCCAGCTCCTGCTTTCCGGCGTCTTCCACCGCTTCCCGAAGCTCAAGTACATCATCACCGAGTCGGGCTGCGCCTGGGTCCCGGAGACGCTCGAACGCCTCGACTTCTTCTGGAAACGCATCTCGAGCGGCGCCGTCGGCGAGTTCGAGTTCGCCACGGACGTGACCACGCCCGAGCCACCGAGCTTCTACGCCCGGCGCAACTGCTACTACGGCGCGAGCTCCGCCTCACCGGTCGAGATCAAGGACCGCGACACGATCGGGACGGACCACATCCTCTGGGGCAGCGACTACCCGCACTACGAAGGAACCTACCCGCACACCCGCCTGGCCCTGCGCCACACGTTCAACGACGTCGGCGAAGAGGACGCGCGCAAGATGCTCGGACTGAACGCGGCGGCGCTCTACGACTTCGATCTCGAGGCGCTCGCGCCGCTGGCGGCGAAATGCGGGCCGACCTGGGACGAGCTTCGCGTTCCGCTCGCCGCGCACGAGTTCCCCGAGAAGACGCACACCAACGCGTTCCGCACGCTTTGAACGACCCGCGCACACCTTCGCGTCCGTCCCGGCCGCCGACGGCGACGCCCGCGCGCCCGCCGCGAACGAACCGGTGAGCGAGCGCCCCGAACGCCCGCCGGAGCCGGCGGGAGACGCGGTGTGCGAGGACGACGTCTGCGCGCTGCCCGGCGCGAGCGCGGACGGACCGGCCCGGGCGCGGATCGAGGCCGACGTCTCGCTCGACGACGAAGACCCGGAGCGCTTCCTCGCGCTCGCCGAGGCCCGCGGCTGGGGCGACGGTCTGCCGCTGATCCCACCGACGCCGGAGCGCGTCGAACGCGCCCTCGCCGACCTGCCCGCGGACGTCGATCCGGACGAGGTCCTGACGGCGCTGCCGCCTCGGGGCGGGCTCGTCACGCGCCGTACGCTCGCCGTCAACGCGGTCATGGCGGGTTGTCCGGCGGGCACGCTGCCGGTCCTCACGACCGCGATCCGCGCGCTCACCCGCGCCGAAGTCAACCTGCGCGGCGTGAACGCGACCACCCATCCGGTCGCGCCACTGCTGATCGTGCACGGCGAGGTCGTGACCGCGCACGGCTTCAACGCGGGTCTCGGCGCGTTCGGTCCGGGCAACCGCGCGAACGCCAGCGTCGGGCGCGCGCTCCGGCTCGTGCTGTGGAACGTCGCAGGCGCCCGCCCCGGAGCCGGCGACGCGTCGACGCAGGGACAGCCGTCCAAGTACACCTACTGCGTGGCGGAAAACCAGACAGCGAGTCCCTGGCCGCCCTACCCCGAGAGTCGCGGGATCGGAGCGGAGAGCGCGATCACCGTCCACTGCGGCGAGAACCCGCACAACGTCCAGGACCACGAGGTCCGCTCGGCCGAGCGAACCCTCGAGATGATCGCCAGCACGATGACCACCCTCGGCTCGAACAACGCGCCGGTCTCGAGCGCCGAGTGGTTCGTGTTCCTGGGTCCCGAACACGCGCAGGGCATCGCCGACGCGGGCTATTCGCGCGAAGACGTCCAGCGCTTCCTCTTCGAACGTGCGCGCCTTCCGATGGCGCGGTTCCGACGCGCGTTCGAGATCGCGCAGTATGCCGAGTGGGAGGAGGCGCTCGGTGACGACGACGAGAAACCGATCGCCCGGGATCCCGACCGCTTCCGGATCCTGGTGACCGGCGGCGCGGGCAAGCACTCCTGCGTCGTGCCCAGCTGGGGCATGACCGAAAGCGCGACGCTGCCCCTCGCCCCCTGACGGAGATCGAATCGATGGCCCCTGCGAAGATCTATTCCCCGGAAGGCAGCATCGACCCGAACGCCGCTCCGACCGCGCGCGTTCCGGTCGGCCCGCTCGCCGGGCTGCGGATCGCGGCGCTCGACAACGGAAAACGCGGCCCAGTACTGCTCATTCCTGTTCAAAGAACCATTTTCATTGAGGTCCTCTGTATCAGGTACCTGGGTACTCTGAGTAGTAAAGTTCTGGTTATTATTTCCTTCTGGAGAATTCCCATGAGGTCCGTTAAACTCGCTATACCTTTCAAGAATAGGCGCAGATCTGGATTCGTATTCTCCATCACGGAAGTGCCTGAAGTTATCTGAACTAGGGTCTTCCCTGGCTATATCCAGGGCATTTTGTACCAGTCCGGCCTGGGCTAAGCGGTTCAGGTAATTTGCAAAGAAGGATCTCTCAGCATCATCACTCATCCCATCAAATCCCACATCCTGGTTTTGCCGTGCACCCGCATTATTACTAAAAGCGGTTACAGGATTAGCTCCCAAGGGAGTAAAGGCCCAGGCGGTAGTATCCAGGTTTACAGATGCCCCTCCTCCTTCCGGTAGGGCATTCTCCCTACTGAGGGCTCCATCAGGAAGTACATCCTCACTGATCAGTCCCATATTTATGTAAAAGTCTCCTCCTTCATGGGTGGGGTTATCCAGAAAGGGGTCCATCATCCAGAATTCAAGGAACTCAACATTGGTAGCTTCAAAGTCATTATTGATGTCTATCTCTCGCATAATCCCTCCCCAGTTTTCTTCCGGGAAGTTGAAGGTTCCTCCAGGTCCTACCCTACTGGAATTAGCCTGATAGTTGTAAGGCCCCCTGATAGCTGGCTGGTACCTTAGGTCAAAGGTGAACTGTATATTCGTCCCGAAAGCCCTTCTGGCTGTAGGAAAAAGTTCATTGGGATCTATTCTCCTGGTATAGTTATCCAGTAAGTCGTCCTCATCTGTATCAATCAGTCCCTGATAAAATCCCTGATCTATCTGATACCAGTTAAGCTTGGCTCTGGTATATCCCAGTGCCAGAGTATCATTTGCATTAGGTAGACCATTGATGGTTCTAAGTACATCATTATCTTCTCCTAAGGGAACCGAGGCCAATCCCCATCTCTGGAAACCCTGTAAACTAAAGGGAGTTTTAGCTGCCTCAAAGTCATCCAGAAATACAATCCCTCTGTCTTCTTCTGACTGAACTACTTTAGGTTGGCCGGGAATGAATTGCGCAAACTCTCCCGCCATGTTGATGCTGGAAGTTTCCTTGGTACTGATTAGAGGCAGTTTATCCACTAATTTGGTGATCAGGTCTGACTCTTTTCTCAAGCCTGCATCTAATCCCCAAAGGGTATTATTGATGGGTTCATCACCCAGGGTTGTTTTTTGGTTGAAGGGTTGCTCCCGTAGGTTTAGAATGGTGGCTCCCAGGGTAAAGTCATCACTTTTACTGAACTCAGCTCTGGCTCCCAGAAGTGTTTTAGTTTGGATGTTATAGAGAGAAGAACTCTCATAATTTACTTGTATGTCCTGGTTAGTGTTTTGTAGGGCTGGATTGATAATTCTTACTTTTCCACCAAACTCATCTACCTCATAATCTACCCCTCTTGTCAACGTACGCCCACCAGCTGTTACGGTAACACTTTCTTTATTAATGTTGAAGGCGTTAAGGGGAATTTCCCGTACCCCTCCACCTCCGTTACCGCCACCAGCACTAGAAGTAGACTGATAGTATCCTTCCATGGTAAAGCGGTTTAAGTGAGGGAAATTTTGGGCAGCCCCTATGGGTGTATCATCATAAAGTGCCTGAAACACATAGTTAGCAGAGTCATTTTCATTCCCCAATCTTCTGGCTAAGTGCCCGCCAAAGGGTTCCAGGACAGGGAAAATCAGCAACCCTTTATCAGAGACCATGGTGATCCCCTCCACAAAGTCAAAGCGGAAGTCAGCACCTGGGGCAGTGTGGTTGGTGAGCTTATCCACGTTCATCACCTGGATAAGCGGTTTATTTTTTAGCGTTCCGTCAGGGAGGAAGTTGATCTTACCTGCTGATGTTCCTGATTCATAATAGATGTCCAAGAAAAATCCATCTCTCTTGATGCCATACCCAATGTTGTAGATGTTCTTCATCATCAGGTCCCATGGAGGATAGGCTACTATTCTTCCAGAGGCGGGAGACTGAGTGGTAGGTCTCAACACAGATGACTTTAGAAGTTTTAGGAAGAGTACATTGGAGTTTAGTCCATCTGCATTGACATCCTGAGAGAATTCTCCTACCTGAAAGGTTTGACCATTTAGGGAGTATTCAAAGGCTACGAAGAGTACCTGGTCAGTAGGTACGGGAGAATTTAAAGAGATATATCCCAACTGAGAGTTTACGGTAAACTCATTCTGCTGGAGTTTCCGCATATTACCTGCAATCTCAAAGTCTAAGGTATTTCCAAACCCAAGTCCTTCTAGTGCCAGAGCAGCAGAGTTCAGTTCTCTTACATTGGCATTGCCGGTTATTTGGCTGTAGAGATCATTCGCGTCATTATTCCGGAAAAGGAGACGCGGCCAAATCCTGGATGAGGGGTGTGTTGAAAAGGTTTCCACTTTCTCTCTGGCTTAAAGGGGGTGGACCGGGCACTCCGAAGTTGGTTTCTCCAAGGTCTGTAAATCCTATTCCATTACGTGTATCTCTGGTAGCTCCTCCCCTTTCTATCCAAACTTCTACCCTATTAATACGCACATTAGAGGTGATCAATGGAAAGTTAGTAGAGATGGCCGCCTCATAAC
>JBCCZJ010000156.1:0-10294 GCA_039187915.1 Myxococcota bacterium
AGAGCGCCCAGTTCCAGACCCGGCTGCGCTGGATCGTCGAGCCCGGGCGCTCTCGTTCGCGTTGCTCCACTGCACGAGCGTGATCCAGCCGACGTCCGGGCTGAAGTTGACCTGGAAGCGCGCGCGGAAGAGCTGGATCGAGAAGGGGCGCTTCTCGACGTCGTCCTCGATCCCGCCCGAGAAGCTCGGACTGTGGCCATTGCAGACGCGATCCGGTCCGGTCGGTCGCGGCCCGAAGCACGACTTGATGCCCCAGAACTGACGGCGGTCGTACTCGAAGGAGAGCAGGAAGTGCTTCGACGGACGCCACTCGATCAGGGGAGCGATCCTTAGTCCGACGCCGCCGAAGAGCCGCCCGAAGCCGGTGTTGTAGCGGAAGCGGATCTTGCGGTGCTGGCTCGTCTCGATGCGCAAGATGCCGGACACGCTGTGGTAGCGGCCGGGCAGGATCCCGATGTGATCCGAGAGATAGAAGGTGGACGTCGGCTGGTCGTAGGCGTAGTAGAAGAGGATCTCGAAGGCATCGTCGACTTGACTCGTGATCCGGAACGGCAGGAAGAGGTTCACCGTCTCGATGTTGTCGTCACGATCGGTCGTCAGGTCGCCGTCGGCCTTCAGGTCCCAGGTCCGGATCAAGCCGTCCTGCGTCCGCCATCGATAGCGGTACTCGGCGTCGTAGCGTCGGATGTCGCGTCGGTTCACGAAGCCGAGCGCCGGATCGAAGTTCCGGCCCACGTCCCGGAAGCGCAGCTGCCAATTCACGCGATCGTTCGGATAGGAGAGCGTCGCGCCCCATGCGGTCTCGCGTCGCCCGTACTGGCGTCCCGAGAAGTCCTGCTGGATCCAGAGGTTCGAAGAGACGAAGCGGCCCGGAACCAACTGGCTGCTCCGGTAGTTGAAGTCGGCGCCCGCGAGCAGATTCTCGCGATCCGACTCCGGATCCCCGTGCGTGAGCAGCAGCCCGAGCGTCGACTCTTCGAGCACGTTCGCCGAGACCCGCGCCACCGCGAGGTTCTCACCGCCGCGATCGGGATCCGTCCCGAGCCCGTTCGGGGGATCGCTCTGGAAGTTCCGATCCTGCTGGAGACTCATGAATCCGAGGTTGAAGCGACCGGCGCGCCCGGTCAGCCGCCCGCCTCCGAGCAGGCGCACGTCGCGCGGCCCGCGGTCGGTTCCCTGGAGCCCGATCCGCCGCGAGAAGAAGGGCAGGATCCCGTCCGAGCCCTCGAGGTCCGCGAACTGGAAGATGCCGGTGTCGCGAAGGAAGAACTCGCGCTTCTCCGGGAAGAAGAGCGCGAAGCGGTTGAGGTTCACCTGCGCGTCGTCGATCTCGGTCTGGGCGAAATCGGTGTTCGCCGTCGCCGAGACCATCAGGCCCGGCGTCACGCGATAGAACGCGTCGAAGCTCGGCTCGACGCGGGCTTCGGCGTGGAGGTCGGCGTCGCGCATGCCTTCGGCGCTCGTGTCGCCGAGCTGATCGATGTTCGCGCCGACCGAGAAGGTCGGCACGACGTCGAGACCGACGCCCTGCCGCGCGACGGCCATGCCCGTGAGAGTGCCGGCGCGGCTGATGTTGATGCCGAAGCGCTGGCGGGAGGGGTCCGCCCAGCGATGTTCCTCGTTGCGCCGGCGGATGCGGCGGAACATCTGCAGGCCCCAGTCGTCGGCGCCCGGGCGGAAAGGCAGCGTCTTGAACGGGATCGCGACCTCGGCGGTCCAGCCCCGCTCGTCGATCCGCGCGTCGGCGTACCAGATCCCGTCCCAGTTCTCTTCGAAGACGTCGCGCGCGAAGGTCGCGTCGCGGCGCCCCCCGTTCGGGTTGACCTGGAAGAAGAAGCCGTTCTGTCGATCGTGGAAGGTGTCGAGCAGGATCGTGAAGTTGTCGTCGAAGAAGAAGATCTCGCTGCGCCCCATTCGGTTCGCGACGATCCGATCCGGATGCGGGTCGTAGGCGCGGAGCGAGAGGTAGAGCGTCTCGCCGTCGGTCACGATCCGGATCTCGCTCGGGTAGCTCGGAGGCGTGCAGAAGATCGGCTCGACCTGGGTCAGCTCCGAGACGGGCTCGGCCTGCGCCCAGGCGGGATCGTCGAGTCGTCCGTCGATTTCGGGCGGCGTCTCGACGAACGTCGCGTGGGCAGTCGGATTCTGGCCGCGCTCGCATTCGGCGACGACGGGCGGGACGAAATCGATGACATCGGAGGCGTCGGAGGTGTCGGAGGTGTCGGAGGCTTCGGAGGTGTAGGCGGCATCGGCGACCCGGTCCGCCGCTTCGGCGTCGGCGCCCCCTGCTCCGATCAACGCGAGGAAGAGGCAGAGCCCCGAGAGCAGGGGCCGGCGGGCAGTGCGGGCAGGCCGGCGGGCGAGCCGTCCACGAGGGACGCCGAGGCGACCCTGTCCTGTCGGGAGCGAGGCCGGAGCCAACTCGCCTCTCCATCGGCGGCTCCCCGCCAAACGGTCGAGAGCGCTCACATGAGGGTGGATTGGAGTTGCGAGACGGTGCGTCGCGCCGCGCGACGGTAACGCTTCCCCGATCGGAAACCACCGGCAGACCCTGCGCGTTCTGCCCGCAGCGCCCGTCCGCGTCGCTCCGAATCAGGTGCGCCGGAACGAGCGGCGCTCAGACCTCGTCGACATGACGATCCGTCCCGGGCACCGTCGGCACGAACGCCGATGCCATCGAGACGCGCCCGACGCCGGCCGCTTCCTGGGCCGCTCCGAAGTCGGCGAACGCGTCGGCCCAGACCGCCTGCGGCGATGCGTCGAGGAAGAAGAGCTCGAGCCCGCGACGATCCGCGCCCTCGTCCGGCGGGACGAAGGCCGGCGACGACTCGGGCAGCGGCAGCAGCTCGAGGGAGAGACAGAGCGCGATCGGTGAGCCGGGAAGACGCTCGGGCAGATCGCGCTCGAGCAGCCACGCCTCGCGTTCCGCGCGCGACACGCCGGCCGGCCGCTCCGACAGCATCAGGGCGAGCCCGGGGAACGGATGATCGAGGGCGACCTCGGGCGGGATGCCGTCGTCGTCGCGCGTGACGGCGACGCGATGCGCGTAGAAGCCCGCGTGCACGGCCTGGCGCGCGCCGCCCCCGTCCATGCGCCCGTTCTCGTAGAGCCAGAGCACCCGCTCGAGGGACCAGTCCTCTGCCGGCTGGTGGTGCCCCTGCTCCATCCAGTAGAGCGCGAGGAACGAGCCGATCGAGGTGTCCGGCACCTGCGCCGACGACGCGGGGTAACGGAGCGCCTTCAGGTCGCGCGTCGCGACGAAACGCCGGCCCGAAAAGAAGTGCGCACCGGTCATGCAGCCGGCGTAGAAGTGATCGCGCTCGTACCAGCGGTTGAACTGGCGAGCCTTGCCCGGCGCCGGCTCGAGCAGGCTGACCAGAACGCTCCCGAGTCCCACGCCGTACTCCGGCGCCTCTTCGGCGCGGATCACACGCATCCCACGCTCCGCCCCGACCGGCGCGCTAGCCGTCCGGGAACATGACCCGGCCGGCGAGCGCCGTGTCCATGTATTCCTTCCACTCGGTGACCTGGCCATCGCGGGCCCGCATCACGAAGTGGTACTGCTGTTCGTAGCGGTCGCCGCGGAAGGTCGTGCCCGCGCTGTGCGCCTCGATCGCGACCGAGTCGCCTTCGGCGATCATCCGATCGATCGTGAAGGCGAGCCCTTCCGGGAAGAGGTCGAGCACGGCGGGCATGCCCGCGACCGCGCTCGCCTTGTCCCCCTCTCCGCTGAACGGAAGGTCGCCCGCCGCCCAGATCTTGAAATCGTCGGCGTAGTTCTTCTTGACCCACTCGACGTCGGCGCGGGTGAGCGCGTCGATCATCTCCCGAGCGAGCTGCTTGTTCTCTTCTTCCTGCTGGCCCATGCCGAAGGACTCCTCGATTCGATCGTTCGTACCTCGACCGGAGCCTAGAGCAGCGGGGCCGTCCGGTGCTCGCCCTTCCGGATCGAGCGATCGGCGACGCGATTCCGTCCGGGCGGGCCGCTGGGCGCTGCGCGCGCCGGCGATCGCGGCGCCACCGCGTCACCGAACCGAGGGCCTCGCCGCCTCCTGCTCAGCGCGGAAGGCGCTGATGGCCGAGGTGGACCTCGAGCTCGGGATGGGCCGCCGCGAGGTCGCGCAGCCAGGCGAGGCTGATCGCGTTCGCCGCGTGGTCCGCCGTGAAGGAGCCCGGTTCGACGCCGTTCAGCCAGCCCCAGGCCGTGTGGCACGTGTCGCCCACGAGGAGCTTCGGCCCGTCGGGCGTGCGCGCGACGAAGGCCGTCGAGCCCGGCGTGTGCCCCGGAGAATGGATCGCGAAGAGCGAGCCGTCGCCGAAGACGTCGAGAATCGAGCGCGGCTCGTCGCCCGAAGGCGGAACGAAGTCGAACTCCTGGAGCGCTTCGTCGCGCGCGATCAAGCGATCGAGGGTGCCCCGTGTGAACAGGTTCAGGAACGCCCGGCCCCGCGTCTCGCCGCGACCGACGAAGACCGGGACGCTGCCGGGCACGTCGGGGAGGCCCATCACGTGATCCATGTGGATGTGCGTCAGCAATACGCCCGCAGGCGGACGGGCCTGGGCAGCGAGCCACTCGGCCGTCGAGACGTGCACGTCGAGGTTGTCCGTCGCCATCACGGCGTTCACGATCGGGCTCACCTGCGGCGCGCGGCCTTCCTCGCGGAAGACCTCGGCCACTCCGGAGTCGACGAGCCAGGTCCCCCGCGACGGGTGGGTCAGCACGTAGAGAAAGATCTCGATCGGCTCCGGGCCCGACGCGATCCCCTGCTTCTTCGCCTCGGGATGGTCGAGGTTGATCAGTCCGCTCCGGTCCACGACCCAGTCGGCCGCCACGATCCGCTCGAAGCCGATCGGACCGGGCTGCCCGAGGGCCGCCTCGAACTCGACCACGCCGACCCGGCGGCCCAGGTCGGACAGGGTGGTGGGCTGACTGCTGGCGGTGCAGCCGGTTTGGAGGACGGCCCCCAGCAGGGCCAGCAGCCAGAGTGCGGCCGGGAAGAGGACGCGGGCGGTCGCCCAGTCGCAGGGTCGATCCGGCGTCTGGCGAAAGGGAGGGCCGATCCGAAGCATGCTTTTCTCCTCGCGCTGAAGGCGTTCTCAGACTCTCGGACATCTCTACTCGAATGGAAATCCGAAAAAATCCGATAGAATCATCGAAATATGGATATTTCCTGGGACGACGCCCAGACCTTCCTCGCCGTCGCCGAGGCCGGCAGCATCAGCGGCGGCGCGAAACGCCTGGGGCTCGGACAGCCGACGGTCTCCCGCCGGATCGCGCTCCTCGAGGCGCGTCTCGGCGTCGCACTCTTCCAGCGCGCCCAGCAGGGCGCGACCGTGACCGAGGCCGGCGCGCGGCTGCGGCCCGCGGCCGAGCAGATGGCGCGCTGGGCGGGCGAGTTCGGGCGGATCGCCCGCGGCGTCGAGTCCGCCCCGGACGGACTCGTGCGGATCGCGTCGCCGCCCGCGCTCGCCGTCGACTTCATCGCCCCCCTCGCGGCCGCGCTCCAGGTCGACCACCCCTCCCTGCGCGTCGAGATCCTCGCCAGCGTGGCTCACGTCGACCTCGTCCGCGGCGACGCCGACCTCGCGATCCGCACTCGCAGGGCGACGGAGCCCGAGCTCATGACGCTCGCCGCCGGATCGATCCGCGCCGGCGTCTTCGCGTCCCCCGAATACGTCCGGGCCCTCACGGCGCGGCGCCACGACGCGGGTCGGTCGGGCCCCGTCGAGCTCGCCGAGATCGACTGGATCACCTGGGCGCGTCCCTTCGAACACGTCCCGCCGCGCCCCATGCTCGCGCGCGCGATCCCGGACCTCGTGCCCGCGTTCACCAGCGACGACTACCTCGTCCAGCGCGCGGCCGCGGTCGCCGGGCTCGGCGCCATGATCCTCGACGAGCGCGGCGCCGAGCTCGCCGGCCTCGCGCCGATCGACGTCGGGTTCGATCCTCCCGCCACCGCGTTCGGCCTCGTCTGCGCGAAGAGCGCACAGCACGTGCCTCGCATCCGTCTCGTCGCGGACTGGATCGCGCGCCAGATGGCGGCGCTCGGCGTCGTAGCCGAAGACTAGGCTCGCCGTGCCTCGGGCGCGCGCGCTCAGCGCAGCGCCGGCGCCTTCACGAACTCGAGCAACGCTTCCGCGATCGGACCGCTGTTGGCGATCGAGACGTCGTGGCCCATGCCGTCGATCACCACGAGGGGCGCGCCCGCCCGCTCGGCCGTGTCCTCGCCGCAGGCCAGCGGGATCAACGGGTCGTCGCGTCCGTGCACGACCAGGAAAGGCACTTCGATCTCGGCGAGTCGATCGGGCCGGGTCGTATCCGTCATGACGGCCATCATCTGGCGGGCCGACCCGTCCGGGCAGTAGCCGCGGTCGTAGCTTCGCTCGCAGTAGGCGCGGAGCTCGTCGGGCGTCATCGGGAAGCCCGGACTCCCGATCACGCGCTGGCTGCGCATGTTGTGTTCGATCACCGCCTCTCGGTCGTCCGGGTCGGCAGGCCGCTCCATCAGGGCCTGCATCGCCTCCGGCGTGCCGCTGGGGAGACCCGGCGCACCCGAGCTCGACATG
Organism: Myxococcota bacterium; assembly: GCA_039187915.1. Classification (GTDB taxonomy): domain Bacteria; phylum Myxococcota_A; class UBA9160; order UBA9160; family UBA4427; genus UBA4427. The sequence goes on from JBCCZJ010000156.1 coordinate 6,568, forward strand.
ATGCTCGTGACGGAGCGGAAGCGGCTCGCGTGATCGAAAGCCAGATGCTGCGCGATCATGCCGCCGAGCGAGATCCCCGCAACGTCCGCCTGCTCGATCCCGAGCGCATCGAGGACGCCGACGACGTCCCGCGCCATGTCGCCCACGCCGTAGGGCGCCGGGACCCTGCCCGCCAGGACGTCGGCCCCGTCCGGCATCGGCGCCGCGTCGAGCTTGCTCGACAGGCCGCAGTCGCGGTTGTCGAAGACCACGACGCGGAAGCCCGCCGCGACGAAGCGGTCGAGGAAGACGTCGGGCCATTGGATCAGCTGCGTGGACAGTCCGCGAATCAACACGAAGGCCGGTGCGTCCTCGGCGCCTCGCGTCTCGACCTCGATCCGGATCCCGTTCGATTCGACCTGCACCGCCCGCTCCTCCGCGTTCGCGTGAAGTTCCCACTCTACGCGGTAGCCTCCCGGCGGCGCCAGCCGGAGCGCAGCCGGCGGGGTGCGAAGGAGAGAGAGCCGCGTGAGTTCGATGCCCCGGATGCGAGCAGGTCTGGCCTGCCTCCTGTTCCCCCTCGCGGCCACGGGCCTCGCGCGCGCCGAGGACGCGAAGGCCGTGGAAGGCCGCGTGATCGACGCGAACACGCGCGAGCCAATCGCGAACGTCTCGGTCTTCGAGGCGGTCCCCGGCGAACGGCTCGCGGCCGACGTCCGGCGCTTCGCGCGGGTCCGCGAAGCGCTGACGGACGAAGACGGTCGGTTCCGCTTCGAGCCGGTCTCGCGCGGGTGGTTCGACTCGCTCTTCTCGTCGGAGGAGCGCGCCCCGCGCTACCACGTCTATCACGAGAGCTACGGCCTCACGTGGCGCCGAGAAGAGGCCGGGCAGATCGAACTCTCCCTGCGCGACACGCATCTCCGCTATCTCGACGCCGCGCGTCTGTGTCGCGTCGACGAGAGCGATCTGCTCCACGCGCGCGTCCAGGAGCGCCACTGCCCGCCGGCGGACCCGGAACGCTTCGCGAACGGTGCCGCGCGCTGGAAGGGGGCCGTCGATGGACAGGGGCGCCGGAAGGGCTTCTGGAAGTACTACCGCGAGGACGGTTCGTTGATCGCGGTCGGCCGCTTCTTCGGGGGGGCCGCGAAGGGCGGCTGGGAGTTTCACCGGAGACCCGCGCCCGAGACGGACGCCGACTAGCACGGCGCGCGCTTCCGCGAAGCGGTCCGTTTGGCATGCGCGGACGGCTCGGCGGCCGCCGGTCGCCTGACCGCGCGTTCGTTTGCGACCGGCGTTCGCAAACGGAGCGACGATTGGCGAAGTTCGCTCTTGCTTTCTCGACCTGACGGAGCGTAAGCTGATCGAGTCGCGCGCGCCGCGGGGGCCTTCGCGACACGTCCGAGCCGATCGTCGACCGGGTCCTGCGAAGTCGATCGTGACCGAGACGTTGCCGCGCAGTCGGAATCGGTCGGGATCGACAGATCGGGATTCCACGAGGATCGGCTCTCCTGGGGGAAAGCGACGATGCCCGTACGACCTCGAATCCGCGCCGTTCTGAGCGCACTCCTGCTGATGGCCAGCCTCTCCGTCTTCGCGACGACCGCGAACGCAGGGGTAGGCGGAGACGACGCCGGCACCTGCGTGAACGCGTGCGGTGGCGCCGGCGCCGGCAACAACGGCAACAGCTGCTACTGCGACGCGAGCTGCGCGACGTACGGCGACTGCTGCGCCGACTATGAGCCCGTCTGCAACGCCAACACCGGTTGCAACCCGAACAGCGGCAGCCGCTACATCCTCCACCTCGGCGGGATGTGCTCCCAGGGCTGGGACGACGCCCTCGCGAACGCGTCCGGCTACACGTCGATCGACGTGAAGGCCGTCCAGACGAACCACAGCGGCCTCGCCGACGCGAGCCACGCGATGGGCATCTACCTGGACCAGTGCTGCACCGGCTCGAACCTCTGCTACGTGATCAACTACTCCGGCGGCGACGCCGTGATGGGCCATCGCCTCGCCAATACGAGCACGAACTACAACATCAACTGGGTCGGCACTTCCGCGGGTGCCGGCGGCGGCAGCGCCCTCTCCGGCAACTTCCTGGCCGACATCTTCGGCCCCTGCGACTACTCGGGCCATCTCGGCCGGAGTGAAGTCCGCAACGCCTACAACCACAACGACACGAACGGCGAGACGATCTACCACATCGGCGGCTACGACGGCTGGTGGTACACGTCCTGGCTGCTGCCCGGTGAGGACGACGGCGCGGTCGCCTACCACTCGGCCGGCGCCGTGACGAGCGTGACCGGGACGAGCAGCATGTGCACCAGCCCGAAGTGGACGAACCACCGCGCGGCATGGACCTGCACGGGGTACAACGAAGACCACTACGAGATGAAGGATCGCTTCATCCGCAACCTGGGCTGGTAGGCAGGCCGACCCGCCGCCTCCACCCGGCCGGCGCGGTTCGCCGCTCGCGGCCCTCGAGGAGCACGTACCCTTGGCAGGGGCGCCGGACGACGAGAACGAGCCGATCACGCGCGGCGAATCTCGCGTCCGGCGTTTCGCCAGCGGGGGCCTGGGCGCCCTCGGCCTGGCCGCCGGTACCACCCTCCTCCTGACGATCGGTGCGGTCGTCTGGGGACTCTCGTGGCTCGCGGACCGCGCGAGCCATCCGGAGGCGCCACCCGCCTTCGTGGCCGCCCCGCGGCCGATCGCCGTCGCGAGCCTCGCCGAAGCGGACGCGCTTCCGCCCTCGGTCCGCCGCTACCTCGAGAACACGGTCTATCCCCCGAGCGTCGGGCGATTGACCGAGGCCCAGGGCGACCTCGTCCAGCCGAACCGACGCTTCGAGGAATACCGTCCGATCCCCGAGACGTTCAGCCAGAACGCCGACGACATCGTGACGGTCCGCCTGACCTGCGACCATTACTATTACGAGGGCGACGACCCGATCGAACTCTCCCTGGAAGTGCTTCGAGGCAACCGCCCGGTCGAGCTGCTCGCGCTCGACGCCGGCGCGACCCGCGAAGGCCGTGCCGGTCTCGAAGGCAACCGCTCCGGCCTCCGCTTCACGCCCGCCGAAGACGGCTGGTCCGCGACGCTCGACCCCGCACGCTTCGCCGACCATCACGGCCCGATCCTGGTCGATGCGCGGATCCAATACGCCCCGGACGCCTGGCACGAAGAGACGCTACGGCTCTTCCTGACGCCCGCCGGCCGGATCCCGGCGCGCTTCACGGGCGAGGTCGAGGATCGCCTCGCGAACGGGCATCTCCGCGTCGACGTCGGCATCGAGGTCGATCAGCCGGGCCAGTACCGGATCGACGCCAACCTCTACGACCGGAACGATCGCCCCGTCGCGTTCTCCGCCTTCAAGGGCTCGCTGTCGGGCAGCGACCGGACGGTCTCGATCGAGTTCTTCGGCCGGCTCCTTCGGGATCTCGGGGCCCGCGGCCCCTACCGCGTGGGCGAGATCCGCGGCTACCGCTTCATGGACGGCGAATATCCGGACCGGGAGCGGATGGCGTCACTCGATGGCCGCTTCCCGACGAACGACTACGCGCTCGAAGCCTTCTCCGCGGACGAGTTCATGGACGCCCACAAGGCCCGGATGGTCGAGCTCTTGATGGAGGACGTCGCGCGCGGGATCGCGGTCGACGCGCCGCCGCTCGCGCGCCCCGGCGCGGCCGCGACAGGTGCGGCGGCGACACCCGCGGCCGCGACGGCGCCCGCCGCGGGGGCGGCGCCC
>JBCCZJ010000157.1:0-10262 GCA_039187915.1 Myxococcota bacterium
CGGCCGGTTCGATCCGCGCGGCGACTGCCTCCGGCCCGGCTGGATCGGCCACATGGCCTGGGCCTGGCTCGCGCTGATCCATCTCGAGCGCGCCCTCGGCACCTTCGGCATCGCCGCGCGCGGCCCGGCCGCGGAAGCCTTCGCCCTCCCCGCCCTGGCGCTCGGGGCGCTCCAGCTCGCCGCGGTCGCAGCGCTCTTCCTCCCGGCTTTCCGCCCCACCGCCTGGATCGCGCTCACCCTGGCGCAGACCGCGTGGATCGCGGCGACCGGTGCCTCGCCCGGCGACGGCGCGCTGCTCCTCGTCCACGCCTTCGCGGCCGATCCCGCGTGGTGGCCGGGCCGCTCCTTCGAAGGCCTGCGCGGAAGCGAGGGCGAAGGTGACGCCCTGCTCTTCTACGACGGCGACTGCGGCTTCTGTCATCGCAGCGTCCGCTTCGTCCTCTCGGAGGAGGCCAACACGCCGGACGCGCTGCGCCTCCGCTTCGCCCCCCTCTCGAGCGACACCTTCGACGAGCGCATCGCGGCCCGCGACGACGTCGAGGCCGGCGGCCTCCCCGACAGCATCGTCGTCCTGCTCGAAGACGGTCGCCTGCTCACCCAGTCGGCCGCGCTCCTCGAGCTCGCCTCACGCCTCGGCGGCCTCTGGCGCGCCGTCGCGCTGGTCGCCTCCCCGTTGCCCGAAGGCTTCCGGGACGCGGCCTACGATGGGATCGCGCGCATTCGCAAGCGGCTCTTCGCCCAGCCGTCCGACGCCTGCCCGATCCTTCCGCCGGACCTGCGCGCGCGCTTCGATCACTAGTCGCCGGGCGGCGCGGCCGCGTCCCCGAGCGCGGTCTCGTGACGACGCGTCCGAACCGCGGCCACGGTCCACCCTTCGCCCTCGAGGCGCGCGGCCCATGCCTCGAGATCGGCGATCCCGTCGCTCCCGACCTGTACGACCGCGTTGTACGGCAGGACGCCGCCCTCGACCGGGAAGGCGTCGCGGAGCAGCGCGAAGCGGAGCCCTCCGGCGGCCCCGAGGAGCGACGGCAGGTGATCGCGCACGAAGACCTTCGACGCGTCCGACCGATCGAGGCCCTCGGGCTTGCGGATCAGGACCCACTCGTGGACGTCGCCTTCCTCGCCGTCCTCGAGCCGCCGCTCGCTCACGGGGAAGAACACGTTCGCCGGCTTGTCCATGAAGGTGAGCTCGTCCTCGAGGATCGGCTTGCCCTCGTCGCTCGCGAGGATCGCCATCAAGCGGGCGGTCGACTCGGCGTCGCGGTACCAGAAGGCGGAGAGCACGTCGAAGCGGACCTCTCCCAAGAGCTCCGCATCCAGGTGATAGCGGACGTAGCGGACGAGGCCGTCCATGTAGGGCAGCGCCAGCGGCGCATGGACCGTCTCGTAGTGGTCGCGAAAGGCTTCCCGGCTCAGGTCGGGGCGGCGCTTGATGAGGGAGAGCGTGCGGATCAAGGAGACCTCCGGTCGAATCGCGATGTTCCCACCGGGCGCGGCGCATTGCCAGCCGTCGTCCGAGCGCCCACACTCGACGCGTGAGCGCGAGCGCCCGTCCCCGATCTCCGGCCGGATCCCGCGGTGGTCCCCTCGGCGCGCTGCGCGGGCTCGGGCCGCATACGGGGCTCTTCGGCCTGCTCTGCCTCGCGACCTTCTTCGAGGGCTTCGACACGAAGCTCGCGATCTTCGTGCAGCCGGTGATCGCGCGCGACTACGGCGCCGGCCTGGCCGAGGTCGGGACGGCGATCGGGATCACGAGCTTCGGCATGGTCCTCGCGTTCTTCGTGAACCTGCTCGCGGACGTGATCGGCCGGCGGCCCGTCTTCCTCGCCGCACTCGTCGCGTACGCCGCCTTCACGCTGGCGACCGCGGCCGCACCGAATCTGGTCGTCTTCACCGCGCTGCAGTTCTTCGCGCGCATGGCGATGGTCGTCGAGCTCTTCCTCGCCTACCTGATCCTGTCCGAAGAGATCCCGCCGGCGATTCGCGGACGCGTGAACGGCTTCTTCGCCGGGGCGGCGACCCTCGGCGCCGCCGTGCCCGCCGGACTGCTGGCACCGCTCGACGATCTGGGCGTCGGGTGGCGGGGGCTCTTCGTGATCGGGGCGCTCCCGCTCCTGCTGCTGCCGATCTACTTCCGGAGGATCCCGGAGACCGCCGCCTTCCTCGAGCGCGGCGCGCGCGGCGCCCGCTACGGCGCGGAGTTCACGCGGATCGCGCGCGCGCTCTGGCGCTCCGAGGATCGCGCGCGCCTCGTCCGCGTGAGCCTCCTCTGGCTCGCGATCAACTTCTGGGTCGGCGGCGCGATCTACTTCTTCTTCCAATACGTCTCCGGGCAGCGCGGCTGGACCGCGGACGACATGCAGCGCTTGCCCCTCGGAACGATCCCGCTGGGCCTCGGCCTCTACGCGCTGTCGGGCTTCGCGATGGACCGCTTCGGCCGTCGCCCCGCCGCGACCTTCTTCCTGGCCGCGTGCTTCGTCGCGACGGTCGTCTGCTACCGGGCCACGAGCGATCGCACCATCTACTGGGCCTACTGCACGATGTTCGGCCTGAACGGCGTCTGGGTGATCGTCACGACCTGGACCCTCGAGCTCTTCCCGACGGCCTCTCGTTCGACGGCGCTCGCGATCGCGAACAATCTGGTCGGACGCCTGGGGCTCGTCTTCGGACCGATGCTCGGCGGTTTCCTGAGCGAGCGTTCGAACGACCTGCCGACGACGCTGATCGCGCTGGCGAGCGTCACCCTCCTGGTCATTCCGATCGTCTGGACGCTTCCGGAAACGAACGGAATCGGCCTCGGCGAAGACGCCAGCGGCCGCTGAGGCGGACGACGCCACGAAGCCGAGGGAGCGTCAGACGGAGCGGCCCGAATCGCGACGGCGCCGCCGTGGACAGACCACCGGATCGGGCCGAGAGGCATTATGCTCTCCGTCGCGTCCCCCTCCCCGGGACGCAGCCCCGGTCCGGAGACCCCATGCCCGACACGTCTGCGCCCCGCCGCTCCCCGCTCGTCCTGGCCATCCTGCTCTGCGCCATCCTGACGTCGACCGTCGGCTGCCGATCGATGTGGGACGCCCAGCGCGAGAACGAGCGGATGTTCGCGCTCGACGCCGCGCGGACCCACGCGAACCGCGGCCAGTGCGACAAGGCGCTCGGCGAGATCGATCGCGCCCAGTCGCGCATCGACCTCGGCGCCTATTCGCGCGAATCCGTGCTCGCCCGTCTGCGCTGCTACGAGAAGCTCGGCATGACCGAGCTCGCCTCGGCCCATCGCCGCCTCGTCGCCGACTTCTACACCGACGAGCCGATGGCCTACCCCGACCCGGACGGGTCGTCGATCTTCCGCGTGCGGACGATCTCGAAGGGCGGCTACGACCGGCCGCCCGCGTGGCTCAAGATCTCCGCGCCGCGCTACCCGGAGTTCGCGCGCCGCTCGCGCATCATCGGCCGCGTGGTCGTCGCCTTCGAGCTCGCCGGCAACGACCGACCGCGCTCGATCCGCGTGCTCGAGATGCCCCATCCGCTCCTCGCGACCTGGGCGATCGAGGCGATCACCCAGGCGAAGGGAAAGAAGAAGAAGAATGCGCCCGAGCTGATACCCGGCGGTCGCTACGTGACGACCTTCCTCTTCGAATACCGCTGGGCCAAGGAGCTGCCCTCCGAGCCCCTCGACTCGTGAGCCTCCCTCGCCTCCGACTCGGACGTTCCGACCTCGAGGTCGCGCCGCTCGCCTTCGGCCTGATGAGCCTGTCGCAGACCTACGGGCCGAGCGAGGACGCCGAGTCCCTGGAGACCATCCACGCCGCGATCGACGCGGGCCTCGACCTGCTCGATACGGCGGAGATCTACGGCGTGGGGCACAACGAGCGGCTCTTCGGCGAAGTCCTCGCGCAGCGCCGCGACGAAGTCGTGGTGGCCACCAAGTTCGGGCTCGAGATCGGCGACGGCGGCATGCGCGCGAACGGTCGCCCGGACAACGCGCGCCGCGCGATCGAAGGCAGCCTCGAGCGCCTCGGCATCGAGACCGTCGACCTCTACTATCTGCATCGCGTCGACCCCGACGTGCCGATCGAAGAGACCGTCGGCGCCATGGGACGACTCGTCGACGAGGGGAAGGTCCGGACGATCGGCCTCTCGGAGGCGAACGCCGAGACGCTCCGCCGCGCCCATGCGGAGCACCCGATCACCGCGCTCCAGTCGGAGTACTCCGTCTTCCACCGCCTCCCCGAAGACGAGATCCTCGAGACCTGCGTCACGCTCGGCACGACCTTCGTCGCCTTCAGCCCGCTCGGGCGCGGACTCCTGACCGGCACCGTCCGCGCCGCGACCGACCTCGACGAGCGCGACATGCGACGCCACTCGCCGCAGCTCGCCGAGGAGAACATGGACGCGAACCTCGCGGTGATCGACGCATTCGTCGCGCTCGCCCGTGATCGCGAAGTCGAGCCCGGCCAGCTCGCCCTCGCCTGGGCGCTCGCCCAGGGCGTCGTCCCGCTCTTCGGCACGCGACGGGCCACGCGGGTCCGGTCGAACGCCGCCGCGACGGAGATCCCCGTGGACGAAGCGCTCCTCGCGCGGATCGACGAAATCGCGCCGCGGGATGCGATCCGGGGAACGGCCCTGATGCCGGCGATGGAAGCGCTCAAGCAGCGCTGAGTCGACAGCCGACGCGTCAGCCCTCGAGCTCGACGTCGAAGGCCTCGACGTAGGCGCGGGTGTCGGCGCGGATGCCCTCCCGGGTGAAGCCCCAGGTCTCGGGCGAGTGAGCGTGTTTGCCGAACTTGCCCTTCGGCTTGGCCTCGAGATAGGCCCGGATCCGATTCGCATGCGTCTCGTCGAAGGGACGCCCCATGGCTTCGTAGGCGCGGCGGATCCCGGCGACCGGGTCCTGCATCTGGTCCCGGAAGTGGACGTCGACGATCCGGGCCGGGAGATCGCCCGCGTCGCGGCGCTGCTTGATCGCCACGAGCAGGTCGTAGTAGGCGGCGCTGCCCTGCGTGAGGTTCTCGAGATCGACGTCGTCGCTGCGGTGCCAACGGACCATCGAGAGGGTCGACATACCCGAGGGCAGGGTCTGGAGCGGGTCGCGGTGGGTCATCAGGATCCACGCGTCGGGAAAGAACTGGAAGACCAGATCGAGGACCGGCAGGTAGACCGGCGTCTTCAAGACCCACGTCTTCTTCGGCTGCCCGTACTGGAGGACCTTCAGGAAGACCGTGTGATACTGGAGCGCCGCCACGAAGTCCGGCATCCACTGCGATACGCTGCCGTGCATCCACCACTGGAACGACGCGAACGAGGGCAGCATGGCCGTGATGCACTCGACCGGCAGGTCCGAGCGATTCTCGTGGATCGCGGCGTACTCGGGCTGGACGTCGGCCCAGAACTCCTGCTCGGGCTCGGTCCGCGCGATGAGCTCCTCGACCGGCACGTCGCCCGCCACCGGATAGGTCGCCTGCCAGCCGGCGATCGCCCGCGCCTCGGGGTCCTGGGAGAGCAGCTCGAACAGGATCGACGTCCCCGACCGCCCCTGTCCCGTCACGATGATCGGCGCTTCGATCGTCTCGTCGAGGATCGCCGGGCATTCGTCGAGACGCCGCGTGATGGCGAGTCGCGTCCCGAGACAGCGGAGGATCTCCTGGCGCGCCATCAAGCGCCCGAGCGCCGTCAGCTTCGATTCCGCTTCGTAGGCGGCGACGAGCCCGTCGAGACGGCCCCGCCAGTCTCCGTCGAAATCACCGAAATCCGAGAGCCCGTGGGTCGCGCGCGCCGTCGCGACCAGCTCGTCGACGTCGAGGGGAATCAATCGATCGGCGCCGCCGACCGCGTCGCCCATGGCATTCAGACGGCGCACCCAGTCGGGGCGCGGAGCACGTTCGGACATCGGAGCGAGCACGGTGGGATCCTTTCGGAGGGGACTTGCAGGATCGCCGGGCGGGCGAGCCGACGACGCGGCGCGAGCGTAGCAATCGAGCACCTTCGTGCGGTGCGCCGCGGCCGGCCCGCACCGCGGGTCTCGTCCGCCGCGAAGGCGACGCGCTAGGCTGGGCGACCCCCTGGAAGAGGAGACCCCCGATGCGCTTCGACAACCGCGTGACCCGTGACCTCGGCGTCGACATCCCGATCGTCCAGGCACCGATGGGCTGGATCGCCCGGGCGCCCCTCGCGAGCGCCGTCTCGCGCGCCGGCGCCTGCGGGATCATCGAGACGAGCTCCGGCGAGCTCGACGCGGTCCGCGGCGAGATCACGAAGATGAAGGAAGCCGGTCTTCCGTTCGGCGTGAACATCGCGCAGGCCTTCGTCCGCGATCCGTCGATTGTCGAGTTCGTCGCCGGGGAAGGCGTGAAGTTCGTGACGACCTCGGCCGGCAGCCCGACCCAGTACACCCGGTCGTTGAAGGACCAGGGGCTGACCGTCTATCACGTCGTCCCAACCCTGCGGGCCGCGCAGAAGGCGGTCGACGCCGGCGTCGACGGACTCGTCGTCGAAGGCGGCGAGGGCGGCGGTTTCAAGAATCCGCGCCCGGTCTCGAGCCTCGTCCTGCTCCCCCTCGTCCGCGCCGCGGTCGACGTGCCGATCATCGCCGCGGGCGGGATCTGCGACGGCGTCTCGATGGCCGCCGCGTTCGCGCTCGGCGCCGAGGGCGTGCAGATGGGGACGCGCATGGTGTCCGCCGCCGAGTCCCCGGTCCACGACGGATGGAAGAACGCGATCGTCGACGCCGCCGAGACGGACACGTGCTTCCTGCGGACCGAGGGGGGCCCGGCGCTCCGGGCGCTGCGCACGAAGACGACCGAACGGTTCGAGGCCGGAGAGGGCAACGCCATGGCGGGCCTCGGCGGCGGCGTGAAGGACGTCTACTTCGAGGGCAAGCTCGAGAACGGCGTCGCCCTCACGGGCCAGGTCGCCGGTCGCATCGACGCGGTCCGCCCCGTCGCCGACATCATCGCCGACACCGTCAAGGAGTTCGAAGAGGCCGCCGCGCGCCTCTCGGCACAGCTCCGCGACTGAGATCGAAAGCGGCTCGGGGCGAATCCCGGACGAGACCCGGCCGCGCGCGGGGTGACGCTGGCCGCTCCCCGTGCGACGCACACCGCGCGAGCGTCGGAAGCGCTGACCAGGATCGGAAAAAACGGTCCGAACTTCGTCGGGTCCGTGGCACCTGTCACGGTTTCGTCGTGGCGCGCATTCGATCGTTGAACGATGTTCTCGCCTCCTTCCCAGCCCGGAAACCCCGCCATGTTTCGTCGATCTCGCCGCGGCGAGCGACGACGTCCCGTCGTCGCCCGGCTCGTCCCGCTCGCTCTGCTCTTCTTCGCGCTCGGCTGCCCGAACGGCTCCGAGCCGGGGGCCCCGTCGACGCCGTCGGGCTCCGGAGGGACCGGAGGCGGTAGTGGAAGCGGCAGCGGCGCCGTGACCCCGACCGCCGTGTGCGGCAACGGCGCGATCGAGAGCGGCGAGACCTGTGACGACGGCAACACCGCCGCGGGCGACGGCTGCAGCGCGATCTGCCAGACCGAAGTCGTCGCCGGAACGGCCGCGATCCGGAACGTCCAGGGCGCGGCCGACTTCCGCGAGGGCCCGACGCTCCGGATGGCCAACTACACCGTCCCCGAGGACGGCATCCTGCTCGTGCGGCTCGGCGCAGAGGCCTCGACGTCGAACTCCGTCACGTTCGGCGGAGAGGAGCTGATCCACATCTCCTCGGTCGAGGTGACCTGGTTCAAGACGATCTCGGTCGAGATGTTCTACCTGCCGGTCACGGCGGGACGCTCGGGCGCGATCGAGGTCGACTACCTGAACTCGGGCACGGACGAGAAGGGTATGGTCGTCGCGACCCTGGTCGGCGTCGATCAGCTCGAGTCCTTCCAGAACTCGAACGACGGCGCGCCGGACACGCCCGGTCGGGTCGGACCGAATCTCGCCGAGGACACGATCTCGACCACGCGGGCGAACTCGCTCGTCGTGAGCGCGTTCACCGCCTTCGGATCGGGCATCCCCGAGGAAGTCGGCACGAGCCACACCCTGGACGGCTATCCGACCGTGCCCGAGAGCGACTACCACGAGATGAAGATGATGGCCGGGCACATCGACGCGGCGAACGTCGGCGCCTACACCCTCGGCTACCGCAACACCCGCTCGACCGGCTACATGGACTACACGCTGATCGTCGCGGTCTTCTCGGACGGCTCGTAGCACAGCCTTTCGCCTGCACGAGACGAGAGAACGTCGGCGTTCAGCGGACCCGCCGCTCGAGCACGACGACCGGGATCCTCCGATCCGTGCGCGTGCGGTACTGCGCGTAGTCGGGGGACCGCGCGATCAGGTCGTCCCAGATCTGCTCCCGCTCCTCGCCCTCCGCGTCGCGGGCGACCACGGCGATGCGCCGGCGCCCGACGCGGACTGCGACCTTCGGGTCGGCGCGCAGGTTGAGATACCAGGCCGGGTGGCGCGGCTCGCCGAGGACGGACGCGACCACCACGAAGTGCTCGCCGTCGGGATGGGGATGAGGCAGATAGGTGAGCGCCGTCTCCCTTCGCGCGTGCGACCGACGGCCGATCGTCTCGAGCAGCAGCACCGGGAGCCCCGCCAGTCTTCCGCCGAGGCGTCCGCCCGTGAAGCGATAGACCCGCGGATGCCACTTCCAGAAGAGCTCGATGACGAAGCTGCGTCGATCGGCCACCGCCCGGATCGCTTCAGCTCGCCGCGGAGAGATCCCGGACCACATCGTCCCAGATCTCCGGATCCCGCGTCCAGTGGGCGACGAGGCTCACCCGATCGGCGCGTCCCTGGGCGCGCGCCTCGACCCGCTCGGCGACCTCGCCGATCGGACCGCAGACGGCGATCGCCTCGAGCAGCTCATCGCTCACGAGGCCGCTCATCTCGCCCCATTTGCCCTCCTTCGTGAGCGTGTTGAGCTCGCCCTGGAGATCGCCCCAGCCGTGACACTCGAGCACGGGCCGATAGGCGGGGGTCGATCCGTAGAAGGCGATCTGCTGCTTCGTGGCCTGGCGCGCACGGTCGATCTCCTCGTCGTTCGCGCCGGTGCAGACCATGACCTGGAGCGAGATCGAGAAAGCCTGAGCGTCGCGCTGGCCCGCGGCGAGCCCGCGATCGAGCGCGGGGAGGGTGAGCTCGGCGAAGGAGCGGTGGCTGCCGAAGGGGTGGACGAAGAAGCCGTCGGCCACCTCGCCGCAGACCTCGGTCATGCGCGGCCCGACACCGGCCAGGAAGATCGGCGGCAGGCCGTGCGGTGCGGGGCCGGGGTTGAACATCGGCGTCATCAGCGTGTTCGCGTAGATCTCGCCGCGGAAGTCGAGGCGCTCCCCGTGCTCCCAGGCGTGCCAGATCGACTTGATCGCGAGGACCATCTCGCGCATCCGTGAAGCCGGCTTCGACCAGGGCATGTCGAAGCGTTTCTCGATGTGCGGCTTGATCTGCGTCCCGAGTCCCAGGAAGAAGCGCCCCTTCGAGATGGCCTGCAGGTCCCAGCCGATGTTGGCGAGGATCATCGGGTTGCGCGCGAAGCCGATCGCGACCGCCGTATAGAGATCGATCGACGTGCTCGCGCGCGAAGCCAGCAGGAGCGGAAAGAAGGGATCGTGCGGCCCTTCGTACGTGAAGGCGCCGGCGTAGCCCTTCGACTCGAGCGCGCGCACCTCGTCCTCGGGCGCATCGAAAGAGTAGAGCGGCGCATCGACCTTCATCGCGATCCTTCTCCTCGCCGGCCGCGGACGAGCGACGTCCGCCCGGGCTGAACGTCCGACGTCAGAGCGCCGGGTGTCGGGTGTGGAAATCCGTCGCGTCCTGGAACGCGGCCCCGAGCGCGAGCAGCTTCGACTCGGCAAGCCGGGCGCCGACGAGCTGGAAGCCGATCGGCGCGCCCTCTTCGTCGAAGCCGCCGCACATCGTGAGCGACGGCGAGCCCGACATGTTGAAGGGGCCGGTGAAGCGCATGGCCGCGCTCCCGTACGGGAGCGCACCGGCCTCCCCGAGGTTCGCGTCCGCGGGAAAGGGCCCCGGAATCACCGGACAGAGGATCGCGTCGAGGCCTTCGGGCGCCGCGGCCGGACAGGTCGCCGAGCCCGCCTCGAAGCAGCCCTCGAGTCGGCGCGTCCATGCCGTGCGCTCGCGCCACGCCCGCGCGACGTCGAGGGCCGAGCCGCCCCGGCCCAGCTCGATCGCCTGCGCGAGCCCCGGCCCGTACTCGTCCTTCCGGCTCGGGTAGGTCTCGGCGTGGGCGTTCGCGATCTCGGCGGCAC
>JBCCZJ010000158.1:0-10251 GCA_039187915.1 Myxococcota bacterium
CGCAGCGGCGCGCACCATCGCAGATCGCCGATTCCGCCGCACAAACTTCGGGTCAGTCGCCTCGAGGCGCGACACCGGATCCGTCATGCGAGGCGAGGCGCACGGGCGGCGAGGACTAGTCGCGCGGCACGGACTCGCGGTCCACTTCGATCCACGTCGCGCGCGCGTAGGCGCGGCAATCGCCGTCGGGCCCGTACAGCGCCGTGCCCGTCACGTTCTTCCGCCCCTTCCGCGAGATCAGCCAGCTCGTGACGATGCAGCGCTCGCCGATCCGGACCTCCGAGAAGACGCGCGCTGCCATTTCACCGAGCAGGCAGAGGCCTTCGGCCTGGGGAAACGAGAAGGCGCCCGGACAGTCGAGCGCTGCCCAGACGAAAGCCGCGTCGAGCGCGTCGCCGGGCACGCCCCCGAGCGACGCGTCCGGGATCCACGGCGCCGCGAAGAGACCCGCGTCGTCCGCGGGGCCCGGGTAGATGCAGAGGCCGTCGCCCTCCGTGCGCTCGACGCCACACACGAAGCAACCGGGCAGGACGTGCTCGTCGAAGCCGCGGAAGGCGCGCCGCGCCTCCTCCGCGCGTCCGAAGGACGGGGGTCCGGGCGGATCGAGCTCGAGCGGTACGGCCCGTGCGGTCGCGACCTTGCGTTCTCCGTCGTAGAGAGCGGCACCGCCGTCGTCGTCCCGCACCTCGAGAGCGCGCTCGAGCGCCGGCGGCGCCAGCAGCCGGACCGCGACCGCCGGGGCGGCGGCGTCCGTCGCGACGAAGGTCGAGAGTCGCCCGCCGACGTAGCCACCGTTTCCGGAGGTCGGCGGACCGCAGAAGCGCCGCGCGATCTCGAAGGTGCCGAGGGCCATCGCCGGACCTAGATCCGAATCTCGCCGTTCGCGATCCGGTCGTAGGCGATCGGATCGAGGGGCACGTAGGACGCCTTCTCCGGGTCGCGGTAATAGACCGCGTCCTCGAGCTGGGTCGGATCGAAGCCCTCCTTCACGAGGTCGACCTTGCGATGCTTGAAGGTCCCGGTGATCTCCATCTGCGGAAGGAGCCGCACGAAGAGCGGGCGCGCGTAGAACGCGAGCTCCTGCTCGACGCGCCGACCGAACGCTTCGAGATCGAAAGCGTCCGTCGTCACGAGCGCGGCCATTCCGGCGCGGCCGTCCGCCCCGGGGACCTCCACGCCGTAGACGTTCGCCTCCTCGATGCCGGGCTCGACCGACAGCACCTCGGCGACCTCGTTCGTCGAGACGTTCTCGCCCTTCCAGCGGAAGGTATCCCCGATCCGGTCGACGAAGTAGAAGAAGCCGTCCTCGTCGAGCTTGAGCAGGTCGCCGGTACGGAAGTAGGCGTCGCCCTTCTCGAACACGTCCCTCAGGATCTTCTTCTTCGACGCCTCTTCGTTCGTGTAGCCCTCGAAGCGCTGGGTCGCGTTGATCTTCATGAGCAGCTCACCGGGCTCCTCGAGGTCCGCCTCGATACAGAACCCGTCGTCGCCACGAACGACCGTTTCTTCGACGACGTCGAAGCGCGCGATCACGACGCCCTGCGCCTTGCGCAGGAAGGCCGGCAGGTAGCCGATCGCGCCGACGCGCCCCTCGTGGTTGAGAAGGATCATGTTGCCTTCGGTCGCGCCGTAGAACTCGATGATCTTCGGGAGCTTGAAGCGCTCAGCGAAGGGGCCCCAGACCTCCGGGCGAAGGCCATTGCCGAGCGCCGTACGAATCCGGTGGCGGTTCTCGTCCGGGTGCGGGGGCGAGTTCAGGAGATACCGGCAGAGTTCGCCGATGTACTGGAAGACCGTGATCTCGTGCTGGACGCAGTCGCTCCAGAAGCGCGACGCCGAGAACTTGCGCGCGATCACGAGGGTCCCGCCCGCCATCAGGATTCCACACGTCGCCATCATGCCGCCGGCGCTGTGATAGAGCGGGAGGCAGCAGTAGAGCTTGTCCGCCGGCGTGAGGCCCTGGAACTTCCAGCAGCCCGTGCCCGCGGTCATCGCCTTCGAGTGGCTGACGTGCGCCGCCTTCGGCAGTCCGGTCGTCCCGCTCGTGTAGATGTAGAAGAGGTCGTCGGCGCCCTTGCGGGCCGCCCGCACGGGCTCCGGAACGGGCCCATCGCCCGCTGCGTCGCACGCCGCGTCGAAGGACGTCGCCTCGAGCAGCGACGCCGCCTTCTCGTCCGCCTCCGCATCGAAGGACGCGATCAAGAGCGCTGGCTTCGTCTCGAGCTCGGGCATCGCGGACGCGGCGCCCTCGGCGAGCTCGCTGCCCACGATCATGTATCGCGTGTCCGCTTCGCGGATGCAGTGCGCGAGCCGGTCGCCCACGAGATTTGTGTTGAGCAGCGCCGTCACGACGCCCACGCGCGAGAGCCCGATCCAGGTCGCGACGTACTCGGCTCGGTTCTCCATCAGCAGCGCGACGACGTCGCCCCGCTCGAGGCCCTGGCCGAGCGCCCAGTTCGCGACCCGGTTGGCGAAGCGATCCAGCTCGCCCCAGGTCATCCGGCTCGCCTCGCCGATCAGCGCCGGCTGATCGGGCCGCCGCTGGAAGTGTTCGGCGAGCGCGTCCGAGAACTCGACGCGCCGGGCCGGCGCGGCGCGTAGGGCGGGCCCGAGGCCACGCCCGAAGGTCGAGACGAATCCCATGTCACGGCGCAGACGACGGAGGGCATTCATTCGGGGGGTTCCTTTGTTCGAACGGGATCAGGACGGCGGCGCGGCGAAGACGAGATCGAAGCCTTTCTTCTCGAGCCGGTGCCTCGGAGTGTAGGCGAGAACGGGCGCCCAACCGGTGCCCGCGAGGGTGGCGTCGACCCGACTCCGATCGGCCTCCGAGAGGGCCCTGTAGGGGTCGAGAATCCGCTGGAGCATGAAGAGCGAGTAGACCTGGGCGACCCGGTTCAGCGTCATCCCGCGGAGGGGCCACTCGACCGCCCCGATCCCCCGCGGTGGCGTCTCGCCGACGACGGCGTGCTCGTCGGCCCAGCGCTCGACCGCCTCGGCGAGGGCGAGGACGAGCGGCGCCCCGTCGCCCCCCATCACGGTCAGCACGTCCACGAGGGTCTCGGGAATCGCATCGTCCGCGAACCACTCGCCCTGGTCGTCCGCCGCCGGCGCGGTGCAGTACTCGATCCAGCGCACGACCGGGAGCGCGGTCTCGAGCAGCAGCCGCCGCGACAGGAGGTCGGTGTAGAAGTGGGCATAGATCGGCCCCATCAGCGCGCAGTCCGCGAGGCTCATCCGGTCGCCGAGCACGAAGTCGTGCGCCTCGAAGTGGGCCGACAGCGCGGCGAGCATGCCCGTCAGGTGCTCCTCGATCGCCGGCGCCGCCTCGGCGGTGGCGCCGACCGCGAAGCGTCCCTTCACCATCTGGTCGCCGGCGCGGTTGCCCTGCTCCATGGATCCGGTCATTGCCCCGAAGCGCCGACGCGTCATCGCCTCCCCGTCCTCGGTCCCCCAGCGCGTGTGCATCGCCGAGGTCACCATCACCTCGTCCGCCATGACCTCGAGGAGGGCGCAGACGATCCGATGCAGGGGGGTCTTCGGGTACAGCGGCGGGTCCGGGTGGCGCGCCTCGATCGCATCGAGGATGTCGCTCGTGTCCTGCCAGACGTCGCCCTCGGGCGTCGTCACGACGGGAATGAACCCGTGCCCGGTCTGCTGGACGATCCAGCGGAGGTCGGCGCGCTTCTCCTGCAGGAAGAGCTGCTTGTAGCGCAGGCCCGCGCGCGCCTTCGCCGTGAAATAGGAAATGTCGAAGCCGTGCAGGACGTAGGGGCGATCGGTGGGGTTCATGCGGTCCTCCGGGTCTCCGGGCCCGCGATCGGACCCGTCTGGATCTTATGGCAGTAAGTATGCCATAATCGAGGCATGGCGACTGCTGCCGAGCACACCGACGGACGCGTCCAGCGCTCCGAGCGAAGCCGCGAGGCGATCGTCCAGGCACTCCTCGACCTCGTCGGCGACGGCCATCTCCGCCCGACCGCCCAGCAGGTCGCGGCGCAGGCGGACGTCGGCGTCCGGACCGTCTTCCGCCACTTCTCGGACATGGACACGCTCTTCGCTGCCATGAACGAGCGGATCACGGCGGAGATGCGCCCCTTCTTCATTCGCGAGCCCCAGTCGGGCTCGATCGACGATCGCACCGCGGGTCTGCTCGCGGCGCGCTTCCAGATCCTCGAGCGGGCGACACCCTACATGCGCTCCGCCGCGACCCAACGCGCCGACTCCTCGTTCCTCCAGGACCAACACGATCGCAACGTGCGGGAGCTGCGCGCGGATCTACGGCGTTGGCTGCCGGAGCTCGAAGCGGCCGATACGGCGATCGCCGATGCCCTCGAACTCGCTCTCTCCTTCGAAGCGTGGGACCGCCTCCGGACCGAGCAGCGGCTCGGTGTCCGTCGGGCCCGCGAATCCCTCACCCGGATCGTCGCGAGCCTCGTCGCCTCGATCCCGTCCCGAGACTGAGCCGGGCCTTCCGCGCGGCCGCACACGGAGCCTCCATGAGCACGCCCTCTTCCCTTTCGATCCTCGGCGCCGTCGGCTCGCCCTACACGCGCAAACTCCGCGCGGTCTGCCGCTATCGCCGTCTGCCTCACGTGTTCATCCAGGGCGGCAGCCCGGAGTCCCGCGGCTGGCCCAGGCCGAAGGTCGAGCTCCTGCCGCAGCTCCTCCTCGAAGAGGGGGGCGAACGGAGGGCGCTGACCGATACGACTCCGCTGATCCGGCGCCTAGAGGAGAGCCATCCGAACGAGCGCTCGGTGATCCCGGACGATCCGGCGATCGCGTTCCTCGACGCGCTGGTCGAGGACTACGGCGACGAGTGGATCACGAAGGCGATGTTCCACTACCGCTGGGCCTACGAAGCGGACGTCGACAAGGCGGGGACGATCCTGCCACGCTGGTCGCTGTCGCAGCAGTCGGACGCGAAGCTCGACGAGTTCAAGCAATCCTTCTCGAAGCGGCAGGTCGACCGGCTGTGGGTCGTCGGCTCGAACGAGAAGACGGGGCCGCTCATTGAAGCGAGCTACGAGCGCTTCCTCGCCGCGATGGAGAATCATCTGCGCGAACATCGCTTCGTTCTGGGCGGACGACCCGGGAGCGGGGACTTCGGGCTCTACGGCCAGCTGACCCAGCTCGCCCTCTTCGACCCGACTGCGGTCGAGACGACGCTTCGCGTCTCCCCCAGGACCTACGCCTGGACCGAGCTGGTGGAGGACCTCTCGGGACTCGAGCCGCAGGCCTCCGACTGGTTCTCCCGCGATGGCCTGCCCGACACGCTGCACGCCCTTCTCGCCGAGATCGGCCGCGTCTATCCGCCCTTCCTGTTGGCGAACGCCGAGGCCCTCGCGAGCGGCGCTTCGCAGGTCGAGTGCGAGATCGACGGCGAGACGTGGACGCAGAAGCCCTTCCCGTACCAGGCGAAGTGCCTCGAATGGCTCCGACGCGACTACCACGCCCTCGCCGCCGACGATCGCGGATGGATCGACGGCGTGATCGCGGGGACGGGCCTCGAGCGCCTCTTCGGCTAGCGCGTCGCGACGGTCGTTCGCGGGCCGTTCACGAAGATCGGCGACGACCAGGCGCGCTCTTCGGTCTGCGCGAGACACTCGTCGTCGTCGGGTCGGCCGAAGCACGGATCGACCTGCACGCAGCGGCCGTTCTCGTCCCGGCGGCAGCCGAGCGGATCCGCCGCGACGGCGTCGCTCGGCGCCTCTATCGCGCGGGCGTAGTAGAGCGTATCACGACCGGAGCTCGTGAATTCCTCGTCGACGAAGGTGCCAATGCAGCCCTGGGGATCCTCGTCGCAGGGGATCACCTTCCACGGGTCCTCGACGAGGCCCACGATGTCCTCCTCGGCGGTCCGCTGGGGTCGGATCCGCACGATCTCGATCCGCGTGATCGGACGCCGCACCGTCAGCGGGTTGTAGCACTCGCCCTGACAGAGTCGCTCGATCCGCTCCGGCCCGAGAGAGCTCATCGCGTTCTTCGCACAGCCGGGTCGCTGTTCGAAAGAGCCGACGGCCTTCACCTGGAAGATCGGGTTCTCGCTCATCTCGACCTGGCTTCCCATCGGGTGGGGTGCGCGGCCGGGGCCGTTCAGCAGGTCGAACCAGAGGAGGATGCGCGGACCGCTCGTGCCGTAGACCTCCTTGCGGTGCATCCCTTCCCAGATGGCGTCGCGATCGCGGCCCGTCGTGTGGACGGCCGCGAGGCCGCCGTTCAGGAAGAAGGACGCGCCGCGCTCGACCTCGAAGGACGAGAGCGGGCCCGCGCGCCCCGGATCGAATTCGAAGGGCACCGCTTCGCTGCCGTACTCCGGCGCGGCCAGGTTCATGCCGATCGCCGTGTTCGTGAAGTTGCCGAAGCGGTTCTCGGTGAACTCGAGGCGGGAGACTTCCTTGTACCCCGTGCCGGGTCGGGCCGAGTGGTTGTCGCTGGCCGCGATGAAACCGAAATCGAAGCGGAAGGGGCCGCCGGTCCCGTCGTCCCGGCCGAGCGCCATGATGTACTGGACGGAGCTCTTCGGGCGGTAGTTGAAGGAGGGCTGGAAGCAGTCGCGACACTGCCCCGCGTCCTGCCACTCGGCGACGGTGTAGGCCGGCACGACGTTCGCGCCGCCGTTGTTCGGCGCGTCCACGAAGAGCTGTCGGGCGGTCGCCGCCCGCGCGTCGCACTCGTCGGACGCGACGCCCTCTTCGAGGCAGCGCTCCGCGATGATCTCACCGGCGCGCCAGCAGCTCGGCAGGAAGCCGTTCGCGGGCTCCGGGCAAGTGGCGTTGCCCTCGTCGTCGAAGGCGATCTCCTCGAAGGGCCGGAACTCCTCCGAGTTGCCGTGACCCGAGAAGACCTCGATCAGGCGCTGGTAGCGCGGGTCGTGGTCCTGCTGCGTGAGCTGCTTGTCCCAGGACGAGCCGAGCGGCGTATAGAAGCCCCAGGTCGTGCCGTGCGGGATCACCATCGAGTCGAAGCCCCAGTCGTCGAGCTTCCCGAAGAGCTCGCCGGGGGTGGCGGCCGACTCGCGACAGTCGTCGGGCAGCTGGCGCACGGGCACGTCGCGCTCACAGTCGACGACGTCCATCAGCTCGCTCTGATAGGCGGCGAACTCGAGCCCGCCTCCCTCGACGTCGGTCAGCGCGAGCGCGCCCATGGTCGTCGCCGACGGCAGCTCGGAGTTGATGCTCTCGATCCCGAGCGGGAGGCCTGCTGCGATCGGACGCGTCGGGATCTCGTGGTCTTCGAGCCCGCGGACGATCACGTTCTTGTGGCCCCAGTGGGTCGCGGGCGTCGCGCCGACCTGGGTCCACTCCCAGCCGAGATAGGCCACGAGGTCGGGGTTGGCGGGATCCCGCGCGAGGTCGTTGCACTGGCGGATGGCGTCGATCGTCTCGGTCCAGCGCCGCGGCGTCAGGGTCACGGCGTGGTCGTTGATCGAGAAGAAGTCGAGATTCGAGCAGTGTCGCGCGTAGTCGCAGGCATCCGAGACGGGATGCGCCCCGTCGCCGCCGGACATGGGCAGGCTGAGCGTGAATGCGTCGAAGGAGAAGGTCGAGTGGACGTGGAGGTCGCCGAAGACGATCTGCTTCGGTCGCGCGACACCGACGTCCCGCGCCGATTCCTCGGTCGCATTCTTCTTGAAGTCGAGGATCGCCTCGGAGACCGGAGGTGCTTCCGGCGTGCCCCCGATCGGTAGATCGGCGAAGAAACCGCTTCCCGCCATCCAGACGAAGAGCCAGGCGAGGACGAGCAGGGCGACGAGAACGATGGCGAGCTTGCGAAGCATGAGGCCTCCGAGGCGCGGTCCGCGTCGAGAGGGATCGGACCGGGCCGCGCAGTCTAGCGAGCCCGGGCAAAGGGGTCGGCCCCGCGATCGTCTGGTGCGGCCTCGGGCGGGGTGCTACCCGACGAGCATGCGCAGTCGCTCGCGCCTCGGGCGCGCCCTCTTCGTGCTTCTCGTCGTCCTCGCTGGAGCGCCCGCCGCGGCCCAGCCGACGCCCGGCGACGCGCCGTCCGGGGCGGAATCCACCGAGGCTTCGGACGCACCCCGGGCCGGCGCGCGCGAACGCGGCCTCGCGCGCGTCCTCGAGGCCCGCGCCCAGATCGAAGCCGACCTCCGCGCCCTCCAGTCCCGCCTCGGTGCCGAGTCGGCCCGCGGTCGCGAAGACGAGATCCAGGACGAGATCCGCACGCTCTCCGAGGAGCTCGCGGCGCTGAATCGCAACTTCTCGGAGCTCGCCGCCGGCGTCGACCCCGCGGCGATCGCCACGGAGCAGGACGCCGAGCAGCTCGACCTCGGCAACGAGGTCCGGGAGCTGCTCGGCCCGCTCGTGAACGAGCTCAAGCGGGCGACCAGCCGGCCCCGCGAGATCGATCGTCTCCGCACGGAGATCTCGAAGCTGCGCGAGACACTCGGCAGCATCGACGGCGCGATCGATCGACTCGATCGGATCCGCGATCAGCTCGTCGATCCGGACCTGGTCGACGCGATCGGCGCCGAGCGCAAGGAATGGACGCGCCGGAAGAACGCCACCTCCGCCTCGCTCCAGGTCGCGCAGCAGAAGCTCGACCAGCGACTCGGCGAGAGCCAGTCGATCGCACAGGCGATCGAGAATCTCTTCCAGATCTTCTTCAAGAGCCGCGGCCGCAACCTGCTCCTCGCGCTCGTGGCGATGATCGGCTTCCTCTACGGCATCCGGCGCCTGCGCAGCTTCCTGGCGGCCCGGCCGCTCGTGTCCCGCCGGGCCGAGAGCTTCGAAGGCCGCGTGTTCGGCCTGATCTATTCGGCGTTCACCGTCCTCGGCGCCGTCCTGGTCTTCCTGATCTCGCTCTACTTCTTCGGCGACTGGGTCCTGCTGATCCTCGTCCTGCTCCTGATCCTGGGGCTGATCTGGACCTCGAAGCAGGCGATCCCGCGCTTCTGGACCCAGACCGTCCTGATCCTCGACATGGGCGCCGTACGCGAGGGCGAGCGCGTGCTCTGGAACGGCCTGCCGTGGATCGTCGACTCCATCTCCTTCTATTCCCAGCTCCGCAACCCGGCGCTCGTCGGCGGCACGATCCGGCTCCCGATCGACGACCTCGCCGAGCTTCGCTCCCGCGGCTGGGCGGACGAGGAGCCCTGGTTCCCGACCCGGAGGGGGGACGTCGTCCTGCTCGAAGACGGACGGCCCGGTGAGGTCGAGTTCCAGTCGATCGAGGGAGTACGCGTCCGCACGCCGGGCGAGAACCGGCTCGTGATCCCCGCCGCCGAGTTCGCGAGCGGAACCGTCGAGAACCTGTCCCACGGCTATCGCTGCGACATCGCGTTCGGACTGGACTACGGCGACCAGGCGAACATCACGACGACGATGCGCGAGACCCTCGAGCGCGGCATCGAAGCGCGCTGGCGCGACTCGAAGTGGGCCGCCTCGCTCGTCTCCTGCGTCGTCGAGTTCGCGAACGCGGGCGCCTCGAGCCTCGACTATTTCGTCCGCGTCGACCTCGACGGCACGCGCGCCTTCGACCTCCAGGCCCAGCGCCGCGCCCTCGCCACCTACTGCGTCGACATCTGCAACGAAGAAGGCTGGACCATCCCCTTCACCCAGCTCACGCTCCACGTCGCCCCGAACGCCGACGCGCCGGACGCCAGCGTCACGCCCCGAGATTCCGGCGACTGAACCGCTCGGACGAAAGAAGGCCCGCCCCGCGCAAGGCGGAGCGGGCCTCTCCGATACACATCCGGTCGCCCCGCACGCCGCGAGCGCTCGACGCGGCCCCGGGCGGGCGGCGTCGAGCGGCGCGAAGCGCCGACGACCTAGTCGACCGCGTCGAAGCCCTTCAGGCCCTGGAAGCGGTCGACGTGCCAGTCGCCGTCTCCGAAGAGGCCCTGCAGGCAGCGCAGGCGCTTGAAGAACAGGCCCTCGTCCTGCTCGTCCGTCACGCCGATGCCGCCGAAGAGCTGGATCGCCATTTCCGCGATGAACCAGCCGCTCTCCGTGAGCTGCATCTTCGCCGCCGAGATCTCGGCCTTGCGCTCCTCGGCGTCGTCGAGATCGACCTGGACCGAAGACAGGATCATCGACGAACGCACGAGCTCGAGCTCCGCGTACATGTCGACGACCTTGTGCTGCAGCGCCTGGAAGGAGCCGATCGGCACACCGAACTGCTCGCGCTCCTTCAGGTACGCGACCGTGCGCTCGAAGAGCTCCTGCGCGCAGCCGAAGCCTTCCGCGCAGGCCGCCGCGGCGCCACGATCGATCGCGAGCTCGATGGCCG
>JBCCZJ010000159.1:0-10233 GCA_039187915.1 Myxococcota bacterium
CGGCCGGCCTTCGGGGGGATGCCACGTCGCGCATCGAGGGTCTATCGTCCTGGAAAGCGTGGGCCGCGGCGCCGCGCGCCTTCCCGGCGCGCCGTCCCGGCCCGCGACGAACGACCGACTGAACCGACCCATGCGGCGTCGCGCGCGACGCGCCGACGAAGGAACCCTTGCGATGGCCGAGCTGCCCTTCCTGCTCTTCGACGCGGACAACCACTACTACGAGGCCGAGGACGCCTTCATCCGGTACATCGATCCGAAGATGAAACGCCGCTGCATGGACTGGGCGACGCTGAACGGCCGCAAGGAGCTGCTGGTCGCGGGCAAGGTCAACCGGTTCATCCCGAATCCGACCTTCGACCCCGTCGCGCGTCCCGGATGCCTCGACGACTACTACAAGGGCATCAACCCGAAGGGGCACGGAATTCGCGAGGCCTTCGGCGAGCTCGTGCCGATCGACCCGGTCTATCGCGACCGTGACCTCCGGCTCGAGAAGATGACCGAGCAGCGGATCGAGAAAGCGATCTACTTCCCGACGCTCGGCGTCGGGATGGAGGAGGCGCTCAAGGACGATACCGAGGCGGTCCACTGCGCTTTCGAGGCGTTCAACCGCTGGCTGCTCGAGGACTGGGGCTTCTCCTACCAGGAGCGGATCTTCGCCGCGCCCTACATCTCGATCATGGACCGCGAGCGCGGGATCAAGGAGCTCCTCTGGGCGCTCGACAACGACGCGCGCTTCATCGTGATGCGGCCCTCCTTCGTCTACAACAAGGGGGGCAGCCGATCCCCCGCCGATCGCTACTTCGATCCTTTCTGGCAGATCGTGAACGATTCGGGCGTGACCGTGGTCTATCACGGTGGCGACTCGGGCTATGGCCACTACCTGGACGACTGGGGCGAGGGCGGCACGATCCAGAGCTTCCACAGCTCGCCGCTCACCAGCATCGCCATGGGTCACAAGGCACCCTTCGACCTCATGGCCGCGCTGATCTCCCACCGACTCTTCGAGCGGTTCACGAATCTCCGGATGGCCTCGATCGAGATGGGGGCGTTCTGGGTGCCGTGGCTTTTCCAGTCGATGGAGCGCGCCTACGGACAGGAGCCGGGGAAGTTCTTCGAGGACCCGCTCGAGACTTTCCGTCGCCACATCTGGATCGCACCCTTCCACGAGGACTCGGTGCTCAAACTGAAGGAGCTGGTCGGTGCGGAGAACCTGCTGCTCGGCTCGGACTGGCCCCACGCCGAGGGCCTGATCGACCCGACCGACTTTGCCCTGGATCTCGACGGATTCACCGAAAAGGAAGTGAGGATGGTGATGCGCGACAATTGCGAGGCGCTCTCCATCCGTCGTCCCGTCTGACCCCGAACCCGCTCCTGCCTCCGTCTCCGCCTCCGAACGACCCTACGCAAAAGAAGGAAGAACGATGCGCGCCGCCCTGCTCGAGAAGCACTCTGCTCCCCTGACCTTCGTCGACGACATCCACGTCGAGGATCCTCGCGAAGGCGAGGTCCAGGTCCAGGTCTCCCATTGCGGGATCTGCCACTCCGATCTGACGATCGTGGACATGCCGGTCGGCGAGATGCTGCCGCAGGTTCTCGGGCACGAGGCCGCGGGCACCGTGGTCGAGGTCGGGCCGGGCGTGACGCGTCTTCAGAAGGGCGACAAGGTCATGCTGACGCCGCTGCCGACCTGCGGCGTCTGTTATTTCTGCGGTCGCGGGCAGCCCCAGCTCTGCGTCGACGGTCAGAACTTCATGACGGGCCTGCGTTTCGACGGGTCGTCGCCGCTCTCGCGCAACGGCGAGCGTGTCTTTCACGGCTTCGGGCTCGCGGGCTGGGGCGAACTCACGACCGTCCACGAGCGACGCGCGGTGAAGATCGCGGAGGACACCCCGCTCGAGATCGCCTGCGTGATCGGTTGCTCGGTCCAGACCGGCGTGGGCGCCGTGTTGAACACCGCCGCGGTCGAGGAGGGCGCGACGGTGCTCGTGACCGGACTCGGCGGGATCGGCGTCTCGATCGTGCAGGGCGCCCGCCTCGCGAACGCTTCCCGGATCATCGTGTCGGATCCCGTCGCCGAGCGGCGCGACTACGCCGCGAACTTCGGCGCGACCCACGTGCTCGACCCCACCCAGGACGACGTCGTCGCGAAGACGCTCGAGATCACGAACGGGATCGGCGTCGACTACAGCTTCGACGGGGCGGGGCACGAGAAGCTGATCGAGGACTGCCTGAATGCCACCCGCGTCGGCGGGACGATGACGATGGTCGGTGCGGCGATGGGGGCGTTCACCATCCCGATGCCCGCGCTCTTCCTCACGCAGGAGAAGAAGATCCAGGGCTGCCTGCTCGGATCCTGCAACAGCCACCGCGACGTGCCGAAATTCCTCTCGCTCTGGCGCAAGGGCGCGCTCGATCTCGAGAGCATGGTCACCCACCGTCACAAGATCGCCGACGTGAACGTGGGCCTGGACCACATGCGCGAGAGTCGCGGGCTGCGGCACGTGCTCGAGTTCTAGACGCGGCACGTGCTCGAATTCTAGACGCGGCACGGGCTCGAGTTCTGGTCGCGGCCCGGGCCGCGGCCCGGGCCGGAGGAGGCGATCGATGAAGGCGTGGCGCGTCGTCCGGAAAGGCCGTCCGAGCGAAGCCCTCGCGCTCGAGGACGTCGAGCCGCCGGAGATCGCGCCGGGCGAGATCCGCGTGCGGGTCGCGGCCTCGGCCTGCAACCTGAACGAAGTCGACGGTTGCTACGGACGCTACAAGACCGTCGATCCGCCGCTGCCGTACACGCTCGGGATGGAGGCCGTCGGGGTCGTCGAGGAGGCCGGCGAAGGCGCACCGTCGGACTGGATCGGAAGACGCTTCCTCGTCTGCGGGCGCGGGGCGACGGGCGCCCACGCCGAAGAGGTCGTCGGCCCGGCGGACATGGCCTTCCCCGCGCCGGAGGCGCTCGACGACGTCGAGGCGGCGGCGTTCTACTTCCCCTATCACGTCGCCTACGCCTCGCTCCTCGAGCGCGGCAAGCTCGAGGCGGGGGAAACGGCGCTGATCCACGCGGGCGCAGGCGGGGTGGGTTCCGCTGCGATCCAACTCGCGAAGGCGACGGGGGCGAAGGTGATCGCGACCGCCGGAAGCGAGGCGAAGCTCGCGTTCTGCCGCGAGCTCGGGGCGGACGTCGCGATCAACTACCGCGACGGTGACCTCCTGGCGGCGGTCTCCGACGCCACGGACGGACGCGGCGTCGACGTGGCCTGCGACCTGGTGGGCGGCGAGCTCACGCGGCAGACGATGGGCGTGATGGCGTACGGCGGCCGGCTCATGCTGACGGGCTTCTCGGGCGGCATCGGCGCCGAGGACGAGGCGGGGTTGCTCCCGCGGCCGATCATCTTCGGCAATTTCTCGGTGGGCGGCGTGCTGATGACCTACGGCGACTCCGACGCCTTCGGGCTGGTCGGGATCCACATGATTCCGCGCGCGACGGGGCTGGCGATGCACGAACGGCTGGTCGCGCTGCTCGAAGCGGGGTCGATCCGGCCGGTCGTCGGACGGCAGGCACCGTATTCCGCGCTGCCCGCCGAGCTCGAGCGGATCGAGCGGCGCGAGACGATGGGGCGGACGCTGCTCGACTGGCGGGACTGAGGTCCCGCGCGGCGCGAAGGCATCCGGCCTGACGCCTCGGGCTCCACCGGCGCGCGCGGTCGCCGGTGGGCGCGACGAAGCGAGGGTGAAATGCCTCGCCGGCCGTCCCTGGGCCGGCGATGCCGGCGCGCGGCGCGTCCGGCGCGCGCTGGCCGCCGACTTGCCGGTGGGTCGCGCCCGCCCGGTGTGACGCAGACCCCACGCCCCAGGGAGAAAGACTCAATCAATTCCCCGATTTGCCGATGGATTCTCTGATGGATTGCCGGTTGCGCGACACCCGCGCGCCGCGCGATCCGCTTCGTCGCGTGTCGCACGGACGGGAGAATCTCATGGTCAGGGTCCACCTCCACCAGTCTCGGGTCGCCTCGGTCATCGCCTTGGTGCTGTTCCTCCTGCCGCTCGCGGTCAACGCGGGAGACGAGGACATCTTCTCGACCCAGATCGCGCCGAACGTCGTCCTCATGGTCGACAACTCGGGCTCGATGAACGCGATCATGGAGCACGAGGCCTTCGACGCTTCGACCTTCACACCGACCTGCGACGTCTTCAACGGACTCGGGGCCGGCGGCGTCTGGCTCACGGATGACAACAGCCTCTCGGTCCTCGCTTTCTGCTGGAGTGCCGGCGACTGCATCCTCCGCATCCTGCCTGCCTGGTACGGCGACTGGACCGCGACGACCGACCCGACCGACGACGCCAACTCGGGCTACATCGAGCGGACGTTCTGCGGTCAGACGCGACGTCTCTACACCGACGGCATCAACGTCGGCTACGGCAACGAGACCTGGTACTACCTGCCCTGGGTGAACTTCCTCTTCAGCATCGATTCTTCGGATACGGCCACGACCTACGGCGACGAGGGGCTGACGGCGCAAGAGATCCTCGACGACGTCGACGACCCCGCGAGCGGCCAGAACTACATCACCGGCGAGACCTTCGCGTCCCACCAGATCGCCCGGATCACGGCGGCGCGTCAGATCGCGCGCGACGTCATCTATCAGACGAACAGCGACTGTCCGGCCTTCCTGGGAGACTGCGGCGTCTACGAAGACCGCGTCCGCTTCGGCATCGCGCAGTTCCAGGGCAGCTCCCACGGCGGATTCGTGAACGCGCCGGTCGAGGCCTACAGCACGAACCGAACCGACCT
Organism: Myxococcota bacterium; assembly: GCA_039187915.1. Classification (GTDB taxonomy): domain Bacteria; phylum Myxococcota_A; class UBA9160; order UBA9160; family UBA4427; genus UBA4427. The sequence goes on from JBCCZJ010000159.1 coordinate 4,787, forward strand.
CACGAACGCGATCAACTCGCTCGACGCTTCGACGGCGACGCCGCTCTCGGAGACGCTCTTCAAGCTCTACACCTACTTCATGTCGCGCGACACGGCGGACGTGCCGGTCGGTCAGGACGGAGCGACGAGCTGGCCCACCTACCAGTACAACGACTCCGACGGGCTCTATACGGCCTCTTCGGCGCCGCCGGACCCGGTGGAAGAGGAGTGTCAGCGCAACTTCATCATCATGATCTCGGACGGTGACCCGAGCGCGGACGACTACAGCACGAGCGGCTCGGAGACGCAGGGCTTCACCGACTTCGCCGCCCTCGTCGGCGACTACGCCCCGGATGCCGTCGGGGATCCGGACATCGGGACCGACACGACGCCGGAAGAGGGCTCGCCGCCCTGGCCGAGCGCGACCGGAACGGGTTACCTCGACGACATCGCGCTCTTCATGCAGCAGACCGACTGCCGCCCCGACTACCCGGACACGCAGAACGTCGTCGACGTCTACACGGTCGGTTTCACGACGACCGGCCCGGTCAACTCGCTCCTCCAGAAGACCGCCGACAACGGCAACGGCCTCTACTTCAACGGCAACCAGGCGGAGGAGCTGACCGAAGCCCTCGTGAGCTCGGTCCAGGACATCATCTCCAAGTCGCAGGGCTTCTCGGCTGCGACGGTGCCCGCGGCGCGGACCTCCGACGGAGGTCAGCTCTACACGACGCTGTTCCAGCCGACGAGCGCGCGGCCCTTCTGGCCCGGCCTGATCCGGAGCTACAAGATTACCGTCGCCGGCGAGATTGAGGACGCCAACGGCAACTGCGCGCTCGAGGATCTCGACGATCCGACCGTCTGTACCGGCGGTACCTTCAAGAGCGAGGACGAGGCGCCGCCCTTCTGGAACGCGTCGAAGTTGATGCCCGGCGCCAACGGGCGCAACATGCGCGTCTCCCTCGCCGGTACCACGACGCAGAACGTGGTGGACTTCGACCACGCGATCACCGCGGCCGACCTCGGCGGCGCGTCCGTCCTCGGCAGTACCAGCGATTACCCGCCGGTCGGCACCGTGACCGCCTACGCCGACCTCGACGAGGCCATCGTGGCCTTCGTCGCCGGCTGCGAGTGGGGCACGGGCATGACCGCCGCGGGGACCACCGACTTCAGCGGATGTACCGATCGGACGCGGATCGAGGACGGCTCGAGCGTCCCGGACCGACTCGGCGACATCTTCCACTCGAATCCGGTCGTGGTCGGCAATCCGCGCAGCTTCATCCCCGAGCTCTCCTACTCGGAGTACGCGGCGCGACCCGAGTACGTGACCCGGGATCGCATCATCGTGGCGGGCGCGAACGACGGCTTCCTGCACGGCTTCAACGCCGGCGAGTGGGACAACTCGATCGGGACCTACGACGCGGGCACGGGCGAAGAGGTCTTCGCCTTCATGCCCTGGTCGGCCCGGGAGAAGGTCGCGGACCTCGCGAAGGACGACTCGACGCTCCACCCGCTCAGCGTGGACGGCTCGCCGGCGGTCGCGGACGTCTGGATCGACAGCAACTCCGACGTCGACGACGCCAAGCTCTGGTCCGAATGGAAGACGATCCTCGTCACGGGCATGCGCGAGGGCGGTGAGCAGTACCTCTCGCTCGACATGACCGATCCGACGGCCACGGACTACCCCGGCTACAACTGGGAGTTCCCGCTCGAGTCCGACACGACCTGGCGGGACTACGTCGGGCAGACCTGGTCCCAGCCCGTCATCACGCGCATCCGACTCGAGCAGTCGGACGGTGACGTCGAGGAGCGCTGGGTCGCGATCGCGGGCTTCGGTTACGACGCGACGAGCGACGTCAACGACAGCGCCCAGTACGACGCCGCCAGCCTGAAGGGCCGGGGCATCGTGATGCTCGACATCGACACGGGCCGCCCGGTGGCGGTGCGCAAGTTCGGTACGGCGACGGGGGACGTCGCGGACATGCTCTACGCGATCCCGTCCGCGCCGGCGGTACTCGACTACGACCAGGATGGCTTCGCCGACATCATCTACATCGGGGATCTCGGCGGCAACGTCTGGAAATGGGTCGTGCGCGACGCGGGCAACGCGAACCCGACGGACGCGCAGCTCTACCAGGCGAACTGGCCCTTCCGGAAGTTCTTCGATCACGACCCGTCGACGGGCGCCACGGATCACGCGCGGAGCTTCTACTTCGCCCCGAGCGCGACCGTCTCGAACGGCATCCTGCACATCGGCCTCGGTTCCGGCGAGCGGAGCGATCTGAACTGCACCAGCACCCTGCGCGGCTGCGACGTGCTGAACCGCTTCTACATCCTGAAGGACCGGGACGTCTGGGAGCAGGCGAGCTCGAGCACGATCGACGGTCGCGACGTCAACGCCGACGGGGAGCTCACGGACGTGACGCTCCTGCCCGACGACTGTCCGGCGATCGAGCCCTCGGGTCTCTTCTTCACCGTCGCCGACGGAGAGAAGTTCGTCACCAACAGCGAAGTCTTCAACGCGTTCTTCTTCGTGTCGACGTTCGCTCCGGATCTGACCAACGTCTGCGAGCCGTCCGGCATCGCCAGTCTCTACGGCTTCCTCGCCAAATGCGGTCAGGGCTTCTTCGGCCCGCCGAGCACGAGCAGCCCGATCGCCGGCACGCAGCGGACGATGGATCTCGGGCGCGGCATGCCGACGGACGCCCGGCTCTCGATCGCGCCCGGGGACAACGGCAATCGCCTGATCATCAGCAAGCAGGACGGTGAGATCATCAACCTGTCGACCGGCGCCTCGGACTCCGAGCACGGCGTGATGTACTGGCGGGAGCTCGACTGAGCACCGCGTCGTCCGCGACACCCATTCAACTCATCTGACAGAGGATCCAAGCATGACGCGAATCCAGCGAAACGGATGGTCTTCTCTTGCCCGCCTGACCGCGCTCGTCCTGTCGGCGAGCGTTCTCTTCGCCACGGCCGCGATGGCCCAGGGGAAGGGGCCGCGCGGGGTTCCGACGGGGATCGGGGACCCGCGGATGGGCTACATGATCGACGACGTGAACGTCTCTGCAAGGACGATCACGATGGCCGGGGAGACCTTCGAGGTGAACGCGACGAGCGTGCTCCGTAACGTCAAGGGCGAGCGGATCCGGCTGCGCTACCTGCGCGGGATCCAGAGCCACGGCGTCGCGGACATCGTGAAGTTCGAGGCTCAGCGCGTCGGGGGCGCGGGCGCGCGCCAGGTCATCAAGAGCCTCGACGTCGTGAATCTCGTGCCCTAGCGGGCGCCCGGCGTGGTCTCGGCCGGGCCTTCACCCGCCCAGGCCGTCCTCAGCTCGGCAGGTCGATCCGATAGAGCTGCGCCGCGTTGTCCTGGAAGATCTTTCGCTTGCGCTGGTCGCTCCAGTCCGCGGAGATCTCGGCGATGTACTCCTGGACGTCGGGGTACAGGCAGGTCGGATGGGGAAAGTCCGTCTCGAAGAGGACGTTGTCTTCGCCGACCACGTCGATCAGATGCTTCGGGGCGATCTTCTCGAACCAGAAGCATCCCCAGAAGTGGTCCCGGAAATACTCGGACGGCTTCTTGCGCAGCGCGACCTCCTGCTGGGCACCGGTCTCGCCCCACTCGTAGTCGATCGACTCGAGCACGAAGGGCATCCAGCCGATGCCGCTCTCGACGGACACGACCTTGAGGTTCGGGCAGCGATCGAAGATCCCGCTGTAGATCATGTTCGACATGACTCGGGAGTTCTCGACGAAGAGCGCGGCCGAGCCCAGGGCGAGCCGCCGCCGCATGCCGTTCGATTCCCAGGCGGCGCGTCCGAACATGTTGAACGAGGTCTCGCTCGCGCCGATGTGGAAGTTGATGGCCATGTCGGACGCGTCGCAGGCCTCCCAGAAAGGGATCCAGGCGTCGGCGCCTAGATCCGGCAGGCCGATGGAGTCCGGATCGCTGCACATCACGATGCCCCGCAGTCCCATGGCGCGGGCGCGGTGCACCTCTTCGATGCTCTGATCGATGTTCCACCAGGGCATCAGCGCCATCGGGAGCAGGCGCTCGCCGCTTTCCGCCTGGATCTCGCCCATCGCCTCGTTGTAGATCCGCGCACAGGTCAGCCGAAGGTCCTCGTCCTCGACCTTCATGAAGCGCTCGCTGCCGAAGCCGGCGACGTTCGGATAGAGGACTTGCGCATAGAGGCCGAAGCGGTCGAGCACGTCGATCCGCTGTCGCATGTCCCAGGACGCCTCGTGCACGTCCTCGATCTGCCAGCCGAAGAACTCCGTCCCGCGCGACTTTCGGCCGTCCTTCCTGATCACGGAGGCGGGGTTCGTCGTGGCGATCTCGACGCCGTCGACGACCCAGCGTCGATTCATGCCCTCGCCCTCGACGTGGGGCACGCGGCCCTTGAGCGTCGCAGGCGCGCGCGACGTCCAGAGGTCGTGCGGCTCGGAGATGTGGGCGTCGACGTCGATGATCGAGAGTTGCTCGGAGAGGGCAGGGGCAGCCATGGTTCTACCTCGCGTGGGGCCCGCCCGGGCGGGCGCGTTTCGCGCGAGGATAGATCAGGCGGATCGCGCCGGAACCGGCGCCGGATCGGCTAGTCGAGCGTCTCGAAGCCGGCTTTGCAGCGGCGATCGAGGAGCGCCCGGAAGACCTGATGCGCGCGCCGGATCGAGACCTTGGTCCGCTGTCGCTGCATGCGCGTCAGACAGGGGCCTTCGCTCGCGTCGACGTTGTGGATCGCCGCCCAGAAGCTCTTGTCGTAGGCGTCGATCTTGTGCATCGACGTCTCGTGCAGGTCGGGCAGCTCGATCTCGGCGCCGCCGCGGGCCGCGATCCGCGCGCCGAGCTTGGATTCGTCGAGCAGTGGGAAGGCGGACGCGCGACCGCGATTGCGGACGCAGATCGGCGTCACGCTCGGCGGCAGGCGGTCGAGTCGCGCGGCGAGGAGCCGGACGGAGTCCTTCCCGCCGTCGATCACGTACCAGTACCAGACGTCGTGGCCGAGCCGGCCGAGATGCTCCATCACCTCGCCCGCGTCGATCCAGGCGTCGAGGGCCCGTTCGGTCTGGGCGGCGAGATCGACCACCACCTCTTCGGCCTCCTCCTCGACGGCGTCGACGATTCGATCGAGCTCCTCCATGCGGTCCACGTCGAGCGGTCGCGCGTAGCCGGCGTAGTGCCGGAGGAGGGCGCCGTGCGATCGATCGGTGTCGAAGGCGGCGAACGCGACGGCGCGATCGATCCAGTACTGCACGAGCAGTCGGGCGAGGACCGACTTGCCCACACCCCCTTTTTCTCCTCCGACGAGATGCACGCGTCCCAACGTTCTTCAGCCTCCTCGAGCGTCCGACCGGCAGCGTACGCGGGAGGGCCTCCCCGTCGCCAGCGGGATGGGCCCGGCGCCGTGCGAATCGGGCCGGGCCCGGCGCAACTGGTTCGAAACCGGCCCGCCCCCCCCTCAGTC
>JBCCZJ010000160.1:0-10225 GCA_039187915.1 Myxococcota bacterium
GCATCGGCGGGCACATGACCTACCTGACCGCCTGCGAAACCGACGTGGCCGCCGCGGCCGCGTACTACGGCGGCGGCATCGCGGCGCCGGAGGGGCCCGGCGGCGCGCCCGGCACGCTCACGCGGACGGGGAAGATCACGGGCAAGCTCCACTGCTACTTCGGCAGCCAGGATTCGCTGATCCCGGCAGATCAGGTCGAGGCGGTGAAGGCTTCGCTCGCCGAGCACGGCACGAACCATGCGGTGCACGTCTACGACGCGGACCACGGCTTCAACTGCGACCAGCGCGGGACCTATCACGAGGCCAGCGCGCGCGACGCGTGGGACAAGACGAAGGCGCTGTTCTCGAGCGAGCTCGGGTGAGCTCGCGCTGCGCCGAAGGCGCCTCGCCGCCAGTCTGGGTCGAGCGGCCGCGTGCCGCTCCGCCGGTCGTCGCCTGAGCGGCACCCGGCAGCGAAGGCGCCGGAACCTCCGGCCGCAGGTCAGTCGAGGATCTTGTGCAGCGCCTCGAGCAGTCGGTCGACCGGCTCGGGGCGCGCGTTCTCGCCCATCAGGCCGATGCGCCAGATTTCGCCGGCGAGCGGGCCGAGGCCGGCGCCGACTTCGATCCCGAACTCCTCGAGCAGGCGTCCGCGGACCGCGCCTTCGCCGAGCGCGTCGACGCTCGCCGGGAGACGGACGGAAGTCAGCATCGGCAGTCGGTTCGCCGCCTCGACGAGCGGCGTGAAGCCGAGGGGCTCGAGTCCTTCGACGAGGCGCGCGGCAGCGGCCTCGTGCCGGGCGAAGCGCGCCGGTAGGCCTTCGTCGAGGACCACGTCGAGGCCGGCGGCCAGGCCGTACGTCGCCGTGATCGGCGCCGTGTGATGGTAGACCCGCTGCTCGCCGCCCTGTCCGGCGACGTAGTAGCCGGCGAGGAGCGAGAGGTCGAGGAACCAGCTCTGCACCGGGGTCTTGCGCGCCTGGACCGATTCGATCGCGCGGTCCGAGAAGGAGACCGGCGAGAGCCCGGGCGGGCACGAGAGGCATTTCTGGGTGCCGCTGTAGGCGGCGTCGATGCCCCAGGCGTCGAGCTCGACGGGCCGGCCGGACAGGGACGTGACGCAGTCGAGCACCACCATCGCGCCCGCGTCGCGTGCGGCGCCCGCGATCTCCTCGGCCGGCTGACAGACGCCCGTCGAGGTTTCGGCGTGGACGAAGGAGACGACGCGGGGCTGCACGCGGCCGATCGCTTCGGCCATCGCGTTCGGGTCGAGGGTCGTGCCCCAGGCGGCCTCGACCGTCGTGACCTCGGCGCCGGCGCGGCGGCAGACCTCGGCCATGCGGCCGCCGAAGACCCCGTTCACGCCGATCACGACCGGGTCGCCGGGCTCGAGCAGGTTGACGAGCGCCGTCTCCATGCCTGCGCTGCCCGTGGCGGAGATCGGGAGCGTCATCGCGTTCTCCGTTCCGAATACGGTCCGCAGCCCCGCCTTCACCCGGTCGAGCAGGGCGATGAAGTCCGGGTCCAGGTGGCCGAGCAGCGGGCGGCTCATGGCCTCGAGGACCGAGGGGTGGGCGTTGGACGGACCGGGGCCCAGAAGCAGGCGTTCGGGAAGCGTTTTCAGGATCGACATGGCGCGCAGGGTAGCGGTTGTCCCGCGCCGCCGAGGCGCGTCGTCCACGAGTTGACCGGCCGGAGCGCGGTCGGTAGTGTTGGGCGTGTTGCCCCCCAGGGAGACCGGGGGCCGGGGTGCGCCGACGCACTCCGTCGAATCCGAGCGGTGCGGACCGAGGGGTCGGCCGCGCCACGCGAGCCGGGGGGGCTTCCGGGGATGGTCAGGACGACGTGGATCGTCGTGGGTGGCGCGTTGCTCGTCGCCGGGGCCGCCTTCTATCTGCTGATGACGACCGACGCCGGCGATCGCCCGGCGCTCGACAACATCGATGCCCAGAGCCGCGAAGCGATGGATCGGCTGCTGAGCGAATCCGACTGACGCGTCGCCGGAACCGCCGACGCGCACGACATCGAATGCCATTGACCGAGAAGGCGCCGCCCGCAGGCGCGAAACGCTGCCGCCGCGCCGCCGACTCGGAGAAACTGAGGTCCCATCCGAGATGGGCTTTCGCAACCGGGAGACATACGAGGAGGAGGAACGCCGCGGACTCGCCCCCTGGGCGGCCTGCGCAGCGGACTCCGCGGGGCGACTCGTCGACGAGCCGCCTCACGCCTATCGGACCGCGTTCCAGCGCGATCGCGACCGCCTCGTCCACGCCCGCGCCTTCCGTCGCCTCGAGTTCAAGACGCAGGTCTTCGTCCATCTCGAGAACGACCACTATCGCAACCGCCTGACCCACACGATCGAAGCGGCGCAGGTCGCGCGCACGATCGCCCGCGCACTCCGGCTGAACGAGGACCTCGCCGAGGGGATCGTGCTCGCCCACGACCTCGGGCACACCCCCTTCGGCCACGCCGGGGAAGCCGTGCTGGCCGAGCTGATGGAGAACGACGGCGGCTTCGATCACAACCGGCAGAGCCTTCGGATCGTCGACCTGCTCGAGGACCGCTATCCGGCGTTCAGCGGGCTCAACCTGACCGCGGAGCTGCGCGAGGGCATCCTGAAGCACGGCTGTCCCTGGAGCCATCCCGTTCCGCTCCCGCCGCTCCACCCCCAGCGGACCCTCGAAGCCCAGGTCGCCGACTGCGCCGACGAGATCGCCTACCTCCATCACGACCTCGACGACGGCCTGCGCAGCGGGCTCCTCGGCCTCGACCCGCTCGAAAGCCAGGATCTCTGGAAGCGCGCCCAGGCCAATCGTCGCGCCGAGCTCGGCGCGGGCGACTCGGTCTCGGGCACCCGGACGCAGAAGATCGGGGCCCTCCTCGACACGCTCAACACGGATCTGATCCGCGAGACGTCCCGCCGTCTCGAAACGGAGCCGCCGGCCTCGCTCGCCGACCTCCGGACGCGCGAGACGCCCTACGTCGGATTCTCGCCCGAGATCGATCTCGCGAAGCGGGAGCTGAAGCGCTTTCTCTCGCAGAACTTCTACCACCACCCCCACGTGCTCCGCCGGACCCGCAAGGCCGAGTGGATCGTGGGCGACCTCTTCAAGACCTACCGGGACGACCCGATGCTGCTCCCCGCGAACGTGCGGACGCGCTTTCCGCGCGAGGGCGAGCTTCGGGCCATCTCGGACTACATTGCAGGGATGACGGACCGGTTCGCGATGGACGAGCACCAGAAGATGCTCGACCCCCACGCGCCCTGATCCCGTCCCCCTGCCTAGCGCGGCGCCTCCGACGGGATGCGCCGCTTGGACCGCACATCACGATGAGCCTTCCGGAGAGCCTCGAACGCGCCGCCAGCGAGCTGGCCGCGCTCGCCGACAAGATCCGCCCCGCCAATGGAGACCCCTTCCGCGTCCTCGAAGCACTCGAGGCGGCCGAGGCGTTGCAGCTGCTCGCGTGGATGCTCGATCAGGAGGCCGAGGACGGCGCCGAGCTGATCGAAGCCTGGGGCGAGGTCGACGACGGCGTCCGGGCGATCCTGGCCGTCGAGGACGGCGGGATCGCCAAGGCCGGGCGCAAGCTGCTGCGCAAGGCGCGTCATCGCCTGCGCTCCGCCGGCGTCGAGGTCGCGGCCGAGCAGGCCGCGCCCGCCCCCCGCAAGACCGTCGTGTCGAGCGGAGACAAGTTCCAGGCGGCGCACGTCTCGCAGCCCGACTTTCGCGGCACGCGCATGGGCTACCTGGTCGACAGCCATCCCTCCGGCGGCGCGCGGCTCTTCGAGTTCCGCTTCGACGAGGGGCGGGGGCTGCTCGATTTCAAGATCTACAACGCGGGTCGAAGCAAGGTCCGCGGCTTCCTCCGGAGCCTCACCGAGAACTCGGGCCGACGGCTTTTCGAGGTGGAGCGCGACGCGCTGCGCGCGTTGGTGTGGCGAGCGGCCCGGGCCCAGCCCCGCGATCGCCCGCTGCCGACCGCCTACATCGAATGGCGTTCGCGTCTCTTCGACGACGCGCTCGAGAAGGAATCGACGCCCGGCGAGCGGATCCGCGCTGCGCTCGGGGAGGGCGATCGGGTCGTGGGGCTCGAGACGCTCTGCACCGAAGTGAAGGCAGGACGGCTCGGCCCCTGGCCACCGGCGACCGCCTGGGTCGGCGACTGGATGGACAAGGGCCGCGAGGCCGTCGAGGGCCTCGAGGGAGAGGCGCGCGGGAATGCGATCGACGCCTGGATCGACGAGGTCGCGGCGGCGCTGGTCGAGGAGACCGACGGCGCGCTGCTCGCACGGAACCTCGACGAGCTGGCGTGGGTCCGAGCCCAGGAGGGCGACGAGGACGCGGCGAAGGCGCTGCTCGCCGTCTCGGGGGCGATCGGCGACGACGCGTCGGCGGCGCTCGCCCTGACCCGCGCGCGGGTCGAATCGCTCTTCGAACCCTTCCTCGGAAGTCTGCGCGTCGTCGAAGAGGACGCGCTGGCGGACGGAGCCTGAAGATGGACCGGGCCACCCGGCCCGCACGAATTGGGTGAGCGCATGCTGCTCGCACAGAACCGACACTGGCGCGCCACGCGCGGGAAGACCGCGGGCGAAGTGGTGCTGTCGCTGGAGAAGGAAGAACTGCCGGAGGACTGGCGGGACTTCAAGGATTTTCGGCTGGAGATTCCAGTCGATCGATGGAACCGCGTCGTCAAGCACGTGCGCACCGACCGCAAGCTGTTCGGTGGCGTCGTGCTCGAATTCGCCAATCAAGAGGATCAGCTGCCGGCCGTGCTCGGGCACGATCGGCTCTACGGAGATCTCCAACGCGTCGTCCAGGACGCGACGTCCACGCTCGTCGAGAGCGGGGCGCTCGCCCTGACGGCGGTGGACCTCGCGCCCGAATAGCGCGGCTCCGCGGAGCCGCAGGCGCGAGAGACCGAACCGGACGAGACGGCCGCTGATCCCAGCGCGGCCGCCTGCGCAGCGCACGGCGCGCGGGGCGGCCAGAGGAAACCACCCGACATGATGAAACGATTCTCCCGCAAGCGACGCAGCGAAGGCGGCAACAAGGCGAGCGCGATCGACGCGAACGAATGGCTCCCGAAGATCGCCGAGCAGGGCATCGTCGAGGCCGAGTCGCTCGAGCCGTGGACGGACGCCGGCGTGCCCGACACGGTCGCGGCGATCGGCAAGGGGGCGCGCGCCGACGGCTCGGCCGTGCTCGTCGCCTTCTCGCCGGCCTCGGCGACGGAGGCCATGATCGGGGGCCTCGCCGCGGCCCAGCAGGCCGTCGAAGCGGACGCCTTCGCGGGCGAGCTGCTCGTGGTCGCGCCCCAGTGGCCCGCTGGCGCCCGTCGCGTGCTCGGACTGGCCGGCCAGACCCCCTACACCGTGGAACCGGTGGCCGCGCCCGGGCTGACCGCAGGCCGCGTCGTCGTCGAGGCGGAGCCCGCGCCCCGCATCCTCGCGAGCAGCGCCGCGCAGCTCGCGTCCCGCATGGTCTCCGCCGAGTCCCGCTCGGCGTTCAGTCGCGCGGCGGCCGCGCTCGAAGGCCTCGCCGCCAAGCACGGCGGCTGCGTGCGCGTCGGCGTCGACCGGCTCGAGCTCGTGGTGCTGGCCCGGCGCGTCGCGGAGATCCGGGCGGACGGCGAGAGCGCGGTGCTCGAGATCCAGATCGGGGGGCGGTCGACGACGCCGCTCTCGGGCGCGGACCTGGCCTCGGCCCTCGACGGTCTGGAAGGTCAGCTGCGACGACGCCTCAATGATCGCAAGGTCCGGGAGGGCGAAGAGGGCCTGCGCGGGCGCGTGATCGGACAGCTGGCGGCGGGCAGCGAGCTGCGCGGCGTGCGGCCCTGGCCGCAGCCCGGCGCGGACCTCGATGCGGTCGACGGCGTCGGCATCAACGCGGCGGGCGATCCGGTCGTCGTGGCGGTCCGCGAAGAGCTCGACTGGCGCGCGCTCGGCGCGGTCCTCGAGTCGCTCGGGCCGATCGAGTCGCTGCTGCCGGTGCTCTTCAACGAGGCGGCGCCGCCCCTCAAGCTGGGCACGCCGCGCCTGCTGCTGACGGCTCAGCGCTTCAGCGACGGGCTCGAGCGCGCGCTCGCCGCGCTGGTCGTGGCCTACGAGCTGCGCGCCGTGTCCGGCGACGTCGCCGCCGGGGTCGACCTGGTGTCGAGGTCCGCCGGCGAAGGCGCCGAGTCGAAGCCGGCCCGGCGCGGTCGGCGACGAGGCGGTCGAGGTCGGAACGCCGGCGGGGAAGGCCGCGGGGACGGAGACCGATCCGAGGGCCGATCCGAGGACGCCGAGGCCGACAGCGACGAGGGCGCGGGCGACGGGGAGGGTCGCGGTGCCCGGGCCGATGCCGAGGGCGACGAAGGTGCGCGCCGTGGCCGACGACGCCGGCGATCGCGACGGGGCGGACGCGGCGGCGAGGGCGGCGACCAGACCGACCGCGCGGACGGCGCCGAGAACGGCGACGCCGAGGCGTCCGCACGCGAAGGCGAAGAGGGACGCAGCGGCGGCCGTCGCAAGCGCCGCTTCGAAGAGGTGTCGCTGATGGATCTCGACGAAGGTCCAGATGCGGACGAAGAAGCCTCGGACGAATCCGAGGACGGGGGCGATCGTCGCAAGCGCGGACGCCGCCGGGGCCGACGCGGTGGCGGCGAACGCCGCGCGGCCGCGTCGAGCGAGGACGCCGGAAGCGCCAAGGACGAAGCGAGAGGCAGGGGCGGCGCGCGGAACGGGTCGGACGACGCCGCCGCCGCGGACGCGCTCACCGAAGACGATCTGGTCGACGCGGACGATCTCTCGGAGATCCTGGCGCGGCTGCCGGACGACGTTCCGGAGTTCCCGACGAGCGGCGGCAGCGCCGACTACGACGACGACGAGGACGAGGACGACGATGGCTCCGCCGCGGCCCGCGCCGAGCGGGAGTCCCGGCGGCGCGCGCGTCGCGGGGACGACGACGACGATCGGCCGGCTCCGCGCAAGCGCTCGGCCATCCTCGTGCATGCGGATCCGGACTCGCTGATCGCAGCGGTCCTGCTGGCGCGCGACATTCGGCAGCTCGACGGTCTCTGGGTCTATCCCCAGGAGGATCTGATGACGTTCTTCCGGTCGATCGCGACGGACCTCCGGGACGACACGCCGATCTTCGTGGTCGGATTCTCGCCGAAGCCGTCCCTCGACGTGATCCAGGCGGCGTCGCTCTATCGCGGTCGCCTGACCTGGTTCGATCGCGGCGCCTGGCCGCCGGAGGACCTCGCGGCGATGAAGTCCTCGATCGGTGCGGACGCGATCCTGGGCGGCGACGGTGGGGACAGCACGTTGCCGCTGGTCCTCGAGACGTGCAGCCGACGCAGCCGGTTCTCGGACAAGCTGGTCGATCTCGCGACGGGCCGCTTCACACAGCACGACTTCGAGCGCTGGGGACGACTCTGGCGCCATCGGCTCGCGGAGATCGCGACGAAGCACGGCGACATTCGCGGCGACGTCGCGGCGCTCCTCTCGGGGCGTCCGAGCGATCTCGCCAAGGAGGCGTCGCTCGTCGAGATTCCGCCGCCTCCGCCCGAGATCGCCTGGGTCGCCGAGCGGGACTTCCGGCTGGTCCACTTCGGCGGGCACGTGCTCGTGGTGGCCGACGTCTCGCGCGGCCTCGACGTCCACCTGGTCTCGCGGGTCCTCCGCGAGCGATACGAGGCGAGTCTCTCGCTCGCGCGGACGGAGGGCGACGACGTCTACGTCTTCGCCGGCGACGAGACGACGGGCAAGCGGGCCCTCGACTACATGGCGATCGCGGAACACCTGACCGAGAAGCTCGAATGGGTCGAAGCGCGTCCGGATGCGGATCACGTCTCGCGCTTCCGCGTGCGCGACGTGGAGCGCCACCCGGAGCGGTTCGAAGAGGTGGTCGGCGAGATCGCGATGGGTCGCTCGCTGCTCGAGCGATAGGCGATGACGGCCGAGGCGGGCCAGACGGCTTCCCTGGTCGAGGTCTTCTCGTCCGCGCAGGGGGAGGGGCCCGAGGTCGGGCGGACGACGGTGTTCGTGCGCTTCGGCGGTTGCGACCTCCGCTGTCGCTGGTGTGACTCGCCCGGGACCTGGCGCCCGGTCGACGAAGCCCGCTTCGAGACGGCGCCCGGGAGCGAGTCGTTCGAGTCCTTGGCGAATCCCGTCGACGTCGACGCGCTGGCCGATCGGATCGACGCCTTCGCGCCCACGCCCCGGACCTGGATCAGCCTGACCGGCGGCGAGCCGCTGCTCCAGGTGGACGCCATCGAGCGACTCGCGCGTCGCCTGTCTGCGCGCGGGCGTCGCATCTACCTCGAGAGTCACGGACTCCACGCCGACGCCCTCGCGCGCTGCGTCGACGCGATCGACCTCGTGTCGATGGACTGGAAGCTCGCGAGCGACGTTCGACCAGGGCCCGGGATCGCCTGGCCGGAGGGGCTCGATTTCCACGACGCGCACGAGGCGTTCCTGCGCGTGGCGCTCGGGGCGGGTTCGGTCTACGTGAAGGTGGTGCTCACGCCGTCGACCCGAGACGACGAGCTCGACGCGATGCTCGAACGGATCGCGTCGGTCTCAACCGAGGTGCCGCTCGTGCTCCAGCCGGTCACGCCGACCGGCGGCGTCCATGCGATGCCCGGATCCGATCGCCTGCTCGCCTGCCTCGCGCGCGCCGAGACGGTCCTCGAAGACGTTCGGTTGATCCCCCAGACGCATCCGATCTACGGCGCCCTCTAGGTCTTCGAGCGCGCTCCTGAGGTCGAGGGCCGGGCGGCCACCGAAGCGTTCGGCCAGGTAGGCGTCGGTGATCCGGTCGAAGGCGGCCGCGCCGTCGGGCGAGAGCAGGGCGCCCACGCGGCGGGCGAAGTCGCGCGCCGGCAGCGCGGCCGGTCGCTCGAGCCCTGCCCGGCGGAGTCGTGCGAGCGCGTCCCGATAGGCCTCGGGGATCGTCGGGTCGACCCCGTTCTGTCCGCGACGAAGCCAGGCGGCGAGCGACGCGAGAAGGACGACGATCGCGAAGAAGACGATCGGGTCGACGTCGGCGAAGGGATTCTCGAAGACGGGCGTTTCGCGCGGGTCTTCGGCCGGCGCGCCGTCGCGCTGGCGGTCGCGTCGCCAGCGCTGCCAGAGGCCCCGCAGCGCGCCGATCTGGTCCGCGCTGTCGAAGTCGACGACGCGCTGGAACCACCAGAGCTCGATCGCGGAGCCGAGCTGGGCCATGCGCAGCAGGAGGGACGGGTCGTCCGAGGCGCGCAGTCGCAGATCCGGCGGCGTCGGATCGAAGCGTACCCAGCCTGCTTCCTCGAAGTGGATCTCGACCCAGGCGTGGGCATCGGCGCGCGAGACCTCGACGAAGCCGCCGACCTCGTTGGGCAGTCCGCCGGCGAAGCCGTTCACGAGTCGCGCCGGGAGGCCGGCGCTTCGAGCGAGGACGACCATTGCGCTCGCGAAGTACTCGCAGTGCCCCTCGAGCTCGCCGAGCAGGAAGGCCTCGATCGGTGAGGTGTCGTCGTCGCCGAGTGCCGGCGGCGCGTCCGTGTAGCGGCCGTCGCGGCGGAGGGCGTCGCGCAAGGCGAGCGCGCGCTCGAAGTCGTTCGGCCGACCTTCGACGAGGGTCGCAGCGCGGGCGTGCACGCGATCGTCGAGCGGGGGCAGCGCGAGGTAGCGCAGCGCCGGCCGCGCCCCGCCCGGCCGGGGCTCCAGGGGAGGCGTCGCGTCGTCCGCCCGCAGCCGCACGGCGTCCCGCTCCGAGGCGCGGCTCCAGATCGTGTATCGGATCCGCTCGTCCCCGCGGCCCGGGAGATAGAGCCCGTCGTTTCGGTCGCGCTCGAGGCCCTGGAAAGGACCCTCGATGCGCAAGGCCGCGCCGGGAGTGAAGAGCACGCCGGCTTCGACGGGCTCGCGCAGGATGCGTTGGGCGACGAGGTCGCGCTCGGCTTCGAAGCCCTCGGGATCGAGCACGATGCCGAAGCGGCCGACGCCGGGGACGGGGCGGCGGGCGGCGACGCGTTCTTCGGTCGAGATCGACCAGTCGCGGCCGTCGAAAGCGTCGAAGGCGAGGCCCCGCCAGTAGGCCTGTTCCGGCGGCGGCATCGGCGCATCGTCGGTCGCGCCCTGCACGCGCAGCACGACGCTCTGGTCCTTGCGGATCTGGCCGACGGTGCCGAGCGAGACGCGATCGCTGAAGCCCGAGAGCGCGAGGCTCGGGCCCGCGCCGCCGCGCATCAGGTTGCCCTTCAAGCGCGGCAGCGTCAC
>JBCCZJ010000161.1:0-10224 GCA_039187915.1 Myxococcota bacterium
ACGGCACGGGGATCAGTGGATGTGGACGGCGCCACTCGAGATGGCTGCGGCGCAGAGGCCCTTCACCATGGAACGGGTGTAGAACTCGTCGCAGTCCGGTTGCACCGGCGGCCCGGCGCCACCGCAGCTCCCGAGGAGATCCGTCACGAGATCGTCGAGGGCGGCTTCCGCCTGGTCGAGAGCGGGGAATCCGCCCACGTCACCGCGGAGACCGGCGCCGATGATCTTGTCCAGGATCGGGTCGGTGATCATGTCGACGTCCGCGGGATCCGCGAAGGCCACCGCAGGCGCCGAGGTCCAACCGAAGGTCGAAGCCCCGTCGAAGAAGGTCGACCGCATGCCGCCGACCGTGTCGTCCTCGACGATGACGTCGCAGTACTCGATGCCGAGCTTGGCGATGCCGACCTGGTTCGCCGAGACGAAGCTGCGCAGATCGTTGGTCGCCGGCAGCTGAGTCACGAGCGCGTCGTAGGTGTCGTCGACCGTCGCGGTCTGCGGGTCCACGCCGGAGACCGCCGCCATCGACGCGTTCACGCGGGCGAAGCTCCGCACGCCGAGGACCGGCACCGGGTCGCCGAAGTCCTCCGCGCTCGGAACCGGCGGATCCGGGTCGTCGATCGGCTCCTGGAAGATGCCGAGCTGCTCGAAGGAGAGCTGGAAGGTGTCCGTGTTCGGGTCGACGAGGCCGCCGACCACCGAACACTGACGCGACAAGAGCTGACGCGGGGACGTCACCAGCGCGTCCAGGGTCGTGAAGCCCTGTCCGGAGACCGGCACGATCCCGTTCAGCGAGATCCGCATGTTCTGAACGCGGATCGGTGCGCCGACGTCCGTCACGAAGGTCGGCGAACAGAAGAGGTAGGAGTAGGCATCGAGCTCGGTCAGCGAGAACTCGATCGTCGAGTTGCCGCCGGTCCACTCGGACACGTCGAAGACGAGCGTGATCCGCTTGCCGATCCCGGCTTCGTAGTTCTGCTGGACGGCGGCCGGGGAGAGCGCGCGCTCGCAGATCGCGGCGAATCGGACCTTGCCGATCCACGGCCGATCGTTCGAGCGCTCGTTGCCGAGGATCACCTGGTGATTCGTCGCCCAGTTCCAGAGGCGTCCCGTCGGCGTCTCGTCGACGTCGTCCGTGAAGCGACCGTCCACGTAGAAACGACGACCCGCGATCTGATCGTACGTGAGCACGACGTGCTGGAGCGTGGCCTGTGCGTCCTGGTCGACGTCGTAGGTCTCCATCTCCGGATTGCCGTTGTTGTTCGTGGTCTCGTTGAAGCTCCGGTTCCGCGCCACGTACTGGTAGGCGACCTGGCCGAGCATCATGTTGCGCGTCCCGCTCGATCGCGAGTACGTGAACATTCGCGCCGGGCCGTCCTGGGTGATGTTCGCCGGGGCGACCCACATCTCGATCGAGTACTGCTGGGTTCCCGTGCCGGCGTCGGCGACGCGGTCGTAGAACTTCGTGCTGGTGAGCTCGTCGGCGATCGCGCGTCCGTCCGCGATGTCGATGCCGTAGTTCGACATGAAGGTGACGTCGCCCTCGAGGGTCAGGTCCATCGCCGGATCGACGCCACTGGTGTCGGCCGCGACCGTGCCCGTGAGTTCCTTGAACTCCCATCGCGCGATCTGGCCGTCGTCGAAGCGCTCGGCGCCGACCTCCTCGAAGCCGTCGAGGCTCGTTCGGGTATCACTGACCAGGTTCGCGACGTCGACACTCGCGGTCGAACCACCGGCCGCCTCGATCGCGTCCTGCCAGTTCTGGATCTCCGTGAGCATCGTGTTCGCGTCCGTCGCGCAGTCCGACCAGCAGAAGTGCAGGTCGGAACCGAGCCGACGCACCAGCCGGGACTGGGAGAGGTCGGAGAAGTTCACCTTCTGGTTGTCGACCACCGCGGACCACGCCGTCGACGAGTCGACATGGGCGATGCGCGGCGCACCGGGGCCGGCGGCGTCGTGACAGCCCGAGCAGTTCGCGCGCAGGACCGGATAGACCGTGGTCTCGAAGCTCGTGACCTGTTCGGCGACCGAGAGGCCGTCCGGCAGACCGGTTCCGAAAGTGGTCGAAGCCGAGTCGGCCGAGGTCGTCGGCGCGCCGTAGTCGCCGCACGCGAGCGCGAGCAGCGGCAGCAGAGCGACGAGCGCCGTCAGCAGCGTCGTCTTCCGCGTCTGTTTTCGTTCGAGTTCGTGCATCGGATGCACCCCCGCCCCCTCGCGGTGATCAGAGATGCTCGGCTGGACCGAGCGATTCGAAGTCGTCATCGTGACCTCCTCACTCGTCCATGCAGTGCGTGGCGATCTCGGCGAAGAGCCCGCGCATGCTGTAGATGCCGTCCTGCTCGAAGTTGTCCGCCGCGAGCTCGATGGCGTCGCGATCGTCCTGGTCCTTCGGAGGTCGGAAGCAGACCTGCTCGAAGACCTTCTCCACCTGACAGACGGAGAAGGCACGCGTCGAAGCGACTTCGGCTCCGAGGCTCTTTGCCCCGAAGCCACGATCCGAGGCCCCGCGCCATTCGAGCAGCGCGTTCGGGCCGGAACGCCAGTAGTTGATCCAGCTGTTGTCGGTCGTGATGAAGCCCGCCGGGAACGTATTGCCGTTCAGCAGGTACTTGTCCTGGACCTGACCCGACGTGTGGACCATCCGGCCCTGGTCCTCGTCCCAGTCGAAGTAGGCCCAAGCGCCCGAGAGTCCGTCCATGCCGGCATGACAACCGAAGCAGGTGTTCAGGAAGATCTCGGAGTCGCCGCCCGGGCTTCGGGTCACGTCCTGGCGGATGCGATCGCCCGGACGCGTGATGTCGTTCATCTGCTCGAGGTCGCGGCAGAGGAAGTTCAGGGACGTGAAGCGCCACATCGCGCGATTCGTGCCGGCCGGGAAGAAGGCCTCGGCCGCCGCGCGCGTCGTCATGATGCCGGCCGTGTCGCCTTCGCTCATCTGCGAGCCGGGCAGCCCGGACTGGGTCCGGCGGATCAGGTTGGCGGGATCCGAGAGATCGATGCCCTGCTCTTCGAGGGCTTCGTAGTGGGCGTTGCTCGTCTGTTCGTAGTTCGGCGTGACCAGTCCGTTGGGCGCGGTGTAGACGATGTCTTCGGAGAGGACGAGGTTGAAGGGAACGTCGTCGCGGACCATGCCGATCACCGTCGCCGTGTAGTCGTTCAGCGGCGCGAAGACCGTCATGTCCTCGTTCGTCCAGGGCGTGACCCAGTTCTTGAGGACGACGTTGTAGAAGTTCGGGTTCTGCATCGCGATCTCGGCGGCGAGATCGGGATTCCCGGCGGTGATGTGGCCGGCCATCGTGGCGAGCACCGTGTCGCTCGGCGGAACGCCGGCGAGACGGTCGTGCATCCGGCGCGCGCGATCCGTGTCGTCCATCTGCGCGATCGCGGGGAAGGCGGAGAGAACGAGGGACGCAGCGAGCGTCAGCAGGGGCACGACGAAGGGAACAGCGCGCGGTTTGGCGCTCGACGTTTGGGTGCGTTCGTGGAGCATCAGAGGTCAACCTCGGTTTGGCCGCCCCCTACGCGCGACTGCCTGGCTCCCACCGAGGAACAGACGCAGCGAGGGCCGGGGCTCATCCCCCATTCGGCCACCGACAGGTCTTCTCGGTGATCCAGCTCACTAATTTGTGGTCTTTTCGCTTCGGTCCTCCCTACCCGCATGGAATCTGCCTCAGGACTTCACCCCGGTGAGCGCAATCCGCTCCCGCTGCCGGCGGGCTGCGTGTCTTCGATCACCGGATCTCGCCGTTCGGGTCATCGATCACACGCCCGCCGTCGCGCCGGGGCGAAATGCACAAAGGTTCGGCGCCCCCGTCGGCCGATAGCCCGAGACGACCGGGGATCCACCCGGCTTCGCGAAGGAGTCCGACCCGATGCGCGCCGCGACCGAAAGACGCCACACCGGCCTCCTCGTTCTCTTCCTTCTTTTTTGTGGCTACGCCTCGCTCGCGAGCGCGCTCGACCTCGGCCCGCGCAGCGCGCCCCTCGAGCTGCCCTCCCTGCCCGCGAGCGCGGACGCGAGCGGCGTGATCGAAGACGGCACGGCCCAGGTGCGCGCCCGCCTCCTCGTCGGCGAGTTCGAAGGCGAGCGCCGCGTCGGCGTCCTCTTCGACCTTGCCGAGGGCTGGCACCTCTATTGGCGCAATCCCGGCGGCTCGGGCATCGCGCCGGAGCTCGGTCTCTCGGTTCCCGGTCACCGCCTTCGCGACCTCGCGTGGCCCTCGCCGCTCACCTTCGTCGAAGCCGACGGCCTCTTCACGACCTGGGGCTACGAAGAATCCGTGCTGCTCTCCGCGGCGATCGAACCGGACGCGACCTCCTCGACCGGCGACATCGAGGCCCATCCGCGCGTGCTCGTCTGTCGGACCCAGTGCGTTCCCGCCGAGTTCGCGCTGCGCCTACCGCTCGAGCCCGGGTGGTCGACCGAGGACGCGGCTCGGGTCGACGCGCGTTTCGCCGAGGCGGCCGCGCGCGTGCCGAAGCCCGCCGCGGACGCCGGCCTCGCCGTCCGGGCCCGCTGGCAGGGACCCGCCCCCGGCCCCGACGACGGGGGCACGGTCCGACTCGAGCTCGGCCCCTGCACGAAGAGCGCCTGCCCGACGCTCGCGACGCGCGGCGGTGGCGCCCTCTTCATTCCTCGTGACGGCGACCTCTTCGAGTGGGAGGGCGCCTCGGCCGAAGGCGAGGGGGTGGTCGACGTCGCGCTGACCCGGCTCGAAGCGATCCCGACGACGGGGGAGCGCCTGCGCGGCCTGCTCCCGGTGCGCGACGCGGACGGCACGCTCCGGCACGTGGCGATCGACACGCCGATCGCGACGCCCGAGACGGTCGCGGCGATTCCGCCCGCTCCGCCGGCACCGACCGACCTGCCCGCCGCGACGCCCGCGATCCCGGCGACGAATCCGGCGCCCTCGCGAGACGCCGCGAGCGCCCCGAATCCGAGCGTTTCGCCCGCACCGGCGAACGCCGCGGGTTCCCCCGCGACCGCCGCCACGCCGACGCTGCTGCGCTGGCTTCAGGTTCTCGGCCTCGCGCTGCTCGGCGGCCTGATCCTGAACGGCATGCCCTGCGTGCTGCCCGTCCTGGCGATCAAGGTCGTCGCCGTGGCGGACCTCGCCGAGAAGGATCCCCGCGAAGTCCGCATGCACGGAATCGCCTACGGCGCCGGCGTGCTCGGTTCGATGGCGCTCCTCGCCGCGGTCGTGGTCGCGCTGCGCGCCGCGGGCCACTCGGTCGGATGGGGCTTCCAGTTCCAGGAGCCGCTCTTCGTCGCCGTGATCGCCGCGGTCCTCGTGACCTTCGCGATGAACCTCTTCGGCGCCTTCGAGATCGACTTCGGGCAGGGGCGACTGGCGACGATCGGTCAGGACGCGCAGGGCACGCGCCGCTCGTTCTTCGAGGGACTCCTCGCCGTCGTGCTCGCGACGCCGTGCACCGCGCCCTTCCTCGGCACCGCCGTCGGCTTCGCCTTCGCGAGCCACGGCGCCGGGATCTTCGCCATCTTCCTCGCGATCGGCCTCGGTCTCGCGTCCCCCTTCCTCGTCGTGAGCTTCCGACCGTCCGCCGCTCGCTTCATCCCGAAGTCCGGGCCATGGATGAACACGCTTCGCGCGGGGCTCGGCTTCTCGCTCCTGGCGACCTGCGTCTGGCTGCTCTGGGTGCTCGGTCAGAGCGGCGGCGTCGACGCGGTGATCGGAACGACCGCCACGCTCCTGGTCCTCGCCTTCCTGCTCTGGAGCTTCGGTCGACTGCAGCCCCTGCGGAGCGCCTGGCTCGGCCGCGCCGCGACGATCGGCATCGCCGCCGTCGCGCTCGGCGGTTTCAACCTGATCGGCATCGACCGGACGCCGTCGGCGACGGAAGCGGCCGCGCCCGCCGTCGGGAGCGAAGACCAGGCCTGGACGCCCTACTCCGAAGCGGCCGTCTCGGAGGCCCTCGCGGAGGGCCGCCCCGCCTTCGTCGTGTTCACCGCGGATTGGTGCCTCACCTGCAAGATGAACGAGGCGACGGTGCTCGATCGGGATTCGGTCCACGCCGCCTTCCGCGCGGGGGGCTACGCGCTCTTCGAGGCGGACTGGACGCGCCGCGACGAGGCGATCCGGCGCAAGCTCGCCGAATTCGATCGCGCCGGCGTCCCGCTCTATCTCGTCTACTCGCCGGAGCGCCCGGACGCACCGCGTGTCCTCTCGGAGCTCCTGACCGCCGACGAGGTCCTCGTCGCGATCGACGAAGCGCGCCCCGCCCGCCGTCTCTAGCCCGCGAGGCGGCGCCTCCGCGCCCCGAGCCGGCCTGCGTGCGGGATCGACCCCATGTCTGGGACGTCCATCACATTTTCCTCAGCACCGCAGGCCGACGAGACGATGCAAGTCACGTCGCGCACGGTCGTTCCGCCTGCGCGCCCGCTGGAGATTCCCGGATGCGAACGCGATTCCTCGCCCCCTTCCTTCTGCTCGTCGCCTGCGCATGGCCTGCCACGGCCCTCGCGCTCGACGAAGGCGACCGCGCCCCCGCCTTCTCGATCCCGTCGCTCTTCGGCGACGGCAACATCGAGCTCGGCCAGTACCGCGGCAAGGTCGTCTACCTCGACTTCTGGGCCTCCTGGTGCGGCCCCTGTCTCAAGGCGATCCCGGAGATCGAGGAGATGCGGGGCGAGTTTCCCGAGGACGAGTTCCAGGTCGTCGCCATCAACCTCGACCAGAAGGCCAAGAAGGCCATGCGCTTCCTCGAGAAGAACCCGATCGGCTACCCGAGCGCGGCGGATCCGAAGGGATCGCTGCCGGGTCAGTTCGGCGTCGAGACCATGCCGACCTCGTACCTGATCGACCGCGATGGCGTGATCCGATACGTCCACAAGGGATTCTCCCGCGGCGACGGCTCCCGCATCCGCGAAGAGATCCGAATGCTCCTCAAGGAGCAGAAGCTGGGGAAGAACTAGATGATGCGATCGATCCGTTTGCTCGTCGCCGCCGCGATCACCCTCGCCGCGCTCGCCTCGACCGGCTGCGTCGCGGTCAAGCCCTGGGAGCGCGACCTGCTCGCGCGCCGCGACATGGGCTTCGAACCGGACGGACTCGAAGCCGCGCGCGAAGCGCACATCTACTGGAGCAAGGAAGCCTCGATGCCGGGCGGCAGCGGTGGCGGTGGCGGCTGCGGCTGCAACTAGCGATCTGGCGACGCGGCCCGAGCCGCGACGCGCGATCCGGAGCGGCCCTCGGCCGCTCACTGAATCGGGATGGGGATCATGGATCGTAGGGACGAGACAGACGAGCGCCTGGCGCCGCCGGTTGAAGACGACCTGACGGCCGCCTTTCCGCTTCCGCGTCCCAACAAGACGCTGACCGCGCTCGCGACCAGCGCGCTCGCGCTCCCGGGGATCGCCGGCTCCGCGCGCGCGGACGCGCCGATCGAACGCTCCTCGGCTTCGTTCGCCTCGAGCTACTACCGCGAGGACGACGTCGAAGGCAAGCGCCTCTCCACGACCTCGAGCACGGACGAGCGCTACGAGGTCTTCGCGCAGCAGCTCCGCTTCGACATCCCGACGTCCGAGCGGACCGACATCGGCATCGACATCCTCTACGAAGAGATGAGCGGCGCCTCGCCCTGGTTCGTTCGGAACGAGGGCGGCCGGCGGGTCGTGTTCATGAGCGGTGCGACGATCGAAGACCAGCGCACCGACGTGAAGCTCGATCTCGACTACTACATGGAGACGGGCAAGGACACGCTCTCCATCGGCTACTCGACCGAGCGGGACTACGAGTCCGTCAGCTTCGGACTCGCGACCGAGCGCAACTTCAACGACAAGAACACCACCGTCAACGTGGCGCTCGGGGCGAACTTCGACGAGATCGAGCCGACCGGCGGCGGGACGAACCTGCGCGTCGTGAGCGACCACAAGTGGGCGGTCACGGCCTTCGCCGGCTTCAGCCAGGTCCTGTCGCGCGCCGCGATCGCTCAGGTCACCCTCAACTACAAGCACTCCGACGGGTTCCTCGACGATCCGTACAAGCAGGTCGCTTTCAGCGACACCTCGCGCGGCAACGTCTCGGACGCGCGGCCCCACGACAAGGAGCAGGTGTCGGTCCTCGCGCGCTACCGCCATCACTTCGAGGACATCGAGGGCTCACTCCACCTCGACTACCAGTTCTACGCCGACAGCTGGAGCGTCGTCTCGCATACCGCCGAGGTCGGCTGGTACCAGACGCTCTGGGACATGTTCACGATCGCGCCGAGCTTCCGGTACTACAGCCAGAGCCAGGCGGACTTCTACGAACCGGTCCTGAACGCGACGCTCCTCGCGGGCCGGACGCCCACGCTCCGGACCTCCGACTACCGTCTCTCGCCGTACGGCGCCTTCTCGGGCCGCATCAAGTTCGAGCTCGATCTCGAAGACGTGCTCGAGTACGAGGCCACGGGCTGGCGCGAACGCGTCGGGTTCAGCGACGGCGTCGACCTGCTGCTGTCGGTCGCCTACGAACGCTACTTCTCGGACGGACACCTCGGCCTGACTTCGGTCGGCGAATTCGACCAGAACCCGGGCCTCGTGAGCTTCCAGGTCGTCTCGATCACGCTCAACGGCCGCTTCTGAGGCCGGGCGGCGGAATGCTCTTCGATCGCTTCCGCTTCCGCGCCATGGGCAGCCCCTGCGAGCTGGCGCTCTACGCGCCGAACCGCGAAGACCTCGAACGCGCTCGCGACGCGGCCTGCCGCGAGATCGCGCGGCTCGAGACGAAGTACTCGCGGTACCGCGAAGACAGTCTCGCCTCGCGCATCAACCGCAGCGCCGGCACGCCCGAAGGCGTCGAAGTCGACGAAGAGACCGCTGCCCTCCTCGACTTCGCCGCGACCGCCTTCGCGGAGAGCGACGGACGCTTCGATCCGACCTCCGGCGTCCTCCGCGGGATCTGGAATTTCCACGCGGACCGCGTGCCGGATCGCAAAGAGATCGACGCGGCGCTTCGTCTCGTCGGATGGTCGAAGCTCCACTGGGAACGGCCGCGGCTCGTCCTGCCCGTCGCCGGCATGGAGCTCGACTTCGGCGGCTTCGTGAAGGAGTACGCCGCGGATCGCGTCGCCGAGACCCTCCGCCAGGCCGGGCTCGCGCACGGACTCGTCGACCTCGGCGGGGACATGACGATCGTCGGCCCTCATCCGGACGGCTCGCCCTGGCGGATCGGCATCCGGGACCCTCGCGCGCCGAGCGAGGCGATCGCCCGGATCGCGCTGCACGAGGGGGGCCTCGCGACGAGCGGTGACTACGAGCGCTGCATGATCGTCGACGGCGTGCGCTACTCGCATCTGCTCGACCCGCGGAACGGCGAGAGCTTCCGGCGCGGCCCGGCCTGTATCTCGGTCCGCGCGCCGCATTGCCTCGTGGCGGGCGTGACCGCGACGATCGCGATGCTCCACGAAGAGACGGAGGCGGAGAGCTTCCTCGCGACGCTCGGTCTCGACCACCTCGGGATCCGTCAGGACGGCCGCTGCTTCGGGGAAGCGCGGATCGTCGAGGTCGCCGCGCGCCGCCCTCGGCGCTCCCGAACGACGGCGATCGGCCGTCTCTAGTCCCGGCGCCGCTCAGCGGCGCTGCGAGAAGACGACGAGGTCCGTCTCCCAGCCGTCCTCCGCGAGCTCGCGCGCGATCGCGCTGGCGTCGACCATCGACGGCAGATGGGTGACGTAGACGTCCCAGTAGTCGCTGGCATCCGTGCTCCAGCCGTGGACGCGGGCCCGCAGTCCGTCGTTGGTGAGGGAATCGGCGATCGCGATCGCGTCGTCCTCGTAGCGCCGAGTCGTGACCCGAACGCCGTAGGGCGGCCCGTCGATCCGGGGCAGGTTCGACTCCCGCGAAGCGCGACGCTCGAAGACGAGCCGGCGACGGATGGTGTCGGCGACGAGCTCCGACGGGTTGGAGAGACGCCGCACGCGCACGGCGATCACGAGCTTGATGTCGTCGACGACCGTACCGGTCGAGCGGAAGAAGCGGCCGAAGAAGGGCAGGCTCCGGAGAAAGGGAACACCGGTCCCGACCTTCTGGGTCGTCTTGTCGGTGTTCACCGCGAGGATCGCGGTCTCGCCGTCGTCGAGGCGCGCCGTGGCGATCAGCGATTGCTGCGTATAGGAGGGACCGAGTTCCTCCGCCGCGCCGCCGAGGTTGGCCCGCGTCAGATCGATGTTCGAGAGCTCGATCTCCAGGTCGAGCGTGATCTTGCCCGACGTCCCGGTGGTGGCCTC
>JBCCZJ010000162.1:0-10170 GCA_039187915.1 Myxococcota bacterium
CGACGTACTGCGCTTCGGTCTTCTGACCGACGAGGTACTGCTGGAGCTGCGGGGCCGCCTGCTCGTAGGTGACCGGCGTGAACGTCCGCCGGTCCACGAGGTGGAGCAGATTGCAGCCGAAGGGCATTTCGATCACGCCGGAGAGCTGCCCCGGCTGGAGTGCCGCGAGCGGACCGCTCATCCAGCCCGCGAGGTCCTTCGTATGGAGCCAGCCGAGATCGCCGCCGCGATCGACGTTGGTGTCGGAGATCTCGCGGGCCGCGGTCGCGAAGTCGACGGCGCCACCTTCGATGCGCGCTCGGGCGTCGCCGACCAGGGCACAGGCCTCGCCGGCGTTGCGGGCGGAGCGGCCCTCGGGCATCACCACGATGTGCCGCACGTAGACCTCTTCGCCGCCGCTCGGCTGATCGCCGAAGCGCTCTTCGAAGAGCGCGCGGACTTCCTCTTCCTCGAGCGAGACACGCGAACGGACCATCGCGTTGACGACCTTGCCGCGCTCGATCTCGCCCTTGATCTTGCTGCGGTACTCGTCGACCGAGAGCCCGTGGCTGGTCACGCTCGAGAGCAGCTGCTCGAGGGAAAGCCCGTTCTCCTCGGCGATCGCCTGGATCGCGCCGTCGATCTCCTCGCGATCCGCCGTCAGCTCGAGGCGCTCGACGACGGAGGAGAGGAGCTTGTTGTCGATCAGCCGCTCGAGGGCATCGCGGCGCATCTTCAGGATCTCGACCGGCGGTGCGCCCGCCGCCCGCATGCGCTCCTCGACGCTCCGCGAAATCTCGAGGACCTCGGAGGCGAGCACGATCTCGGTGCCGACCTGGGCGGCGATGCCTTCGACAAGACGCTCCTCGGCGGGGCTCGGGCCCGCGAGGGCGAGCGCGGCACCGGCCGTCACGAGCCAGGCAGACGCGCGGGCGAGCGGCTTCGTCGCGGCGAGATGCGTCGATCGGGGAAGCAAGCGCAATGGACCTCCGGGGGCGGCCCCGGGGCCGCTTCAGGTCGGGAGGGTAGCGATGCTCCCGACGCTCGGCTGGTTCGCGGCGGATCCCGAACCGGCGGTCGGCCAGCGGGACGGATCCACCACGTCGGCCTCGAGGGTCGGCAGGGCATCGAGGAGGGCCGCGAGCGCCGCGACGTCGATTCGTTCGTCGGACCAATCCTCGAGCAGCTCGGCCAGCTGGGCGTCGCTCTCGCAGCCGAGGACCGGGTGGGCGCCGGGCAGGCATTCCCGGGCGAAGCCGAGGAAGAGCGCCCGCGGCGTCACGCCGATCCGGGCGGCCACGTCGTGGATCTGGCCGAGTGCTTCGGCGGCCGGAGCCAGGAAGCCGGGCAGGGTCCGCGGATCCAGGTGGGCCACGCCCTGCAGGAAGAGGCTGCGCACGTAGACGGTGCGGCCGAGCTCGCGGGCGCGCGGGAAGAAGGCCTGTCGGACGAGGCGCAGATCGAGCAGGCTCGAGGCGACCTGGAGGACCTCGACGTCCGGGTCGTCGAGCGCGGCCCAGGCCTCTTCCGGGGTCGCGGCGGAGACGCCGAGCTGGCCGATCCGACCGGCTTCGCGCTCCGCCAGGAGCGTGCGCCAGAGCTTTCCGCCGCAGGCGTGGCGATGGGCGAAGCGGTGGAGGAGGACGACCGGGAGCACGTCCTGCCCGAGGGCGGCGCGGCTCTGCGCGAGGCTGGTCGAGACGCGCTCGAGGCCGTCGGCGATGCCGAGGCCGGGCGCGTGGACGTCGGGGGCGAGCTTGGTGATCACGCGCCAACCCTCGCTCGACGGCGCGTCGCGCAGTGCGCGGCCGATCCGCGCCTCGCTGTCGCCGTAGGCGCGCGCCGTATCGATCGCGCGCACGCCAGCCGCGCGGGCGCGGGCGAGCATCGCGTCGAGGGCCGCGTCTTCGGGCTTGCCCTGGCGGTTCGCGATGCCGTACGGCATGCCCCACTGCGCGCTGCCGAGCGCGAGGCG
The DNA here is from genome assembly GCA_039187915.1 of Myxococcota bacterium. GTDB lineage: Bacteria > Myxococcota_A > UBA9160 > UBA9160 > UBA4427 > UBA4427. The sequence goes on from JBCCZJ010000162.1 coordinate 1,955, forward strand.
GCGGGGGTCGCGGGCACGCATGCCTTGCCAGGTCGTCAGGTCCATGTTCACCAAGAAGTCCATCCTCCGTCGACGACGAGGTCGTGGCCGGTCACGTAGCTGGCCAGCGGGGAGAGAAGAAACGCTACGGGTCCGGCGACCTCGTGGGCTTCGCCGATCCGTCCGAGAGGGACACGCGCTTCGAGCGCGTCGACGAAGGCGCGCTCGCGCTGCACCGCTTCGGTCGGAAAGGGCCCCGGGCTCACGCTGTTCACCCGGATGCCGACGCCGGCGTAGTGACACGCCGCATAGCGCGTGAACTGCACGACGCCGGCCTTCGCGGCGCCGTAGGCGGGCGGGCTGTGGAAGCCCGGATGCGCCGCGTAGGTCGCGGGCTGTGGCGACACGTGTCCATACATCGAGGACACGTTCACGATCGCGCCGCCGCCCCCGTCGCGCATCCGCGCGGCTGCGGCCTCGGTGGCCAGGATCACGTCGGAAAGGGTCGATTCGAGGGTGTTTTCGACGGCCTCGCGTTCGAGGCGTTCGAGCGTCGCGGGGCCACCGCCGGAGTGTGCCGCGACGCCGCAGGCGTTGTTCACCCAGCCGTGGACGGCGCCGGCTTCCTTGTCGAGGCGATCGAGGACGCGCTCGAGGTCGGCGTCCCGATGTTGGTCGGCGAGCTCGAAGTGGACGTGGCCTGCGAGGTCTCGCGCGGCCTGCGCGGTGGCTTCGAGGGGGGCCGCTCGACGCCCGAACACGACGACCTCGGCGCCCGCCGCGGCGAGGGCGAGGGCGATCGCGCGGCCCAGGTGGGTGCCGCCGCCGCTGACGCCGACGCCGAGACCCGTGAGCGCGTCGTTCGCGAGAACGCCGTGGTGGGTCGCGCGCGTCATCCTTCCTCCAGCTTCTTCTGCTCGACGTGCGTGTTCATGGCGGTGATCTCGGGATGGCGGTCGAGTCGCGCGACCATCGCCGGGTAGTCGATCGTCGCGGCGTCGCCGCCGAACAGCCGGAACGCGCTCCGCGCCATCGCGAGGTCCTCGTAGGCGTCGACGGTCCAGCGCCAGTCGGGTCGGTCCGGCCAGTCGAGGGGCGTCGGCACGGCATGCACGTCCGCGTTCGCGGCGAGCCAGGAGGTGACGTGGACGCGGTGATGCGATGCGCTCGTCGGGATCTCGCGGTCGGCGACGACCAGCGCATCGCGCCGCGCGAGCTCGACGCCGTAGCCCACGGGCAGCCGGGGCGTCGTCTTCGCGCCCTGCTCGGTCTCGAGAACGAGCCCGCCGTGGAGCGTGAGAAGGTCCGCCTGTTTGGCGCAGGCGCTCGCGTCACGCGCGTCGACGAGCAGATCGACGCAGCGCGCGTCGAGGAAGGGATTGTCGGCGGTGACCCGCACGAGCCAGTCGGCGCCGGTCTCGTCGCCGATGGCGAGGAAGCGCGACAGGACCTCGGTCGGGTGGCCCCGGAAGACCCGCAGACCGAGCTCGAAGCCCCAGGCCTCGGTCACGTCGTCAGCGGGCCCTTCGCTGGTCGCGAGCCACCATTCGTCGACCCGCGCGCCCCGGAGCCGGTCCGCGATCAGGCCGAGGATCGGACGCCCCTGGAGCGGCGCGAGGATCTTGCCGGGAAGCCGCTCCGAGCCCATTCGCGCCTGGATGATGCCGATGGTCCTGCCCAAGTCCGTTCCGCCCTCTTCCCGGCGCGAAGCCGCAGCCGAAGATTCCGCCGTGGCTTGATCGGCAGATCACCGGCAGAAACTGTGTACTTTCGTGATCGCCGGGCTGAGATCGAACAGAACGGCCCTAGAAATATGTGAGAGATTAATCAAAAACGACTCGAGGCGAATCAATCCTCCGGCGGGTCGTGGCCGGGCCAGGTTCTGTCTTAGTGAGGAATAAATCATTTTTGGCCGGCGAAACCAGCGACTCGAATCGACGAGGCGAGAAGGCCACAGGGTCGTATTCGAGGAATCCATCGTTTAGGATGACGCCATGCCGAGACCGAGGATCGAGGACGCCGAGGACCGACTGTTGGCTGCGGGTCTGAATCTCTTCGCCCGGCGCGGGACCGAGCGCGTGAACACGAACGCGATCGCCAAGCGGGCGCGGCTCGCGGTCGGCACCTTCTATGCCCACTTCCCGGACAAGCACGCCCTGCTCCGCGAGATCCAGAATCGGACGGTCGGCGCGCTCCGCGCGGCGCGGGTCGAGGCGACGCGGGGGGCCGGGAGCGATCCCGAGGCGCAGGTTCGCGCCTCGACCGGTGCGGCGGTCGCCTTCGCGGAGAACCACGCCCAGGCCTATCGCGTGACCTTCGGGCGGGAACGGGCGGGCGCGGCGGCACGGGGACCGGTCGTGACCGAGTCGACCCGGCCGACCGCCGACGGGCTGCGCCGGCTCCAGGCGGCCGGACGGCTCGACCCGGCGCTCGATCCCGATCTCGCGGCCCGCGCCTACTTCGCGATGGAGGTCGGGACGATCCTCTGGTGGCTCGACGATCCGGCGCGGACGGGGCGCGACGGGATCGTCGACACGCTGGTGCGGCTCCACCCCGCGCTCGGGGCGCGCACGCGCTGACGGCTCCCCCGTGCTCGGGGCTTGCACGCGCTGACGGCTGCCCCCGCCCCGCCCCGCGCGGTTTTTCCCATCCGCCAGGGAAGCGTGCGTAGACTGTTCGGGATCAACCGAGCGAGGAGGTCGTTCGTCATGCGCCAACGAATCGGAAGCGGATTCCGCGCGATCGCGATCGCGGCGTCGATCGTGTTCGCCGCCCCCACCGCCTGGGCCGGGACAGACGCCGACGGCGTCCCGGACGCCGTCGACAACTGTCCGCTGACGCCGAACGGACCGGCTCAGCTCTCCAACCAGGTCGATACCGACGCGGACGGATTCGGCAACGCCTGCGACGCGGACTACGACGGGAACGGCCTCGTCACGACGGCGGACTACCTGCTCATCCTGAACGCGATCGTGGCCGGCGAAGGTCCCCTCTTCGGGCCCGATCTCGTGCTCGATCATGACGGCGACGGCTACTTCACGCTCGCGGACATTGCCATCTTCGAGCAGATGGTCCGCGGCGCCCGGTTGCTGGGCCAATGAGCGCGCGACGCTTTCGAATCGCCGCGCGGCAAGCGCTATGCCTCCTCGTGCTCGTCGCTTCGTGGAGCGGCGGGGCCCACGCGATCGAAGTCGCGATCCACGACCTCACGGTCTCGGGCGGCGCGGTCGTGAACGGCAACCTGGTGGTCCTCCCGGTCGGAGAGACGGTCACGATCGGGATCCGCGTCGAGGACCCGACGGCCTCCGCCTGGTCGGGCGCCGGTCTCTCCTACTACGGATACGACGGCGGTCTGCTCGAGTTCACCAGCGGCGAGGCGGTGGCGACGATCTTCTCGGACGGGTGCATCGTCCTGCCGACCTTCGCGTTCTGTTCGGACGAGATGATCAACTACGCCGGCGTCGGGGTTTCCGCCGCGGGCAATCGGATTCTCGAAGAGGGCGTGGTCTTTCCGGCGGTCCCCCTCGTCGGGACGCCGCGGGTGCGCGCGTTCGCGGCCTTTCGCCACCTGGGCTCGGTCGTCGGAAAGACCGGCGGGCCGGACGACTACGGACTCGACGGCGTCTTCGGCGGCGGGGACGCGCACGCGCGCGTCACCTTCGAGGGCCTGGCGGACGGGGTCACCGAGCTCACGATCGGAACCGGCGACGACCTCGGCGGCATCCTGATCGACATCGATGCGTTCCCCGTTCCTGGCGGCGCGACCAACGCGCGCCTGCTCTTCGCCGTCCCGGAGCCCGGAACCGCGAGCGCCACGCTGCTGGGCGCGCTCGCGCTGCTCGCCGCCTCAAGCCGCCGAGAGTCGTCCCAGTAGCTGTCGCGTCGCGTCGAAGAGCGCCGGCGGCCCGCCTTCCGGTCCCGGCGCCTTGGCCACGATCTTCTGGTCCGGCGTGACGCGCAGGCCCGCGCGCGCGTGGGTCAGGAGCTGGATCAGGCGATCCGGATCGATCTTGCTCTGGGCGGCGGCCTGCAGGACGAGTTCGCCACGCTGGGTCTCGATTCGCAGGATGCCGAGGCGCCGCGCGAGGATCTTCAGCCGGATCACCTCGAGCAGGTTCTCCGCCTCCGAGGGCATCCGCCCGTAGCGGTCGAGCAGCTCGTCGCGGATCAGCGCGACCTCGTTCTCGTCCCGCGCCGACGACAAGCGCTTGTAGAAGACGAGGCGCTGGGACACGTCCGCCACGTAGTCCTCCGGCAGGCGTCCCACGACCGGCAGCTTGATCTCGGGGTCGAGCCACTCTTCGTGGGCCGTGCCGCGCAGCTCGTCGATCGTCTCTTCGAGCATCTCCATGTACGTCTCGTAGCCGACGCTGCGCAGGTTGCCCGACTGCTCGGAGCCGAGCAGATCGCCGGCACCGCGGATCTCGAGGTCGAGGTTCGCGAGTCGGAAGCCCGCGCCGAGCTCGCTCAGGTCCTGGATCGCTTCGAGGCGCTTCTGTGCGTCGCCCGACAGCGAGCCGACCTGGGTCGGGACGAGGAGATAGGCGTAGGCGCGGCGCGTGCTGCGCCCGACCCGGCCGCGGATCTGATAGAGCTGCGCGAGGCCGAGGGCGTCCGCTCGGTTCACGAGGATCGTGTTCACGTTCGGCATGTCGATGCCGCTCTCGATGATCGTCGTGCAGAGGAGGACGTCCGCTTCCTTGCGCATGAACGCGTGGATCTTGTCCTCGAGCTGGCGCTCCTTCATCTGCCCGTGCGCGATCATGATCCGGACTTCCGGGACGATACGTTCGAGTGTCTCCCGCATCGCTTCGATCGTCTGCACCCGGTTGTGCAGGAAGAAGACCTGTCCACCGCGGCGGATCTCGCGCAGGATCGCCTCGCGGATCAGGCCCTCGTCGAACTTGCAGACCTGCGTCCGGATCGCGAGTCGGTCGACGGGGGGCGTCTCGATCACGCTGAGATCGCGAATCCCGGTGAACGCCATCTGCAGCGTGCGCGGGATCGGCGTCGCGGTCAGCGTGAGCACGTCGACGGTCTTCTTGAGCTTCTTGATCCGCTCCTTGTGCGAGACGCCGAAGCGCTGCTCCTCGTCGACCACCAGCAGCCCGAGGTCCCTGAACTGGCCGTTCTTGGAGAGGATCCGGTGGGTCGCGACGACGATGTCGACCTGACCGGTCGCGAGGCCTTCGAGGGTCGCCTTCGATTCCTTGGCCGTGTTGAAGCGCGAGAGCATGTCGACCCGGATCGGATGATCCTCGAAGCGCTTCTGGAAGTTCTCGAAGTGCTGCTGGCAGAGGACGGTCGTCGGCGTGAGCACGACGACCTGCTTGCCGTCCTGAGCCGCGCGGAAGGCGGCTCGGATCGCGACCTCGGTCTTGCCGTAGCCGACGTCGCCGCAGACCAGCCGGTCCATCGGCTTGCTCTGCTGCATGTCGCCGATCACCTCGTCGATCGCCGCCATCTGGTCGGGCGTTTCGTCGAAGCCGAAGCCCGCCTCGAACTCCTCGAGCGCGCTGTCGCGCCCGGCGAAGGCGAAGCCCGGTGCGAGTTCACGCGCCGCGTGCAGCGAGAGCAGCTCGCCGGCCATGTTGCGCAGGCTCGCCTTGACCTTGCCACGCACCTTCTCCCAGGTCTCGCCGCCGAGCTTGTCGATCCGCGGCTTGACGCCGTCGGCGGCGCCGTAGCGCTGCACGCGCGACAGGCGATCGACGGGCAGGAAGAGCTTGTCGCCGCCGAGATACTCGATCGCGAGGAGCTCGTTGCTGCGGCCGCCGGCGTTGAGCTCGTGGAGGCCCTTGTAGATCCCGATGCCGTGATCGTGGTGGACGAGGAAGTCGCCGGGGGCGAGCTGGGCGATGCCGTCGAGGCTCTGGCCTTCGCGCCAGCCGGTCCGGTTCCGCTTCTTCTGGCGGACCCCGAAGATCTCCTCGTCGGTCACGATCGCGAGCGCCTGGTCGGGCCATTCGAAGCCTTCGGCGATTTCGACGACCCGGAATTCGAGGCGCCCCGGCAGGGACCAGTGCCAGATCGGTCGCGGGTCGGTCGCGACGGGCCCTTCGAGCTCGTAGTCGAGGAGCAGCGTCTTCAGTCGGTCGGCCGAGGACAGCGACGCGCAGGCGATCACGACGCGCCACTTGTCGGCGAGCCACAGGTTCACCTGATCGACCAGCGGTGCGAGCGCGCGATCGTGGCTGCGCGTCGTCGCGAGGGCGCGGCGCAGTTCGTCCTGGGTGCGCGTATCGACGAAGTGGCGGCCGTCCTCGCCGCGTTCGTCGAGCACGTCGAGCCGCCCGAGTCGGGTCGGGGCCCGCGCGTCGAGGGCATCGCCGATCGTCTCGGGACGAAGCATCAGGTCCTCGAGCGGGACGGTCAGCCGCTCACCGATCGCGGCGGCGTGGTTCGCCTCGATCTCGCCGTAGACCTGCTCGAAGCGCGCTTCGCCCTCTTCCGACGCCTCGACGAGCACGCGGGTGTTCTCGGGCAGGTAGTCGAAGAGGGTCTCGAGTTCCGGTTGGAGCAGCGGCGCCAGTGATTCGGCGCCGGGCGGCACGTGTCCGCGGAGCATGGCATCGACCAGCTCGTCGACCTCGGTCTCGGGAATCGCCTGGGCCGTGGCCTCGGCGCGCAGGGCTTCGGAGCGATCGATGACCGCATCGCGATCGAAGATCAGCTCGCGCGGCGGGGGCAGGAGCGCCGTCGAGGTCTTCTGCTGGGAGCGCTGGCTCGCCGGGTCGAAGCTGCGGATCGAGTCCACCTCCTCGCCCCAGAGCTCGACGCGGACGGGCGTGGCGAGCTGGGGCGGGAAGACGTCCACGATGTCGCCGCGGACCGCGACTTCGCCCGGCTCCTCGACGAGGGCCATGCGCTGGTAGCCGAGGGCGACCAGCTTGAGGAGCAGCTCGTCGCGGTCGAGCTCCTGGCCGACGGAGACGCGGACCGTCGAGCGTCGGAGGAGCGCCCTCGATGGCACGCGAAGGGACAGCGCCGAGCGCGGGGCGACGACGATCGGCGGGGGGTCGGTCGCCTCGCCGCTCGCCGCCTCTTCGAGTCGGTGGAGCACCTCCATCCGCTGGCTCACCAGGAAGGGCTGGGGCGAGAAGCGGTCGAAGGGCAGGGTGTCGTGGCGCGGGAAGGCGCGGATCCGGGACGCGTCCTCGCGTTCGCCGAGGAAGCTGCGCAGGGCGAGGATCGCGGCATCGGCCGCGCGGGAATGGGGCGTGACGTAGAGGACCGGCGCGTTCTCGGCCGCACGGATCAGGTGGCTCGCGGCGACGCGGCCGGCCGCTCCGCGCAGGCCGGTGATCCGGCGCAGCCCGTCGGGGCCGGCCTCGCGGACGAAGCGGTCGAAGGGGGTGTCTCCGCGCTTCGGCGAGCGCCGGCGCCCCACCCGGGCCGGTCCCGCCTTGCCTTCGATTTCCGTCTTCGCGTCCGCGCTCATCTCGGGCGATTCGTCCTCGCTCCCGTCCCTCGCGGGAGGTTCGATCGGCGCTCGGGGAGCCGGAATCCGTCCCCCGGAAAACGCCGAAAGCCCGGTTCCCCTCGAAACGGGGGACCGGGCGCGCCGCAGTGTAGGGATCCGACGGGCGATGGCACGGGTGCCGACGCCGAATCCCGCTCGTTCTCCCCCGATCGACCGATCCCCGCTCGAAATCGACCCTTGTGTGAACCGCTTCACGGAGCGGACCCCGGATCACGGCGATTCTGGATCCATCGGGCGGACGGGACGCACCGCCCGGATCAGAGAGGGGACGCGACCATGGCCCAGGCCACCACATCCACGACGAGTCTCGAAGCGCACGAAGCGACCGTCGCGTCGGCGGGCCTCCCGCCGGAGCTGATCGTCTTCGCGCTTTCGCTGATCTCGGTGGTGGCCCTGGTGGTCGCGCCGCACCGGATCGGGCTCGGCTTCTGAATCCAGGGCAAGGTGCCCGGACCCGCTGTCTCTCTCTTCCAGCGGGTCGGTTCAAGCGCGTCGGGCCCCGATCCGGACCTCTTCGATCAACGCGAGGGTCTGCTCCGCGGCCACCCGCGGACGGTGGGCGGCCTCGTAGCGAGCGCGGGCTTCGGCCCCCATTCTGCGCGCGGCCGCTTCATCCCCCGCCAGCGCCCCGATCGCTTCCGCCAGACCCTCGATCGGCCGGGCCGGATCGGCGACCCGGACGTTCAGGCCGTCTTCGAGGCCCCATTCCCGGTCGTAGAAGGTGATCGACGGCGTGCCGACGGCCAGGCTGTTC
>JBCCZJ010000163.1:0-10119 GCA_039187915.1 Myxococcota bacterium
AGACTGCCATCGCGATGGCGGTCTGCGCGAAGCGGTCCTGGTGCTGGCCCCGACCCTCGAGCCCGGCGAACGCATGGGGCTCGCGCTCGTCTCTCTCGACGACGATGCGCCACGCGAAGACGTGGATCACGAGGTGCAGGAGATCGCGACCGAGTCGGTTCGCGCCGGCTTCGTCGCCCATCGCGGCGCCGCGATCGAGTCGCTCGTCTTCCCGGGGCTCGGCCCGACCTCGCTCTTCGGCACCGTGGCCCACGGCTACTTCGACGCGATCGAATACACCCCCGACTTCTACAGCGGACACGTGGTGGCCCTGACCGAGCACGCGGAGAAGAAGACCGATCTCTCTCGGGCGCGCCTCCTCTACCGCAAGTCGTGCTCGGGTCCGCTGCGGGTCGAGCTCGAAGCGGAGTTCGAGTCCTCTTTCGGCCCGTGGCGCAAGCGCTACCGACTCTATCGTGGGACGCCTCGCATCGACGTGATCCACGATCTCTCGTTCCACGACGCGCGGCTCGCGAGTCTGCGACTCGGCACCGTCACGCTCCATCCTGGCGCCTGGGATCGTCCGAGCCTGCGCTACGGAACGGTCAACGGCGGTGCCGGAGTCGAATGGCGCAGCCTGCAGGAAGGCGTTCGGATCCGGCAGTCGGAGGCCGTCTCGGCGTCGGTCACCTCCACCTCCTGCCTGGGCGCGACGGAGGGATGGGTCGCCCTGGCCGATCAGGAACGCGGGCTCCTCGTGAGTACCGACCGCGCACGGGCCGCCGTCGTCCCCCAGCTCGATTTCGAAGAGGTCGACGGCGAGTTCTTCCTGCGACTCGGGCACACCGCTGCGGAGTCCGACGAGACGCGCGCCAGCTTCCTGCGCGGACGGCTCTCGTTCGGCTTCGCGATCGAGGGCTTCGACCCGAACGACAACGGAGCGATCGAACGGGCACGCACGCGTCAGCAGGGCCTCGTCTATCGCACGGAGAACGAAGTTGGCATCACGAGCGGTCTTTGAGCGGAACCTGGCTGCGCTGAAGAAGCGGAGCATCGATCTCGTCGACGATCTCGCCGCGGCTTCGACCGACGGCGTCGAGGAGGAGATCGGCCCGCGCGGCGCGCAGATCCTGGTGCAGGACGGCGTCCGGCTCGGCTCCGCGTACGACCCGGAGCAGGAGGGGCGGCAGATCGCCGAACGCATGGCCGAGGCGCCGGCGGACATCATGGTCGCCGTCGGCTTCGGGCTGGGCGAGCAGTTCGCTCCCTACCTCGAACACAATCCGGCGACGCTCATCATCTACGAGCCCTCGTTGGCGCGCCTCAAGGCTGCGCTCTCTCGTCTGTCGATCAGCGAGCTCGTCGCGACCCACCGCGATCTCTACTTCGCCAGCGATCCCGTACAGCTGACCCGCTTCCTGAACGCCCGCTACACCCCGGGCCTGCGGATGCGCGTCTTCCCGCATCCCGCCGTACTGCGCCTCGACCAGGAGGCGGTGGCGGAGGCCGTGAAGGCGACGCGGAACGCCAAGGACGTGGTCGACGTCCAGCGACTCACGTCGATCGAGATGCTGATGCCGTGGGCGTGGGTGACCGCGCGCAATGGTCGACGGATTGCCGAGACGCCGCAGTTCGGTCAGCTGAGCGATGCCTTCGAGGGCAAGCCCGCCGTCGTGGTGGCTGCCGGCCCGTCCCTCGACAAACAGCTGGCGCTCCTCGAGGAGATCCAGGAGCGCGTGGTCGTGATCGGCATCGGGCAGACGACGGGCGCGCTCCGCGACGCCGGCATCGACGCGGACTTCGTCCACGTCCTCGAGAGCCGGGACGTCAGCCATCAGCTGACCGACGCCGGAGAGACGAGCGACCTGATCGTCGCGCCGTCCGCCGACGCCGACCCGGCGATCTTCGACGTGCCCAGTCGCGCGAAGTTCACGGTCACGTCCTCGGGCGGCGCTCTCGGCGTGTGGATCGCGGAGGCGACCGGCGAGAAACACTTCTCGATCGGCGGCGGCACGGTGGCGCAGGGCGCCGTCGGGATGGCCATGATGCTCGGCTGCAATCCGATCGCGCTGATCGGCCAGGATCTCGCCTTCACCGATGGACGTCGCTACGCGAAGGGCACCGCCTACGACTACGTGGGGGTCGAGATGAAGGAAGACGGGAAGTGTCGCTTCGACGGCATCAACGAGAAGGCCGAGATCCTGAACGAGCCCGCCCCCGAGCCCGAGAACGGTGGCCTCGCGGACCAGCGCGTCGTCTGGGTCGACGGTTGGGAAGAGGGCGAGAAAGTGCCGACCTGGCGCGCCTATGCCTCCTTCCTGGAGCAGTACCGGGACATTGGACTCGCCTTCCAGGCCTACGGCATCTCGCTCATCAACTGCACCGAGGGCGGCGCGCGCATTCCCGAGGTCGAGCACCGGACCTTCCGCTCCTTCGCCGACGAGTTCGCGACGGAGCCCCTCGACGCGCGACGTCGGATCCTCGAAGTCCACGACGCGGCGACGCGCCACGGACTTGCCGACTACGCGGAAGCGCTCGCGGCGAGCCGGAAGCGCCTCGACAAGATCGAGTCCGAGGCCAGGAAAGGCGCCCGTTTCGCGAAGAAGAGCGAGGGGCGGCTGGCGGCGGCCAAGAACGATCAGCAGCGGATCGAAGTCCTGCGCCGACTCGCGCGCCTCGAGAAGCGCGTGCGCAAACAGCTCGAGGACGCGAAGTGGCTCGACATGTTCGTCCAGCCCGAGATCTACAACGCGATTGCCGCCGTCCGCCGGACCGAGCGGCAGGATCCGACCGACGAGAACCTCGTCGAGGAGTCGATCTTCTTGTTCGAGGCGACCCGCAAAGGCATCGCTCGGGCGCGCAGCTGGTTCGAGGCCTTCGAAGCCTCCTTCGACTGTCCGGAAGACAGGCCGGAAGACAGGCCGGAAGACACCCCGGATGACGCCTCGGCAGATGCGCCGGACGCGTCGGCGAAGGCGTCCGCCGGGAGGGCGAAGGCGATCCCGGCGGGCTACGCCATCCCGCCGGCCTGAACGGCCGCGGCGTCCGCTGCGCGCTCGGGCAACGCGCTGCCGCGCGCGCTGCGCAGGGCGAGGTCGGACTCGATCCGATCGAAGAGGCGGCTGGCCCCGCGCGCATCGCCGACGGCGAGACGCGCTGCGCGGGCGCTCTCTTCCTGCCAGAGTCCGTCGAGCAGCGCGCGTCGGACCCGTTTCGCGATCGGCACCCGATCGAGGCGCTGTGCGCTGCCGAGCACGCGGCCGTAGCCGCGGGCTTCGAGGTTCCGGGCCGGGCCCCGATCGCGCTCGCGATGGGTGAGCGTCAGGAACGGGGTGCCGTGCCAGGCGAGCTCGGTCACGCTCGTGCCGAAGCCGATCAGCGCGAGCCGCGCCTGCTGCATTCGGTCCGACATGCCCGACGCGTCGAGGGCATGATGGACGAAACATCCGGCGTCGCGCAGCGCGCGCGCTTCCCGTGCGTCGTCGTCGACGAAGCAGGGGCCGAAGACGACGTCGACGCGGTCGGGCATCTCGATCTCATCGCGATGGGCGAGGGTGCCGAGGGCTTCGAGCGCGCCGAGGGCGACCCGCGGCCCGGCGCGATGGGGATCGGAGCCGCCGAGGGAGACGAGCAGGCTCGATCGCTCGGCGCGCGTGGGCTCGGGGGCGAAGCGGTGGGCATCCGAGAGGATCGCGAAGCGGGGACCGGCGAGCAAAGCGAAGCCCGAGGCGTCGGTCGCGCCGGACGTGTCGACCGGTGCGTGGTGGAGCCCGGGGAGCAGTCGCCAGCCGCGCGGCGCGTTCGGTCTTCGGGCGTACGCGCGCTCGTCGTCGATCAGGAGGGGGCGCGCGCCGATTTCGCCGAGCCGGCCGAGCAGCGCGCGCTTGTCGTCGGGGCCGTCGACGGCGACGATCGGGGCGAAGGCCTCGTGTGCCTCGCGCAGCGGTCGGGCCGGACGACCGCAGGTCCGCGCCCAGACCGCGAGCGCCGCGTCGTCGCCCTCGACCCAGCCGCGGACACGCCAGCCGCGATCGATCGCCTCCGCCGCGTGGCGCGCCGAGCGGACGATGTGGCCCAGTCCCTGGTCGCGGCCGCCGTGGGCGACGAAGTCGATCGGGATCGGGCTCATCGAGCGAGGGGCGCCCAGGTGTGGCGCAGCGGTCGGAGCGGGCGCAGGCCATCGCTCGGATCCGCTCGCCAGGAACGCTCTTCGCTCTCGACCTCGGCGGGTGCCTTGTGGCCGTCGCCCTCGGCGCGGAATCCCGTTCGGACGCGCTCGATCGTGTCCTGGATGTCGTAGGGCAGCCAGCAGTGTCCGCTCTCGAACTCGTCGCCTTCGCCTTCGAGGTCGAGGTGGAACTCGATCATCGAAGTCGGGTGCGCATGAGAAGCGCGGAAGATCACGCCGGGATCCACGGTGTGGTCCGACCAACCGGCTTCGATCGTCAGGCCGTCGAAGCCCGCATCGAGCGCCTGCAGGCGGTCGATCGCGGCGAGGTTCGCCTCGGCAGCGGGGGCGGGGTAGCCGGAGACGCAGTGGAGCAGGGTCAGCCGTCGTCCGCCGGCGCGTTCGATCACGTGGGCCGCGTGGGCGACCTCGTCGAGTGTCGCCATGCCGGTCGAGAGCACGAGCGGCAGGCCGGTGCGCGCGCAGGCCTCGAGCAGGTCGTCCCACAAGAGCTCGTACGACGCGATCTTGAGGAAGTCCACGAAGGGCGACAGCGCGCTCACGGCGTCCAGGTAGAAGGGGGTGCAGCCGAAGGCGACGCCCCGTTCGCGGCAGCGGCGGGCGATGGGCGCGAGGAAGCGCTCGGGGAGCTCCCAACGCCGGCGGGCGCGGTGGCTAGCGCTCTGACGCAGGATTTCGGGGGCGAAGAGCTCGTCGATCCGGAAGAGCTGGAACTTCACGCCGTCACAGCCGATCTCGGCGGCGCGGTCGACGAAGCGGAGCGCCCGTTCGAGGTCGCACTGGTGGTTGCTCGAGACCTCGGCGATGAAGCGGGGCGCGGTCGGGGCGGCAGACGTTGCCGCTTCGACGTTTCGATCTGAACGCATGGATTTCGTCTCGCAATGTCGGGGTGGATTCGGAGGCCTTTCACGAGCGTCTCCGCCCGATGGGTCGAGGGGTGTGCAAGCGCTGTACCGGGATGGAGGGGGTCCTCTCGCTTGATCGCTCCGCGTCGGGAAGGGGCGTGGGCCTTGGCATCGCGTTTGCGACTCCGGAGCGAAGCGCCCGCGATCCAGGACCGTCGGGCCGGAGGAAAGAACGCGATGGACCTGATTCTCAATGGCGAACCGCAGGCGATGGACACGTCGGAGTGCGCCAATCTGGCGGAGCTCGTGACGATGGCCGAGGGCCGAACGGCGGAGGGCGAAGAGACCGTCGTCGTCGCGGTCGAGATCGACGGCGAAGCGCTGTCCGCCGACGAGCTCTCCGGCCTCGAGCGGCACTCCCTCGACGGCGTCGGGTGCGTCGCGATCCAACGCCGGCCGACCCGCGCCGTCGCCCGTTCCGTCCTCGCGCAGGGCGCCGACTACTGCGGCCAGATCGAGGCCGCGATCGACGACTGCGTCGGCGCGTTCCGGAGCGGTCGCAGCGACCGGGGCAACGAGATCCTGGCGGACCTGACGGATTCGATGACGGTCCTGACCGGGATCACCGTTTCCGTGGCGAACATCCTGGCGGCGTCCGCGCAGGCCCTGGCCGACGTACAGGGCGGGATCTTCCCCTGGCTCGAGGAGCTGGTGGAAGCGCAGACCCAGGAGGATCCGCTCCGGATCGCGGATCTGCTCGACTACGAGATCAAGCCGCGGATCGCCGACTGGGCCGTCGCCATGCGCGCGCTGGCGGAGGGCGACGCGATCGGGGTGGATGCCCCGCTTTCGAGTTGAAACGCGTCCAGCAAAGCAGTCAGCCCGCCATCGCGACGGGTCGATAGCAGACGCTGCACCCTGCGGTTCCTTCGCGCGCGATCGCGCGCGAGCGGCGCCGCCCAGCCGGGGCCCCCAGCATGACGACAGGATTGATCGGTCGCCCGACCTTCGGCGGGCTCGCGAGTGGTCTGGACACGAATGCACTGCTCTCGGGTCTGCTCGAGATCGAGCGCATTCCGCTCAACCGCATCCAGTCGCGCCGCGCCGAGCTCGCGAACGAGCGCAGCCTCATGCGCGAGCTCAACTCCCGCCTCGTGCGACTCCGCGAAGCGTCCCAGGCGCTCGACAACCGCAACGACAGCGGAAGCGCCGCGTCGCTCACCGAAGAGTTCCTCCAGTACACCGGCAGCTCGACCAACGAAGACATCGTGACCGTGAGCGCCGGTGCCGGCGCGGCGCCCGGCGACATCGAGATCGAGGTGCTCCAGCTCGCGCGGGGCGCCCGGCGCTTCTCGACGACGTACTCCGACGTCGACCAGACGATCGCGCTCGCGCCGGGGGAGTCGCTGTTCGTCCAGCTCGCCGACGAGGACCTCGACGCGGATCCGCCGGAGCCGCCGACCCGCATCGGCGTGGGCGTCGATGCCGATGCGGCCGCAGGACTCACCCTCCAGGACATCCGCGACCAGATCAACACGAACGAGGGCAACGGTGGCAAGGTTCGTGCGGATATCATCCAGTTCGCCGAGAACGAGTTCCAGCTCGTGCTCACGACGTCCGGAACGGGCTCGTCCAACGCGATCACGGTCCTCGGCGACTTCGAGTTCGAGCCCGAGGTCGAGGGGCGAGACGATCCGCAGAATGCACAGATCCGACTCTTCGGAATCGGCCGGGAAGACGGAACGGGGATCATCGAGCGGGAGTCCAACACGATCGACGATGCGCTGACCGGCGTGACCTTCGACCTGAAGCGGATCCCGTCGGACGAGGATCCGGTCTCCGAGACGCTCACGATCGACGTCGACAACGACGAGATCGCGGCGGGCCTCGACACCTTCGTGCAGGCCTACAACGACGTCCTCAGCTTCATCGACGGCCAGTTCCGCTTCAACGAGTCGACGAATACGGCCGGGCCCCTCGCCGGCGACTTCACCCTTCGGCAGGTGCAGTCGCAGCTCCGCGACATGGTCTCCCGGGCCTTCGGCTTCTCGACGAACCAGAGCAATCCCTTTGCGCCGCTGACCGACGGCGGGCTCGGCGGCGCGATCACGAACATCGGCATCACGATCGAGAGCGGGGGCACGCTCCGCGTCGACCGCGAAAAGCTCGACGAAGCGCTGGCCCTCGACCCGATCTCCGTGCGCGAGTTCCTCTCGGGGCGCGCGCGCGCCGAGCCCGATCCGGACAGCCCGTCGGGCGACGGGATCGAGCCGGACCTCTTCGACGAGGGATTCGCGACGCTGTTCTCGACCCAGCTCGAGCAGCTCGTCCGCTCCGGGGACGGCACCCTCGCCGAGCGCGACGAATCCTACGATCGCCGCCTCCGGGACTTCGACGATTCGATCGAGCGTTTCGAGGCGCGCCTCGCGCAGCGCGAGGAGCGTCTGGTCCTGCGCTTCAGCGAGCTCGAGCGCGTGGTCGCCGGTCTCCAGAACCAGCAGGGCTTTCTGTCGAGCATCCCGGGCGTATGAGCGAGACGACCTCGCACCCGTCCGCCGCAGATCGGGACGCGCTCGTCCTCCTGGAGACGACCGAGATCATCCATGCCGCGCTGCTCGGCGAGGGCGACCTCGACGCGCTGGGGAGCGCCTACGATCGTCGCGAGATCGCCTTCGATGCGCTCCGGTCCGCGGGCGAGGACGGCGAACCGCCGGTGCTCGGGCCAGCCGCACGGGCCGCGATCCAACGCGTGCGGGCCCTCGACGAGGAGATCCTCGAGGTGGGTTGGGCGCAGGCGCACGCGATCCGCGACGAGCGGCAGAACCTGCGCCGACGGCGCTCCGTGATCCAGGCGCACAGCGCGCGCGAGCGCGAACGACCGCGGGTCGTGACCGTCAAGGTCTGAGACCGAAGGCGCACCCGTCGGGATCGGTTTCGGATCCAGAGGATTCCCGGTCGCGATGCCCGGCATTCCGCTCAAGTCGGAACCTTCGCGCGTCGATGTGAGGTCAGGACCCCACGGCAGCGCACCTGCCGGCGGTCTGCGCATCGCAGGATGCGCGCTCGATCGAGGCGGCGGGGGGCGTCTCCACGAGCGGCGTGCGCGGGGCTCGTCGCCTTCGCGCCGGCGCTGCGCGAGAAGGCCCCATGTCCGATTCCGACTCCGACGCCGAGGGTGGCGGCGCGACTGGCTCGATCGTCGTGCTCGATCCCGACAACAACTCTCGGAACGACGCCGAAGACCTCGAGGACGAGTTCGACCGTCAGGTCATCGCCATGGACTCCATGGACTTCGACACCGAGGCCTCCGAAGAGGTCCTCGAAGCGGCGGTCTACATCGTGTGCTGGAATCTCGGGATCCGCTCCGGCGTCGATATCCTCGAGGAGATCCGCGGCAACCCCCGCTTGTCGGACAAGAAAGTCATCGTCGCGATCGAAGCGCCGACGCGCACGACCGTCCGCTGGGCGATGGCACTCGGCGCGGACGCGGTCTGCTCCTTGCCCTACGACCCCGAGGAGGTCGGAGAACGGCTCGAGACGATCGAGCGGGCCGCCTAGCACGACCGCCGGTCGCGCGGCCCCGACCCGGCAAGGACGGCCCCCTCCGACTTTCGATTCGCGAGCCCTGCGTTCGTTCTGAAACGCCATGGCGGGTCTACGCGCCGTCGCCGCGCGCTGGGCCCTCGGTGGGCTGGCACGCCCTTTGCGATTCCCTCCGCATCGACGCTGCGCGCCGCCCATCGGGGTGCGTGCGGTGATCGGGGTGCGGAGGATTCGTCGGAGATGTGGGGCCGAAGGGCAGGGATCGGAATCGGAGACCGGACGTCCGTGCGGGACGCGCAGGCGGCGAAGGGGCGCCGCGCGTACTACCGCGTCGAGGGCATCCTTCCGATCCGGTGGACGCCCCTCGCGCCCGACGAGGTCGACGCCGCCGTCTTCGACCTCTCGATGCCGGACCCGCTCTGTGCGCCGATCGGCGAAGGCGAGGACGATACGCCGTTGATGGCGCGGCTCCGCCGGATCGAGGAGAAGCTCGATCTGCTGCTCGGGGCCTCGCCCGTCGAGGTGCCGCGGCAGCTCTCCGGTCGCGACCGGCGACCGCTCGTGTTCTCCGGGAGCGGTCTGGCCCTCGAGGTGAGCGCCCCCTTCCGGAAGGGCGATGCCTTCCGCGTCGAGATCCTGCTCCCCCCGCCCTACGGGCGGACCCTGCGCGCGGTTGCCCACGCGACCCGGGAAGACGTGCGTCCGGACGGGAGCCGCACGCTGCCGCTCGCGCTCACGCACATGGACGAAGAGGATCGCGACGCGCTCGTCGCGTATTCCTACGACCTGCAGCGCTTCGCGCTGCGCTCGCGGCTGGACGGGTCGAAGGCCGCCCGGCGCGGTCGAGGAGGGGCGTCCGCTGCGCTCGAGGCGGCGTCGCCTAGGGAGGGCGTCCGATGAGGCGACGTCTCGGCTTCCTGATCGGGGTGCTGGCGACCTTCTTGCTCGCGCCGTTCGCCGGGGCCGAGCGGGTGCCGCCGAGCCCCTACGACATCTTGCGCTCACAGGACCTCGAGACGCCGCTTCTGGACGCGGTGTCCTACTGCACTCCGCCCGGTCTCGATCCGGCCCTCGATCCCGTGCACGAATCCGCGAGCGCGGGCGAGTGGAACGAAGCGCGAGCGGTGCTCGCCGACTGGGTGCAGGGCCTCGACGCACCGGGGATCGAGCTGGTCGCCTTCGACGCGATCCTCGCGAGTCGCGAAGCCACGGAGCGCGAAGACCTGATCGAGGTCGAGGATCACCTGCGCGCGATCCTCCGCCACCGTGACTCCGAGAGCGTGGCGCTCTGCATGCGCCTCGAACTCGCTCGGATCCTCCTCCAGATGCGCAGGAACTCGGAGGCGGCAGCCCAGCTGACCCGGGCCGCGCGCCGGCTGGAAGACGAGCCTGCCGGGAGCCGCCACGTCGAAGAGGTCGCCTTCTGGCGGGCCGAGATCCTCTACCGGCGAGGGCAAGCCTTCGACGCGCACCTGGCGTATCGCAAGCTCGGTCGCTCCGACAACGCGCGGCTCGCCCTCGCGTCGCGCCTGCGTCTCACGGATCTGTCCTTCGATTCGGGCA
>JBCCZJ010000164.1:0-10117 GCA_039187915.1 Myxococcota bacterium
CTGCGAGAACGCGGTCGATCTGCCAGTGCCGGTCGAAGAGCCGCTCCCGATTCCGGGCGGGCCTCGCCCGGCGCCGGCGCCGCACGAAGCCGTGCTCGACTCCGAGGTCATGCCCCATCTGCCGATGCTCCGGCAGGTCGCGCAGCGCATCCTGCGCTGCCCCGAGCAGGCCGAGGATGCCGTCCAGGACGCGATCGTCGTGCTCTGGAAGCGAAACGAGCGACCGCCGGAGCTGCGCGGATGGCTCGTGAAGACCGTGATCCACCGCAGCCTCCATCGTCGCCGGACGGAAACCCGCCGACAGCGATGGGAGGACGCGGCGGCGGTGTCGGCTTCCGTGACCTGTCCGCTCTGCGACCCGGAAGAAGAGTTCGCCCAGCGTGAGCTGCTTGAAGTCGTCGAGGCCGCCGTCGAGAGCCTCGGCGAGGAGCATCGCGCGGTGATCTCGCTGCGCTCCCTCGGTCTCGAGTACGACGAGATCGCCCAACGGCTGAACCTGCCGATCGGCACCGTACGCTCGCGCCTCAACCGCGCCCGCCGCGCACTCCGCGAGCGGGTCATGCCGGAAGACGACTGAGCCGATGCCCTTCCGAATCCCCCCCGTTTCGCCGCCGACATCGCGCCGCGGCCGGTTGCGCGCCGCCGTCATCGCGATCGCGTTGCTCTTCTCGCTTTCCGCCCCGGGCGCCGCGTTCGCGACCGGGCTCGACTCGCTCGTCATCGGCGAGAACACCCGCATGGTGTTCGAGCGCGATCTCGTACGCATCGCGGTCGGTGATCCCGGGATCGCGGCGGTCCAGATGATCACGAATCGAGAGATCCTGGTGCTCGGGCGGCGGGCGGGGCAGACGAACGTCCTGCTTTGGTTCGTCGACGGCCGCGTGGTCGAGCACACGGTGTCGGTCCAGCGGGATCTCGCGCTCCTCTCGGACGCGCTCCGAGCGATCCATCCGGCCATCCGGGCCTCGAGCGCGCCCGATCAGAACGCCGTCGTGCTCCGGGGGATCGTGCCGGAAGCCCGCTATTCCCGAGCGGCGGAGAAGATGACGCGGGACTACCTGCGCGGCGGATCGACGACGGCGGGGGGCCGGTCCGGCTCGCTGATCCTGGGGGCCGGCGGCGAAGAGGCGGGCGCAGCCACCGCGGACGCCGCGGAAGAGAGCGGCGCCGCCGAGGAGACGGCCGCGCTCGACTTCCTGCTCGAGGACGCGCGGGATCGCCGCGGCGGCCGTGTGATCAACCTGATCCGGGTCGACGACGTCCCGCCGCCGCTCGAGGAGCGACTGGCTCGTGCGGTGGCGGATTCGAGCGTCGAGGGCATCTCGGTCCGGCGACTCACGGCGGGCGTTCTGCCCGACGATGGTCGAGACACCTTCGTGCTCGAGGGGCAGGTCCGGACGCAGGTCGATCTGGTGCGCGCGCTGCTCGCGGCGGCGCGGACGATCGATGACCGCGTGCGGGCCGAGCAGATCCGCGTCGTGGCCGACGAGTCGGGCTCCCTGGCCGGCCAGTCCCAAGGCAACGCCGGTGGGGGTGGCGGTGGCGGCGGCGCCACGATCGCTGGCGTCGGCGGCACGATCGGCGGCGGCGGCCTCGGTCGGAACAACCTCCGCGCGAACGTCGCGCGGGCCAAGGCCCTCTCGCTGGCGAACGGGCGGATCCTCTCGTTCATCGAGGTCACCGAGCTGCCGCACGTGCGTCTCGAGACGCGCATCTACGAGGTGAATCGCAGCCGGCTCAGCACCTGGGCGCCGAGCGCGGTGATCGCGCTGGAGAACACGGATCGGTTCGAGACCACGGCCACGCCCAGCGACGTGCAGGGCGTGATTTCGTTGCTCCAGGGAGGGGCGATCTTCGCCGGGGCGCAGTACGTGAACGACCGCGTCGCGATCGACCTGGCGCTCGATCTGGCCGAAAATGCAAGTGTCGCCCGCGCGCTGGCCCGGCCGACGCTCTCGGTCCTCTCCGGCGAGATCGCCCAGTTCAGCGCCGGCGGCCAGATCCCGATCAACGTCACGGTCGACACGACCACGTCGGCGACCTCCGGCACGCTGCTCTCGTCGACCGTCTTCGCCGATTTCGGGATCAACGTCTCCGTTCGGCCCCTGGTCGGCGAGGACGACACGATCACCCTCGACGTCACGCCGACGATCTCCCAGCCGGATTTCGATCTCACGGCCCAGCTGGTCGACGCGACCGAGAGTCAGCAGACGACGACCGCGTTCCAGAGCCGGTCCCTGCGGACGACGACCCGGCTGCGCGACGGCCAGAGCTTCGTGATCGGCGGCCTGCTCCAGACCACCCTCGGCCGGGGCAGCGACTTCACGCCCTGGTTCCACCGGGTTCCGGGCCTCGGGTGGCTCGGCAAGACCCGGGACGATCAGCGAGACGAGCTCGATTTCGTGGTCGTCGTGACGCCTTCCCTCAATTATGAGCCCGATTATCGGACCGCGATGTGGGCCTATCCCGACGCAAACGAGATTCTTGCCGAGCTGATGCCCTAGAATCCGGACAATCTCGGTGCTCGCGGGGAACTCGATCGCCGCGGGCGGCGATGACTCGCTGAGGGATATAGCTCTGTGATTTCCCGGCCTTGCAGTTTCGTTCCGTCGAAACGGCCGGACGAAGGAGAAGAAGACATGATGCGCAATCGACGATCGATGAGGAAGACCGGCCGGGATGGCGACCGACGCCGTCGAGGTGCCGCGCTCGCCGAGTACGGCCTGCTCCTCGCCGGACTGACGATGGCCTCGATGGTCGCGGTCAGCGTCCTGGGCGGCAAGGTGGGCGGATTGATCGCCTCCGTCGCGACGCTCCTGCCCGGCCAGACGGCGGAGGACAACGCCACCGTCCAGGTCGGTCAGCTGCTGAACACGACGGCGATCGACGTGAACGGAGACGGTCTTCTCGAGCAGGTGATCGATCCGAACGCGATCCACGAGGCCGCGACGAACGGCGTCGGCAGCCTCGGGCAGTCGATGGGGATCCAGCAGAGCGAGGTCGGGCACCTGATCCAGCTCGGCGGGCGGAGCGTGGCCGACACGCCCGGGCTCGGCACCGGCAATCAGCCGTAGTCGCGCTTCCGACTGGAACCGTCGTGCGTCCCCCTCATCGCGGAGCCCAGCGCGAACGCGCCCTGCGGCGCGTTCGCGGCGGCGTGCTCGCCGAGTTCGCGATCCTGGGCTTCGTGGTCTGGATGCTCCTCGCGGGCATCCTGGAGCTGGGGCGCGCGTTCACGGTCCAGCAGCTGCTCCAGACCAACGCGAGAACGCTCGCGCGGGAGCTGGCGCGGCTCCCGTTCGATCCGAGCCTGAGTTTCACCCAGGCGATCGAGACCGAGGCCTTTCAGGACCAGGTGTTGGATACCCGCTTTCTGGTGATCGATTCGGCGCTGCTGGCGCGCTGCGATCGAGCGGATTTCGGAGAGGCGGGTCACGACGCGGATCTGGACGACCTGTTCGCGACCGAACTGCCCTTCGGCAATCGCCTGCTTCGCCCGCTGATGATCTCCGATCGACGCGACGGCCAGCAGATGATCCGCTACCCGGGAACGCTGCTGCTTCGCGGAATGCCGCCCGGCGCCCCATGTGAGGAAGGGTCGGCCTTCGCCGTGCGGATTCCCGAGCTGGATCCCGTGTCCGGCGCCGTGACCTGGTTCGACGTGATTTCCGAGTCGGACCCGGGTCGCTTCCCGCTCGCCGGTGGAGGCTGGGCGGGGTTGCAGCTCAATTACCCGTTTCAGTCCGTCGGCCTGATGGCAGGGCGAGGGACGGGCACGATCAATCCGGCGACCGGGCGCGAGTTCGTCACCTTCGTCGAGGACGATGGCGCTTCGCTGGCTCCGCCGGGCGATCCGAACGAGTTCACGATCTCGGTGAGCGAGAGCGACACCGGCGCCTACGCGGGCAACGCGGGGCTCGGTCGCTTCTATTCGATTCCCGGAGCAGGTGGGGCGCCTCGCGCGGTACGACCTTTCCGTCGGATCCTGTCGGCTTCGGCGGGCTTCCGGCGTGAGATCTTCGTTCCCGCAGGAGGACGGCCCTGATGGCTGCTCGTCGATCCCGACGCGGGGGCATTCCCGTGCAAGCGCTCCTGATGCTCGTTGCGGCGCTCGTCCTCGCGGGCTTCGGGGGGATGTTGCTCTGGCAAGGCCTGGGCGAGCGCGAATCCGCCGCGCCGCGCAGCGTGCCCGAAGGCAGCGTCGCGATCCCCGTGCTCGCCACGGAGCTGCCGGCCTACACCCAGATCGAGCTCGAGCATTTCGTCGACCCCCGCACCGGTGAGCTGGCCGTGCTCTATCTGCCGGAGGAGTCGATCTTCGACTCGACGATCGTCGACCTGAGCCAGCTCGTCGGACGGGTCCTCGCCGGTCCGAAGCAGCCGTTCCGGGTCTTCGCCAAGGGGGACGTGCTTCCGCCCGGGACGCGGCCGGGGCTCGTCGCGGGCATCCCGGCGGGCAAGCGCGCGCTTCGGATCGACGCGTCGAAGGTGAGCGGAATCGTCGGACTCCATCAGGGAGACCGCTTCGATCTGGTGGCGACCTTTCCGGCGAAGCGCGGAGGCAGCGCGCAATCCGTCTATGGGGCCTCCGGCGCGGCCGGCGCCAGGCGGCGCGCGCAGGCACAGGTCGTCGCCGACGGCGCGACGGTCGTCTCTGCGCTCGAGAGCCGCGCCGTCCCGACCCGTGCCGGTGGCGGCCCCGGCAAAGTCGTCCAGGAGATGGTGATCGCGCTCGCCCCCGAGGAGATCCCGGCGGTCACCGAGGCGCTCGAGGTCGCGAAGCGGATCGATTGCATCCCGCGCTCCGGTCTGCCGGGCGCCGAAGCGGGCGTCGAAGCGTCCGCCGCGGGAAGCGCCGTCGCCGGGCGGTCGCCCTACGACGAGCCCGTCGTCGACATGATCGAGGGAAACCAGCGCAGTCTCCGCTTCGTGCCGGACCGGACGCTTCCGCCGGTCGGGTCCGGCCCCCGACAGGGCGGGAGCTGACCGAAGTGCTTCCCTTCCTTGCGATGCTGCTCTTTGCCCTGCTGGGGATCGGGGCGCTGATCGTCGATGGCGGTCTCGCGCTGACCGAGCAGGCACGACTCGAGACCACCGCCGAGATGGTCGCGAGCGAATGGACCTTCGTGCAGTCGACGCCGGAGGTGTGGCCGAGCGCGTGTCGAACGCGCACGGGCGACGATCGCCGACGGTGCCTCGAGGCCGAATACGTGGCACCGCTTCTCGCGCCGCTCGGCGTCGAGCGCGCCGAGGGCTCGGCCACCGAGGAATGGCGCCGCGCCGATGCGGCGCTCGACGGCGTCGCGATCGATTCGCGCGGCGTTCGGTTGGGCGAGCTCGAGGCGCCCGACGTCGACTTCGCCGACGACGCGTCGGCCGTGCGACTCGCCCGTTCCTCTCCCCTGATCTTCGGCTGGGCCGCGATCGCACCCGAGACGGCGGGCGGCGTGGTCTCGAGCTTCGAAGCGCTCCAGGCCGCCCGGAACGGCCAAGGCCTCTCGCCGGACGACTCGGGCGGGGGTGGGATCTACGGCGAAGGCTTCGCGCTCGAGGCGAATGCGGTGGTGGACCTGCGCGGCGCGCTCGCCTTGTGGGCCGGCCCGCCGATCGCGAATCCGAGCGGAGACGATACGGCCACGCAAGACGATGATTATCTGACGGGCGGCGTGGTTCCGATCGCTTGGCGGCTCGATCAGCTCGGGGCGCTCGATACCTTGCTTGGGTCGAGCGGTGACGCCCCGATCTCGCTCCGCCTCGATTCGGATCGCCGGACGTTGACGACCGTCGACGAGAGCGGCGATCCCGTCGACGACGTCGCCTGCCGAGTCGAGTCGACCGCCACCGGAATTCGCGTCGGGGAAGCGCTCGAAGCCCACTCTGATCCGGTCGGGTCGCCGATCGCGGGCGAGCGCTGGCGGGCCGCCTATTTGCCGGTATTCCAGGCTTGGGATTGCCTCTCCGAACCAGGGCCGCCCGTCCTTGGCTTTCTGGAAGTCGCGGTCGACACGCAATCTGCATTGGATTCGATCACGATGAGTCCCAGCGCAGGTCTCCGACGAAACGTCGCGGCCCTTCCGCCGGCCGCTCTGGATGCAGCCGCCGCGAGCGATTTCGTGACTGAATTGATGGAAGCAAATCCCCCGATCTTGACCGAGTCCTTCTGGCGTTATGCGCTCCGCGCGCCGAGTCCGGCGTCGCTCGGTGCGGGGAGCGGGTTGGCGCAGGCGGGGCGCGACGATGAGTGATCGCGCCCTCCACGTCCTGGTGATCGGGGACGAGACGCTCGCCGACGAGGTCGGTTCGGCGCTGCCGGGCGCGACCTCGGGGCGTTCCTTCGTCGCCCACGCGGTCGACTTCGCCGACGCGGATCGGAAGCTCCGTCAGCGCGCGCCGGACGCGTGTCTGCTCGACGTCGGCCGTGACGCCGGCGCGCTGCGCACCTTCATCGAGCGTCAGCGGCTCGTCGCGCCCGACATGATCGTGGCGGGCATCCAGGCGCCTCCCTCGCAGGCCCCGACGCCGGCGGACGTGCTCGTCGAAGCCGTTCGTTCGAAGCTCCTCGACGTTCTCGAACGGCCCCTTTCGACCGAGTCCTTGCGGGCGGTGGTCGACGCGGCGACTTCGGTGGTGCGCGACAGCCGCGCCCAGTCCGGGCGCGTCATCGCTTTTCACAGCACGAAGGGCGGCGTCGGCAAGTCGACGCTCTCGATCAACACGGCGACCGGGCTCGCGCTGCGCCATCCCGATCAGGTGCTCCTGGTCGACTGTTCGCTTCAGCTCGGCGTCTGTGCTTCCGCGCTCGACCTCACGCCCCGGGCCTCGATCGCGACCGCGGCCCGCGAGCGCGACCGGCTCGACGCGCGCCTGCTCCGAGAGCTGAGCGCCTACCATGAAGACACGGGCTTACGTCTGCTCTCCGCGCCGGTCGACGCGGTCGACGCGTCCGACGTCGACGATCAGGCGATGGCCCAGGTGATCGCGTTGGCGCGTTCGACGTTCGAGTACGTCGTGATCGACACGCTGCCGATCGTCGACGCCGTGATGCTCACGATCTTCGATCTCGCCGACCGTCTCTACCTGGTGAACCAGGGCACGGTCCCCGACGTGATCGGCGCTGCGCGCTTGCGGGAGATGCTCGATCGACTCGAGATTCCGGCGGAGCGCGAACGGATCGTGCTGAACCGCAACACGCCGCCGTTCCCCGGCCAGCTCGCGCGGGAGGAGGTCGCGGATCGGATCGGTCGCGACGTCGACTTCGAAGTGCCCTACGAGAAACGCGTGCTGTCGGCGTTGAACCTCGGGCGACCGCGGGTGCTCGACGCGGGTCGGAGAGGTTGGGGGCGCGTCGTGCGCGAGCTGATCGACGACGCGGAATCGATCTCCACGAACGTCGACGAGGACGGGGGCGCCGCTGTGACCGACGGAGCCTCGGCCGTCACGTCGGCAGAGGCCGTCGCGCCCTCCGAGCCGCGCAAGCGCGGCTGGGGCTTCGGCCGTCGGCTCGATCCGGGATCGGAGCGGACATGAGCGCGGCAGACGATCCGAACGAGCGGAAATCCGGAGATCTGCGCGCGCGCCTGCGCGGCTCGATGACCCGGGAGTACGCGTCCTGGGAGCGGAGTCAGACCCAGGACGTGGCACGGACGTCGTTCCGATCGAACGCGCCATCGTCTGCCCCGCCCGTCCAACGCGCCGACCGAAGCTCCCTGGACATCACGACGCGCCTGCGTGGACGGCTGGTCGACGAGCTGACGAGGACCGGACGACTCGAAGCCACCGACGACGAGATCGTCGAGCTCGTGGAAGACTTCGTATCGCGCGTGCTCGAGGAAGAGGACATCGCGCTCAACGACCGCGAGCGGGATCGTCTCGTCGAGACCTTGAGCGAGGAAGCCCTGGGAATCGGACCTCTCGGGCCCCTCATGGCGGACCCCGCCGTGACCGACATCCTCGTGAACGGCCCGGACCGGGTCTACATCGAGCGCGGTGGTCGCCTGGAGCCGACGGCGATCGCCTTCCGGGACGAGGAACACCTCGTGCGCGTGATCGATCGGATCGCCGCGCGGGCCAATCGTCGAATCGACACGTCGCAGCCGATGGCCGATCTGCGGCTGCCCGATGGCTCCCGCGTGAACGCGACCCTGCCCCCGGTCTCTCCCGACGGCCCCACGCTCTCGATCCGGCGCTTCGGACGGCGACGCATCCGCGCGCTCGAACTCGAGCGCACGGGCGCGATGTCGACCGCGATGCTCGAGTTCCTCCACGCGGTCGTCGAGCATCGTCAATGCGTGCTGGTCTCCGGCGGCACCGGCGCCGGCAAGTCGACGCTGCTCGGTGCGCTCGCGGAGGCGATCCCCTCCGACGAACGCGTCGTCACCATCGAGGACACGCTCGAGCTGCAGCTCGACCAGGATCACGTCGTCCGCCTCGAGACCCGCCCGCCCAACGTCGAGAACACCGGCACGATCACGCAGCGCGAACTCGTCGTGAACGCACTCCGGATGCGTCCCGACCGCATCATCCTGGGCGAGGTCCGTTCCGGTGAGGCGCTGGACATGCTGCAGGCGATGAACACGGGACACGAGGGCAGCCTGTCGACGATCCATGCGAACTCGCCGCGCGACGCGCTCTCCCGACTCGAGACGCTCGTGCTGATGGCGGGCGTCGAACTTCCGAGCCGCGCGATCCGCGAACAGATCGTCTCGGCGCTCGATCTGCTCGTCCACGTCGAGCGCTGTCAGGACGGCCGCCGCCGCATCACCTACGTCGCCGAGGTCACGGGCCTCGAGGGCGACGTTCCGCTTCTGCAGGAAGTCTATCGCTTCGACACGACGGGCTTCGTCGACGGACGCCTCGAAGGACGGCATGTCGCGACGGGCATCGTCCCGCGCTGCGTCGAGTCCCTGCGCGCGCGGGGCGCCGAGGTCCCGTTGGCCTGGTTCCGACGCGACGCCCAGGCGGGACCCCATGCCTGATTCGAGCGTCTTCCTTTCCCCTCGCGGCCGTCGCGGCCGTTGCGGGGTCCGCCTCGGCACGCTCTTGCTCTGCGTGTTCGTGGCTGCCTGTCAGTCGCCGCCACCGCCGAACCCGAACGCCGCGCGCTCGCGCCTCGAGCCGCTCCTCGAAGCCTGGGACCGCGCGCGCGCGGAAGACGGTGGCTGCGAACAGCGTCGGCCGACCGAGACACCGATCCTCGATTGCGAAGCCGTGTCGCAGCAGATCGCCCGGCTGGCCGTCGAGTTCCCGCGCGATCCCGAGATCCTGCTCGCGGCGGCGACCGTTCGGTACGAAGGCGGTCGCAAAGAAGATGCCCTGAAGACCCTCGACGTCCTTCGGCGTTTGCAGCCGATCCATCCGGAGGCCGCGGTCCTTCGCGGGCGCATCGCGATCGACGAGGGCAACCTCCGCTTCGCGCGTCGCATCCTCGAGGAACAGCGCGAGCTCTCGCCCGATCATGCGGGACTCTGGGAGATGCTCGCTTCGGTCGCCTATCTGGAAGGCGAGTACGCGGTCGCGAACGAACGACTCGACGTCGCGGCGCGTCTCGGCGCTCCCGGATGGCGCGTGGCCTACCACCGGGGTCTCGTGGCGGAAGCATCGGGGCGACCCGATCTCGCCTCGCTCGCCTATGCGGACTGCCTCGAGGCGAACCCGGAGTTCGCGCCGGCGCGTTCCCGGTTGCGGGCGCTCGCGGTCACCGAAGGGCGAGGGATCG
This sequence comes from Myxococcota bacterium, assembly GCA_039187915.1. GTDB lineage: Bacteria > Myxococcota_A > UBA9160 > UBA9160 > UBA4427 > UBA4427. The sequence continues at coordinate 9,716 of JBCCZJ010000164.1, forward strand.
ACGGGGCCGGCGACGCCTGGCGCTGAGACCCCCCGCCGCTTCGCTCCGCCGAGGTGCCGTTCAGCTCCGGGCGGGCAGGGTGATTCGCGGCGATTCCGGATGGGGTCGGTAGAGCACGACCGTGTGCCCGACCACGCCGCAGAGCGCGGAGGCACTGGCGCTCGCGAGCGCCTCGGCCGCGGCCTTCTTGTCCGGCGGCTGGCGCAGTCGGACCTTCACGAGCTCGTGCTGATCCAGCGCCTCGTCGAGCGCCTGCACGACCGCCTCCGACAGCCCGCCCTCACCGACGAACACGATCGGCTTGATCGCGTGGGCGAGGCCGCGCAGATGACGACGCTGGGCGCCGGTCAGACTCGGCGCGCTGGAGGCGGGGGTGGACACGGAAGACTCCTGGCGGCCGAC
>JBCCZJ010000165.1:0-10116 GCA_039187915.1 Myxococcota bacterium
GCGGCGGAGCTCGGGCACTCGACGGCCCGCATGGTCATGGAGAACTACGACGCCTGGCTCGACCCGGCGCAGTGGCCGGATGCCGAGGAGCGGGCGGCGCTGGCCGCGATCTACGAATGGCCGGACGTGACGATCCACGTGCCGGGAACGAAGGAGGCGACGGGGTGAGCGAAGAGAAGCGGGAGTATCGAGGCGATGCTTGGATCCGGATCCAAGCGAAGGAAGCCGGATTCGAGATCCTGGATCTCGACAGCCTCCAAGCGGTCTCTCTCTCGCGAGACGAGGCGGTCGACCTCGCGGGCTGGATTCTGCGGACCGCCGGGGCGGGCTCGGTCACGATCGACGGCGTTCCGCTCGTGCCCGTCGCAGCGGAGGATCTCACGATCGACACGACGAAACGAGGCGGACGATGATCGGGTGGCTCCTGGGTGGCTCGCGCCACTGCTCACTTTCAAGCAGACCCCGAAACGGAAGAACCCCCGCCGTAAGTTGGCGGGGGCTCTACCTTTTCTCACTTAAGAGCTGGAGCACGAGACCAGATTCGAACTGGCGACCCTCACGTTGGCAACGTGATGCTCTACCAGCTGAGCTACTCGTGCGGATCCTTGGAACTGTCTGCCGTCGTTCCGGCTCGGCCCGGAGGGCGGAGAGGCGAAGAGCGGTGGCTGGTCACCGCGACGGGCCGCATTTTATAAGCGAAGGCCCAGCTCCCGTCAACCCCCGGGAAAGCGGACGAAGCCTGCAATTCCGGGCACTTGGCGGGGGCGGGACCCGGGTCAGAGCTTGGTGATCTTCTCCCGGTCGTGGGCCACGCCCTGGGTGGCGTTTCGGGTGTCGAAGACGCGCGGGCCGACCGAGACCACGCGCGCGTAGTCGACGTTCGGGTGGTCGGTCAGGATGACGACGAGGTCGCTCGTCTTGAGCTCCTCGTCCGTCAGATCGACCGACTTGTAGGCCTGGCCGTCGATCGTGCACTCCGGCACGAAGGGATCGTGGTAGCGGATCTCGCCGCCGCGGGCGCGGAGGCCGGCGATCACGTCGAGGGCCGGGGACTCGCGCATGTCGTCGACGCTCGACTTGTAGGCGACGCCCAGGATCAGGATCCGCGCGCCGTTCACCGCGAGGCGGTCCTCGTTCAGCATCTCGGCGACGCGATCGACGACGTGGTCGGGCATGCCGGAGTTGACTTCCGTGGCGAGCTCGATGAAGCGGGCGGGGAAGTTCAGGCTCTTCATCTTCCAGGACAGGTACGCGGGATCGACCGGGATGCAGTGACCGCCGAGGCCGGGGCCCGGGGTGAACTTCATGAAGCCGTAGGGCTTGGTCGCCGCGGCATCGATCACTTCCCAGACGTCGAGATCGAGCTTCTCGCACATCAGGGCGACCTCGTTGGCGAGGCCGATGTTGATCGCGCGGAAGGTGTTCTCGAGCAGCTTGACCATCTCCGCCGCCTGGGTCGAGGAGACCGGGACGGTCACGTCGAAGACGGTGTCGAAGACGGCGCAGGCGAGGTCGGTGCAGAGCGCGGTCTCGCCGCCCACGACCTTCGGCACGTTCTTGACCTTGAACTTGGCGTTCGCCGGATCGATCCGCTCGGGCGCGAAGGCGAGCGAGAAGTCGCGGCCGATCTCGAAGTCGTTGCCCTCGAGGAGCATCGGGATCACGAACTCGTGCGTCGTGCCGGGGTAGGTCGTCGAGCCCAGGATGATGAGTTGCCCCTCGTGGAGGTGCTTGCGGATCTCCTCCACGGCGGAAGCGATGAAGGAGACGTCGGGGTCGCGCGTCTTGCGCAGCGGCGTCGGGACGCAGATGTTGATCACGTCGACGTCGGCCAACTTCCCGAAGTCGGCGGTCGCTTCGAAGCGGCCCGCGTCGATCTGGGCCTGCAGTTCCTCGGACGGGACGTCGCCGATGTAGGAGCGGCCCTCGCCGAGGGTCCGGACCTTCGACGTGTCGACGTCGAAGCCGACGACGGAGAAGCCGGCGGCGCCGAGTTCGACGGCGAGAGGGAGGCCGACGTAGCCGAGGCCGATCACGCCGATGCGCGCCTCGCGGGCATCGATCCGGGCGCGGAGATCCTGAAGCTTGCTCATCTTGGGGGGATCCTGTGCGAGGCGGCAGGGCCTCGGGGGCAAAATGGGGAGGCTCGGGTGCGGACAAGGGAACGGCGCGACGCCGCCTCTACTCGAGGTGAGTCACCGCCGGAGAGGATCGGTTGCCTGCGCGTTGCTGGCCACCCTCCCGGCGGATGCGGGTTCCTGAACCGGAGTCCGGGACGACCCCGCCCGCCCGCTCAGGCGTCTCGGCGCCACCCGAAATAGTCGGAGAAGTACAGCCATCCCGACCACAGGGTGAGTGCCGTGGCCGCCGCCAGAAGTGTCATTCCGACGGTGTGGGCGGGCAATCCGATCGTCTCGTAGTGAAAGAGCAGCGCAGTGATCGCGCAGCTCTGGACGATCGTCTTGAGCTTCCCGGGCCAGGCGGCGGCGACCACGTGGCCCGCGCTTCCCGCCATGCCGCGGAGACCCGTCACGGCCAGCTCGCGGCCGACGATGACCACCACCATGGCGGCGCCCCAGAGGGGGATCCGGCCGACCGCGAGCAGCATGATCAGCGCGGTCGAGACGATCAGCTTGTCCGCCAGCGGGTCGAGCAGCTTGCCGATCCGGGTGACGTCCTTGCCGCCGTTGCGGCGCGCCAGGTAGCCGTCGAGCCAGTCGGTCAACGCGGCCAGCGCGAAGGCCCAGGCCATGAAGGTCGAGCCGGGCTCGGTCAGCGCCATCGGCAGGAAGAGCAGGACCGGCACGACGCCGATCCGGAGCATGGTCACGGTGTTCGGCAGGTTCCAGAACTTCTCGAGCGGCATCCCGGAGGCGTCGAGCTGGGGCGCACCGGCCGGCCCGATCGACGGGGGCGCGTCGCCCTCCCCGCCCGACGGCGCCGATGCGTCGTAGCCGCTCTCCTGGGTGCTCATCAACTGGCCTCTCACGCGTCGACCGCGATCCGGAAACTGGATCACCACCGGTCCCGAAGCCGTCCCCGCTCCGGGTTCCTGTCCCGTGGAATCGTACATCGCGCTATCGCCCCCCCAGCGGCACGCGACCCGAGGGTCCTCGCAGCGAGCGTCCCTCCCCCCGGACGGCCGGCGCGGCGGGCGCCGCCTCCGCGCGGGACGTCACCGCGATCTGCGCGGGACGCTCGAACTCGGACCAGTAGCCGCGATAGTACTCCAGGACCCGCTTCACGTAAGCCTGGGTCTCTCGGTACGGCGGAATGCCGCCGTAGCGATCGACGGTTCCGGGACCGGCGTTGTAGGCCGCCAGCGCTCGCTTCACGTCCCCGTACTTTTCGAGCAGCGCACGCAGATAGCGCACGCCGCCGTCGATGTTCTCGACCACGCCGAAGGGCCGCTCGACGCCGAGCTCCGCCGCGGTCGCCGGCATCAGCTGCATCATGCCCTGCGCCCCGGCGTGCGAGACCGCCGTCGGCTCGAAGTTCGACTCCGCCGCGATCACCGCCTTCACGAGGGCGGGGTGGACCCCGTGGCGGCGGCCGGTCTGCGCGATCAGCCGGTCGTAATCGCGCTCGGTGGGCACGACCGCGCGGGGCCGCGGCGAGATCGCGAGGCCCTCCTGGTGGACCGGGCGGACGCGTTCGTAGCGGGCGTCCCGAGGCGAATCGCTGAAATGGACGGCACCGTCCTTGTCGATGTACTTGTAGATCCCGCCGGCAGCGGCGGGCCCGGCCAGGACCGACACCGCGACGCCCACGAGGAGCGCGCGCGTGCCTCGTGCCCTGCGGCGGCGATGTCGAATGGCCCTGACCAAGCTGGATCCCTGCTGCGAGCCCGTGGCTCGGCTGCCCCAGAGGGGCGAGATGAACCCTTGGGCGATCCGCGATGGATCGCGCTCCAAGGGCTCGATAGAATTCGGTATTTTCCGGTATCGGATCCTTCGCGACGGGACCTGAGCCCACCCCGAGCGTCCTCCGCGAGAGCCCTTCCCAGCCATGCACACCGCCTCCGGAGAGAGCCCCGCGCGCCCCCGCCCCCGAAGCCCGGAGGCGCCGCGCGCCTTCGACTTCCTGGTGATCGGCTCCGGCCTGGCCGGCATGCACTCCGCGCGGCGCGTCGCCGCGGTCGGCGACGTCGCCATCATCACGAAGCGGCAGGCGACGGACTCGGCGACCGACTGGGCCCAGGGCGGAATCGCGGCCGTCCAGGCGCCCGAGGACTCCTTCGACGCCCACGTCGAGGACACGATGAATGCGGGGGCCGGCCTCTGCCGCGAGGACACGGTCCGCTTCGTGGTCGAGAACGGGCCCGAAGCGATCCGCTCGCTGCGCAAGAATGGCGTCGAGTTCGACCCCGCCCGGGAGCCCGGCGGCCCCGACGCCCCCGAGTTCGACCTGACCCGCGAAGGCGGGCACACCCAGCGCCGCATCCTCCACAACACGGACGCGACCGGGCGCGAGATCGAGCGCTCCCTCCTCGCCCGGGTCCGCGCCCACCCGCGGATCGCTCTCTTCGAGGACCACTGCGCCATCGACCTGATCACCGCGACCCGCGCCGGCCACAACGGCGCGAACCGCGCCCTCGGCGCCTACGTCCTCGAGGCCTCGACCGGCGAGGTCCACGCCTACACGGCCCCGATCACGCTCCTCGCGACCGGCGGCGCCGGCAAGGTCTACCTCTACACGAGCAACCCCGACGTCGCGAGCGGCGACGGCATGGCCATGGCCTATCGCGCGGGCGCGACCCTCGCGAACATGGAGTTCATGCAGTTCCACCCGACCTGCCTCTTCCACCCGCAGGCCAAATCCTTCCTGATCACCGAGGCGGTCCGCGGCGAAGGCGGGATCCTCTGTCGCAGCGACGGCGAGCCCTTCATGGGCGACTACCACGAGATGAAGGACCTCGCTCCGCGCGACGTGGTCGCCCGCGCGATCGACACCGAGCTGAAGCGCAGCGGCGACGACTACGTGGTCCTCGACATCACCGCCAAGGACCCGAGCTTCGTCCGCGGTCGCTTCCCGATGATCTTCGAGCGCTGCCTCCGCTACGGCATCGACATCACGCGGGAGCCGATTCCGGTCGTGCCGGCCGCGCATTATTGCTGTGGCGGCGTGCGAACGGACGCGCGCGGCGAGAGCGACCTCACGAACCTCTTCGCGGCGGGCGAAGTCGCCTCGACCGGCCTCCACGGCGCGAACCGGCTGGCATCGAACTCGCTGCTCGAAGCGATCGTCTACGCGGACGCCGCGGCGGACGAATCGATCCGCCGACTTCCCGAGGTCGAGCCCGCCGGCGAAGTCCCGGCCTGGGCCCACGGCGAGGCGACGCCGATTCACGAGGCGGTCGTGATCACCCAGAACTGGGACGAGATCCGCCGCTTCATGTGGAACTACGTCGGCATCGTCCGCAGCGACCGCCGGCTTTCCCGCGCCCAGCACCGGATCGACATGCTCCGCGAGGAGATCAACGAGTACTACTGGAATTTCCGCGTGACGCCGGAGCTGATCGAACTCCGCAATCTCGCCACCGTCGCCGAGCTCGTGATCCAGAGCGCCGCCTTCCGCAAGGAGAGCCGCGGCCTCCACTACAACCTCGACTACCCGGAACGCGACGACGAACGCTTCGGCCGGGATACGCTGATCCAGCGTGGAGACTCGCCCTGGATCAGCCCGACCTGAACGCGGACGGGACGCGCACCTCCTTCGGCCCTCGCGTAGGCCGCCCTGGTCCGGCGCGCGAAGCCGCGTCCGGCGGACCGCGCTCGACGCGCGCGCGGCCGAGCCGGGGCGTCGCCGGCGCACTCGTCGGCGCGCTGATCGCGCTGACGCTCGCGCCTGGCCCCCGGCCGGCCGAGGCCCTCGTCTTCGCGAGTCCCGATACCGAGCCCGCGACCGAGGTCCCGCCCGACTTTCCCTATTGGGAGAACGTGACGCAGCGGCGCTACGACGGGCCGACGGTGATCTATCTGGGCGACGGCCACGCGATCACCGCGCGCCACGTCGGCATGGGCGAGATCCTCCTCGAGGACCGGATCTTCGCGCCCCAGCGCGGCACCAACCGCACGATCCTGAACACGAACGGCAAGGCAGCAGACGCCATGGTCTTCGAGCTCGAGCGGACCGACCCGTTGCCGAACCTGCCCACGATCCCCATCGCGACGGCCCCGCCGCGCGACGGCGAGGACGTGCTCCTGATCGGCTTCGGGCGCGAGCGGCTGCGGGTCGACGAATTCGACGACGAGTCCGTCTCGCGCTTCAGCTTCCGCTGGACCAAGAAGGGCCGCAAGCGCTGGGCGACCAACCGGATCACGAGCACCTTCGACCTGCTCGCCCAGGGCAACCTGACCAGTCGCGCCTTCGCCATGCGCTTCGACGAGCCCTACTCCCGAGACTCGACGCGCTACGAGGCCCAGGCCGCCGTCGGGGACTCGGGCGGGGGCGTCTTCGTCGAACGCGACGGCGAGTGGCAGCTGCTCGGCCTGATGGTCTCCGTCTCCGGCGTCCGGAACGCTCCGAAGAGAGGCGCAGCCTACGGCGACCGGACCTTCGTCGTCGACCTCTCGCACTACCGGCCAGAGATCATGCGCTGGACCCGCGCCTCCTGCTCGAACGGCGTCGACGACGACGGCGACGAGCGCATCGACTTCCCGGACGACCCGGGCTGCGACGGTCCGGACGACCGGAACGAACGCGACCCGTCCGCCTTCGCCGACGCGTCGTTCTGGCTCGCCAGCCTGGCGACGCTCGGAATCTTCGGCATCGGCGCCTTCGCCGTCGTCCGCCTCTGGCAGGAACGCCCGGCCGTGCACGACGACTAGGCCGCCCTCCCCCGAGCGCGCGTTTCGCGGCGCGTCAGCGCGGAACGAGCACGCCCATCTCGACGAGTCCGAGCACGGAACCGCGAACCGCGTCCGCCTCCTCCGGGATCACGTCGCAGAACTGAGCGACGCTCATCCCGGCGCGGGCGAGCTCCAGGATGGCGTCTTCGGTCTTGTCGAGCGAGGAGCGCGAAACCTCTTCCTGCTCGAAGTCGATCTCGAACTTCGTGTCGTCCTCGATCGGGATCGTCGCGACCGGTCCCGCGTCGCCGCCGAAGGCGGCGTCGAGCTCCGCGTCCGAGGGCTCGGCGTCGGACTCCTCGTCGAGGGCGCAGACCGCATCGAGGACCGCGCCGTTGAGCGGCGTGGGATGCTCCGTGCGCGCCACCAGGCCCTCGTCGACGGTCGCCTCGAACTGGAAGTTGCCTTCGCCCCAGCGCAGCATGGCGATCAGTGCATCGCGGCCCGACAGCGCCCCGAGCTCGGCGGCGATCAGCTGCTCCTCGCTGAACGCGATCCAGCCCTGTTCACCGTCGCGCTCGACCACGAGCGTTCCCTGCGGCGCCGAAGCACCGAACATCTGCAGCATGTTCGCGAGACCGAGGTCCGAGAGCGAACCGCTGATCCCGCCGAGGCGGCTGCGGTGACCCGCTTCGCGCAGCGCTTCGAGCACGCCCTTGATCGTGGGATCGGCGACCTGATTGCGGTCGAAGGCGACGGCGACCGCCGCGATCCGCCCCTTCTTGTTCGGCACCTGCCGCACGACCTTGCCATCGACCTCGATCGACGGCGTCCCGCTCGGATGCCAGAGGCACACGCGGACGATCTCCCCGATCGGAAGGGCATCGCCGCGCATCGAGAGCAGAATGCCCGTCGCCGAGAGATCCCGCGAAGTCGCCTCGAAGGGCGGTCGACTCATGGGCATCACGCGAACGGGCACGCGCACCGCGCCCCGCTTGGCGCCGCGCCGCCGCTGGCCCTCGTTGTCGACGTCCGGCGCGGCGGCTTCGGCGGCGGCCTGCCCGAGCAGCGGCTCGAAGCGGGCCCGCAGCGCGGCCGCGTTCGCCTCGAACTGCACCGCGACGCCGGGCTTCGCTCCGCTGGCCGCCATCTCGGGCGGCACGACGTGCACGACCTCGCCTTCGAGCGCGAGCGCCGGCGTCGCTTCCGAACGCGGGTCGGCGCCCGGCAGGTAGTCGAGGACGATCTCGACGGTGATCGACTGACGGACGTCGAAGACGACGTCGGTCTCCACGAACACGCCGCGGTTGGCGATGTTCTTCTCGAACTCGTCCCGCAGCGCGTCGGGCGACGCGAATCGGACTGTCAGCGTGTCTTCGCTCACGGAGCCCCACAAGGATGGGAAGGCGGACCGCGAACGGGTCCACGCGACCGGGGTCGATCCCCGGTTCCGTCCCTGACTCTTCGGCGCGTCCCGTTTTCCTCCGAAGCGATTCCGATACGGAATTCGGCCCCGGATTCGAGCGCACGGAAGCGCGAACGCAGCGCGAACGCAGAAGACGCAAGTCGCTCCGGCAAATCCCCGAGGCGATTCGCGCACAGCGGCGCCGTCCGCGCGCCGCCCGGTCCGCGACTCAGAACTCGGTGTCGTCTTCCTTCACCGCGCGAAAGAGCGTCAGCTGGGGCGCGACCGACGACGCGTCGACGGGCACGGGGTACTCGTCGGAGAAGCACGCGTCGCAGATGCCGCGCTTCAGCTCGTTGGCGGCCGTCTTGCGCAGCCCCTCGACCGAGAGATAGCCGAGGCTGTCGGCGCCGATCCGCTCGCGGATCTCCTCGATCGAATAACGGCAGGCGATCAGCTCTTCGCGGCTCGGCGTGTCGATGCCGTAGTGGCAGGGGCCGATCGTCGGAGGGGACGAGATCCGCACGTGGATCTCCCGCGCGCCCGCGGCGCGGAGCATGCCCACGATCTTGAGCAGGGTCGTGCCGCGCACGATCGAGTCGTCGACGAGGACGATGCGTTTGCCGTCGAGGAAGCCCTTGATCGGGTTGTGCTTCACGCGGACCTTGAAGTCGCGGATCGTCTGGGTCGGCTCGATGAAGCTGCGGCTGACGTAGTGGTTCCGGATCAGCGCCGTCTCGTACGGGATGCCCGCCTCCTCGGCGTAGCCGAGGGCGGCCGCGTTCCCCGAGTCGAGGACCGGCGCGACCATGTCCGCCGGCACGTCGTGCTCGCGGGCGAGCACGCGCCCGAGCTCCTTGCGGTAACCGTAGACGTTGTGGCCGACCAGGTTCGAGTCGGGCCGCGCCACGTAGATCTGCTCGAAGATGCAGAAGTGTTCCTTGGCGTCCCGCTGAAGCGGCCGGATCGACCGCAGCCGCCCACGCCGGATCACGACGACCTCCCCCGGCTCGACGTCACGCTCGTGGGTCGCCCCGATCAGGTCGAGGGCGCACGTCTCGCTCGAGAGGATCCACGCGCCGTCCTTCCGCCCGATCGAGAGCGGACGGAAGCCGTGCGGGTCCCGCGCCGCGATCAGCGCGTCGTCGGTCAGCAGCAGGATCGAGAAGGCGCCCTTCACCCGGGAGATCGCGTCGATGAAGCGATCCTCCATGTGCCCTTCACGGGAGCGCGCCAGCAGGTGGAGGATGACCTCGCTGTCGGAGGTCGATCCGAAGATCGCGCCCCGCCCTTCGAGCTCGCGCCGGATCACGCCGGCGTTCACCAGGTTGCCGTTGTGGGCGATCGAGACCGGACCACCGTCGGTGTTCGCGCAGATGGGCTGCGCATTCCGCAGCATGCTCCCACCGGAGGTCGAGTAGCGAACGTGGCCGATCGCGTGGCGTCCCTTCAGCTTCTCCAGGATGGGCGCGCCGAAGGTGTCGGCCACGAGGCCCATCGCGCGGTGGGCGGTGTGCTCGCGGCCGTTCGACGCGACGATCCCGCAGCTCTCCTGGCCGCGATGCTGCAGCGCGTAGAGCCCGAGGTAGGTGAGGTGCGACGCCTCGTCGCTCCCGTGGACTCCGAACACGCCGCACTCGTCGTGGAAGTGATCGGCGCGGTGAGCCTGTTCGAGCGCGCGCAGCTCGTCGCGGGTCAGCCGGTCGAAGGGCCGGTCGCTCGGCGGCGTCAGTCCCGGCGACACGCCGGACGGGAGGGACGTCGAGGGGTGCTTGGGGTGCATGTCGGGCTGGGGGCTCCGCCAGGGGCCTGCGGCTTGTATGCTGCGGCAGATCGAGGGGCGATCCGGGCGCAGAGGCCGACACCCAGCCCCCACGACGCGGCCAAGAGTAGAGGCGGCCCGGGGTCCGGTCAAACGCC
>JBCCZJ010000166.1:0-10090 GCA_039187915.1 Myxococcota bacterium
CTCCTCGGCTTTCGCGCGGACGGCCTGCTGTTCCTCGCTCTGGACGAGCTGGATCGCGAGCTCCGTCAGGTCCCGGATGATCGACTCGACGTCCCGGCCGACGTAGCCGACCTCCGTGAACTTCGAGGCCTCGACCTTGATGAAGGGCGCTTGCGCGAGCTTCGCCAGCCTCCGGGCGATCTCGGTCTTCCCGACACCGGTCGCGCCGATCATGATGATGTTCTTCGGCGCGATCTCGTCACGCAGGGCCTCGGGGACCTGCTGCCGGCGCCAGCGATTGCGCAGCGCGACCGCGACGGCGCGCTTCGCTTCGCGCTGACCGATCACGAAACGATCGAGCTCGGAGACGATCTCCCGGGGCGTGAAGGTGTGGCCCGCGCTCACGGCAGCGTCTCCAGCGAGATGTTCGCGTTGGTGTAGATGCAGATTTCCGCGGCGACCTCGAGGCTCGACCGTGCGATCTCCTCGGCCGAGAGCTCGGTGTGGCGCATCAGCGAACGCGCGGCGGCGAGCGCGTACGAGCCCCCCGAGCCGATCGCCGCGACCCCGTCGTCGGGCTCGATCACGTCGCCGTTCCCCGAAACCATGAGCAGCGTCTCGGGATCCCCGAGCAGGATCATCGCCTCGAGCTTGCGCAGCACGCGATCCGTCCGCCAATCGCGCGCCAGCTCGACCGCCGCCCGGCGCACGTTGCCGGGGTGGGTCTCGAATTTGCCCTCGAGGCGCTCGAGCAGCGTCAGCGCGTCCGCCACGCCGCCGGCGAAGCCGACGACCGCGCGTCCCTTGCCGACCTTCCGGACCTTGTCGGCGCCCTGCTTCATCACGGTCTCGCCGAGGGTCACCTGGCCATCCGCGGCGAGCGCGATCGTGCCGTTCCGCAACACCGCGACCACCGTGGTCGAGCGTGCCTTCATCGTCCCGTTCATGTCTTCGTCCTTTGCGAGGCGCTGGGCGCGGAGCGCGCCGGACCGTCCGCGCTCCGGGATCGCGGATGGGCGCGATCGTAGACGTCGCGCAGATGTTCGACCGACACCGCCGTGTACTTCTGGGTCGTCGACAGGCTCGCGTGGCCGAGCAGCTCCTGGATCTCCCGGAGGTCGGCGCCCATGTCGAGCAGATGGGTCGCGTAGCTGTGGCGAAGGCGGTGGGGATGGACGTGCTCGCCGAGATCCGCCCGCAGCCCGCGCTCCCGCAGGATCCGCCGCGCTTCTCGGGCCGCCAGCCGCCGCGGCTGCTCCTCCCGGCGCGCACGCAGCGAGATGAAGAGCGGCTCGCTCATCAGGCCGGGATGTCTGCGCACGTCGAGCCAGGCGGAGAGCGCGAGGCGCGCCTGCTCGGGGATCGGCACGACCCGCTCCTTGCCGCCCTTGCCCATCACGCGGATCTCCTGGGCCCGCAGCTCGAGATCGCGCACGTCGAGCGCCACCAGCTCGCCGACCCGGATCCCGGTGCCGTAGAGCAGCTCGACCAACGCCCGATCCCGCAGCGTCATCCAGGCGTGCCTTCGCGCCCGGTCACCGCCCTCCGGCGCCGACTGCCGGACCGGCCGCTCGTCCCGCGTGATCAGCTGCTCGCAATCGTCGATCGAGAGCGGCCGCGGCAGGCGCTTCTCGAGCTTCGGCATCGGGAGCCCCGCCGTCGGATCGTTGGACCGCACGCCCTCGCGCACGAGCCAGCGGAAGAAGCAACGCACCGACGCGAGCTTCCGACCCATCGTGGCCGGGCTGCGACGGCGGTGCAGACTCGCGAGCCAGGCGCGCACGTGGTCGGCGTCGACCTTCGCGGGGGGCACCTCGGCGCCGGTGTGGACCGTCAGCTGCCGCACGTCGGAAGCGTAGGCGCGGCGCGTGTTGGGCGAGAGCCCGCGCTCGATCCCGAGATGACGGCCGAACCCGTCGACGGCCTGGCTCCAGTTCATGCCGCCCCCGAGACCGAGGCCGCGAACGCGCCCAGCCGATCGAGCGCCCGCTCGGCGAGCTTCTCGTTCTTCTCGCGCTTCGGCAGCTTCTTTCGCCGCCCACCCTCGGGCCGGGGCGGGCGCAAGACGTCCTTCGGCAGCGCCGGGAACAGGCCATAGTTCACGTTCATCGGCTGGAAATGCTTCGCATCCGCGTTCTGCAGGTGTCGGAGCAGCGCGCCGTGCGCGGTCTCCGGCGGCGGCGCGACGTGCGGGAGCCCGAGCTGCTGGCGGGCGACGTCGACCCCGACGAGGAAGCCGAGGGCCGCGGACTCCACGTAGCCCTCGACGCCGGCCATCTGCCCGGCCAGATGGATCCCGGGCAGCGCCTTCAGCTGCAGGCGTTCGTCGAGCTGGACCGGCGCGTTGACGTAGGTGTTGCGGTGGATCGAGCCGAAGCGGGCGAAGACCGCCTCGCCGAGGCCCGGCAGCATGCGGAAGATGCGCTTCTGCTCGCCGACCCGGAGCTTCGTCTGGCATCCCACGAGGTTCCAGAGCGTGCCCGCGCGATCTTCCTGCCGCAGCTGCACCACGGCGTGGGGCCGCTTTCCGGTGCGCGGGTCTTCGAGGCCGACGGGCTTCATCGGCCCGTAGGCGAGGGTCTCGCTGCCGCGCCGCGCCATCTCCTCGATCGGGAGGCAGCCCTCGAAGTACATCGCCGCCTCGAAGGCGTGGAGCGGCACGGTCTCGGCGCCGAGCAGGGCCTCGACGAGCGCCTCGTACTCCGCCTGTGAGAGCGGCACGTTCAGGTAGTCGCCTGCCTCCTCGTCGCCGGTGTCGTAGCGCGACGCCCGGAAGACGATCGATTCGTCGATCGAGTCCTTGTAGATCGTCGGGCTGATCGCGTCGTAGAAGTAGAGGTACTCCTCGCCGAGCACGCGCCCGAGGTCCGCGGCGAGATCGCCGTCCGTGAGCGGTCCGGTCGCCAGGATCACCGGACGCTCGTCCGGAATCGCCACCACGCGCTCGCGCACGATCTCGATCCTCGGGTGCCCCTCGATCGCTTCGGTGATCGCGCGCGAGAAATTCACGCGATCGACGGCGAGCGCCTTGCCGGCGGGCACCGCCGTCTCGTCGGCGACCCGCAGGACGAGCGAACCCAGCCGGCGCATCTCCTCCTTGAGCAGGCCGACGGCGTTGCCGAGCGTGTTGGCCCGCAGGGAGTTGCTGCAGACGAGCTCGGCGAAGTCCTCCGAGGCGTGGGCCGGCGAGAGGCGCTCGGGCTTCATGTCGAAGAGCCGCACCGGCACCCCGCGCTCGGCGAGCTGCCAGGCGGCTTCGCTCCCCGCGAGCCCGGCGCCGATCACGCGCACCGGGCGCACCGGCGCGTCCGCGGTCGACCGCGTCGCGTCGCCCGAGGCCGACCCCGTCTCGTCGCTCGAAGCGACCAACACTGCACTCCCTACCGCGCCTGCCACGACGCAGGCCCGCGCCCGTTCGGGGCGGCCGGCGCCGACGGCGCGGACGAATCAAGGGGACCGGCGGGGCCGGTCCGGGTTGTCTTTTCGGGGGGGTCCAGTCGGGGCCCGTCGGCGTTCGGACCCGCTTCGCGGACGGTCTCCCGCCGCGCGCCTGACAAGAGGGTAGCGAAGTGCCGTCCCGACGGGGGCCGGCGCTCCCGGAACCACCGCCGCTTCATGCCCGCGCTCGGTGGAGAAGGCCATCGCGGTCCTCGCGCACGACCCCCGCGAGCTCGAGGTCGAGCAGGCACTCCGCCAGCCGGCTCGGCGGAGCGTCGATCTCAGCGAAGACCGCCTCGCGCGGACGCGCGCCTTCCGACAATAGATCCAGCACCCGACGCGACAATGCGTCGAGCGGCGGAGCCAGGGGCGCGCCCCCGGCCGGAGCCGCCGCTCGCCCGTCGCCCTCTCCGGCCGGCGCCTCGACTCCCAGGTCTTCGAGGACGTCCGCCGGCTCGGTGACCGCGATCGCGCCCTCCCGCAGCAGACGATTGCTGCCCTCGGCGAAGGGGCCCTCGGTCGGGCCCGGGAGCACGAACACGTCGCGCCCCTGCTCGAGGGCATGCCGCACGGTGATCAGCGAGCCGCTCCGCCGGCGGGCCTCGATCACGATCACCCCGCGACACAGACCGCTGATGATCCGATTGCGCAGGGGAAAGAGCTCGCGGCGCGGCGCCGTGCCGAGGGGCATCTCCGAGACGACCGCGCCCGTCTCCGCGAGCGCATCGGCGAGCGCGCGATGTTCCGGCGGATAGGTCCGGTCGAGGCCGCAGGCGAGCACGCCGACGGAACGCCCCCCGGCCTCGAGCGCTCCGCGGTGGGCCTCGGCATCGATGCCCCGCGCGAGGCCGGACACGACCACGACGCCCCGCGCGGCCAGCTCCCGGGCGAAGCGCCGCGCCTGGCTGCGCGCGCTGCGCGTCGCAGCGCGCGCGCCGACGATCGCGACCGAGGGCGCCGAGAGAATGCGCGGGGCGCCGCGCACCAGCAGCACCGGGGGCGCATCGTCGAGGGCGGCGAGGCGGGCCGGATAGTCCGCGTGACCGAAGGGCAGCACGCGCGCCTCGATCTGGTCGAGGATCCGCGCGTCACGCGCCGGCGCGACCCTCCGCGCCTGCCCGACGGCGGGCGGGAGCGGCGGCGGCCGACGCAGGATCGCTTCCGGCCCCTCCCCCGCCTCGAGTCGATCGCGCACGCGTTCGGGTACGAAGGCCAGGCGCCGTTGGAGCGCGAGCCAGCCGAGCGCATCCTGCGGCGGAAGACCGCCGCGTCGGGACGACTCGACGGACGTCTCCGATGCGCACGCCGAAGACGAACGCGGTTCGGAGGGCGTGAGCGAGGGGGACGGGTCGGAGACGGCGATGACGGATCTCGGCGGGACCGGAGCGGGCAGACGCGGGGCGGCTTCGGACGATGCGGGGCGACGAAGGGCCGCGAGAGGCGACGAAAGGCGACTAAGGGCGACGAAGGGCCGCGCCGCAGCGCGAGAAGGGCTCGCCCCGATCGACCCCACCAGGAAACCCCAGGCCGCCGGGCGACGCCCGGGCGGGGCCCCCGTTCACGCGACGCGCCCGATCGGCCACGCCGGAGCACGCCGAAACGAAGCGAGCCCGCGTCCGTAGACGCGGGCTCGTACGATCCGTTCGCGCCGAAGCGCGTGGACGCCGGGCTAGCGCGAGGCGAGGCTCCCGTCGACGACGGGCCGGACCCTGTCGCCGACCGCGATCTCGCGTTCCGCGCTCAGCACGAAGGCGACGGCGCTCTCCGCGTCGAGCGTCACGACCACGAGCTTCGCGACCGAGGTGTCCGGGGTGCGGACGTCGACGCGCCGTTCACGATCGTTCAGGATCGAGCCGCGGGCGTAGACCTCGAGCTCGGTGCCGATCTCGAGACCGTGGAACTCGCCGCGGTTCAGATAGACGTACTCACCGTCCGCCGCGAGCGTGCGGTCCGAAGGCAGGAACACGACCTGACCGTCGATCGCGTCGGGCGTCGAGCGGAGCGCGACGCGGCGCGGAAGCTGCTCGCGCATCATCACGCGGGCGCCGCGACGGATCTCCGCATAGGACTGCCGGATCTCGCCGATCGACGAGTCTCCGGTCAGCTCCTTCACCTCGAGCCAACCGAGATTCTCGACGTGGCTGCCGAGCACGCGGTTCGTCTCGACGTCGCGCACCTCGTCGATGACCTCGAAGATCATGAACTGGTCGCCGACCTCGGTATCCCCTTCGCCCAGGCCCACGAAGACCGGATCGCCCTCGGCGAGGAACGTCCGCGGCGAGGGGCTCTCGACGATCGACGACGCGCCCGCGAGGGCGTCCGCCGACACGAAGCCGTAGGAGTCGCGGCGCGCGACGGTGATCAGGCGACCGACGGGCGCCGGCGCGACGGTCTCCTGCGGGATCTCGACGGGGAAGGCGTCCAGGGTCGAGGCCTCGTCCTCGATGGGCTCCGGCGCGGCGAGGGGCTGCTCCTGGGCGGCGGCCGGCACGAAGGCCAGATCCTCTTCGACGGGGGCTTCCTCGACGATCGGCGGCGCCTCCTCGAACGAGGTCGCCGCGGTCTCGAGGAAGGACGCCGCCTCGGCGTCCGTCACGACGCGCATCTCGTTGGCGGTGATCCAGATCTTGTCACCGGGCAGGATGAGGTGCGGGTTCGCGATGTCGTCGTTGTCGATCCAGACCGACGGCCACACCCAGGGCGTTCCCAGGTAGGCGGCGGAGAGATCCCAGAGCGTGTCGCCGGTGGCGACCGTGTGCAGTCGGCCCTGGCGGCCCTCTTCGTCGACGCCGATCGGTCCGAGCACGACGCCCGCGACGGTGGTCGTCGGCGCGCTCGGGGTCGGATCCAGCACGACGCCGGGCGCGCTGGGCGCGACTTCCGGGGTCGGGGTCGTGGCCGGCGCGACGTCGCCGGGATCGGCGACGCCCTCGGCGGTCGCGATCGGTTCGACGAGGTCGGCCGTCTCCGGGGCGGCCGGCGTCCCGGCCTCGGGATCGAACGACGGATCGTCGAACTGGTCCCAGGCGAGGTCGTCCTCGACGCCAGCGGAAGTGGATGCATCGGCCTCGGGCACCGCGATCTCGTCGGTCGGCGCGACGGGCGCCTCGGCGAGCGCGCTGCCCGCGAAGATCGTGGCCATCAGCGAGACGGAAAAGAGAAGGCTTTTCCTCATGTGTTCCTCCATGGACCGGACCGTCGATCGCGAGTGCGATCGGGACCGGAGGACGCGGGCCCGTCCACGGACGCACGTCCCCTCCGGCCTGTGTATCGGCCCACGACGGGGAACTCTTGAACGATGGAGCGGCCCTGCCCCGCTCGCCTGCCTATCCCGAGAGGTGGGTCCGAAAGGCTACGCCCTGACAGGCGGAATCGGTGAGGCCCGACACGAAAACGCGCGCGGAACCGACTCGGTTCCGCGCGCATGCGGTTCGTGCCCCTCGCTTCGGGGCGGATGGGCTTCCGCTCGGGGCGGAATCCGACGGGCGCCGAGGGCTAGCCCGCGTTCTCCAGCCGGGCGATCCGCGACTTCGCCTCGTCCACCCAGCCCGGCGTGTTCGCCTGCAGACCGCGCTCGCTCGCCGCCTTGGCGAGGCGGTCGAAGAAGTCCACCGTCGCCCGGCTGGCTTCGATCGCCTTCGCGCTCTCCTGGTTGGCCTCGTACGCCTCGGCCAGGTGGTTGTGGACGAGACCCTGGATCTCGTAGGCGTTCTCGGGGAAGCGCTCGGTCGCCTCCTGCAGGTAGCCGATCGCGGCCGAGGGCAGGCCGCGCTTCAGCAGCACCCAACCGAGCGTGTCGGCGGCGTTGCCGTCGTCGGGCATCTGCTCCTTCGCCTGCTGCGCGAGCTCGAGCGCACGATCGAGATCGCCCCCGCTCTCCGCGAGGAGGTAGGCCAGGTTGTTCTTGGCCATCGCCATGTCCGGGTTCAGCGTGATCGTCTTCTCGTACGCGGCGAGTGCGTCGCTGCGTCGGCTGACGCGATCATAGGCCTGGGCCAGCCGGTACTGGACCTCCGCGGACTCCGGAATCGACGTCGAAGCGCGTTCCAACACGGCGAGCATCGCGGGCGCGTCGCCGCGCTTCGCCTCGATGTCCGCCAGCGAGATGTGCGCCGACACGTTGCGGGCTTCGAGCTCGATCGCTTTCTCGAGCGACGCGGCGCCGGCTTCGACCTCGCCCTGAACGAGCAGGGTCTGCCCCTTCAGCTCGTGCAGCTCGCTGTCCTCGGGCTTCGCTTCGATGGCGGCGTCGATCCGCCCCAGGGCCCGCCCCATCTCGCCGTCGTTGCGATCGATGGCGATCAGCGTCCGGAGCACCTGCGGGTTGCCTGGCGCCAGCTCGTCGGCGCGGGTCAGCTTCCGCGTGCCCTCCTCGAGCCGACCGTAGGCGAGGTCGAGCCGTCCGAGCGCGAAGAACGCCGAAGCGTCCCATTGATCCTCGGGCACCGAGGCGATCTCTTCGTAGGCCTCTTCCGCACGACCGACGCGGATCAGGCTCTGGCCGACGGCGATCCGGACCGGCATGTCCTCCGGGCGATCCTGGAGGTAGCGCCGGCCGTTGTCGATCACGAACTCGTGCTCGCCGAGGGACGCGTAGACGCTGATGAGGAGCTTGCGCGCCTCGAGGAGCCCAGGCTGCGTCTCGAGGGCCGCCTCGAGCTCGACCCGCGCCCGCGCGATCTCGCCGGACGCAGCGAGCGCCGAGCCGAGTACGAAGCGGGCCTGCGCCCAGTCGGGCCGGGCCTGGAGCGTGGTCTCGAGGCTGGACTTCGCGGCCTCGATGTCGTTCTCCGCGAGCTCGATCTTCGCCTTCACGAAATTGGCCTCGGGACCATCGGGGCGCTCCTCGAGCACGCTGTCCACGATCGCGCGGCCTTCCTGGATCTGCGTCTGGTCCCCATTGCGGAAACCAACATCGATCAGCAGCTCGGCCACGCGGAGGCGCGCAGCCTCGCTCTCCGGGTCTGCCTCGGTCGCGGCGCGCGCGGCCTCGAGCGCGCCACCGGCGTCACCCTGTGTCCCCAGGTAGGCGGAGAGGTAGAGCTGCGCGTCGGCGTTGTCGGGAGCGACTTCGCTCGCGCGACGAATCATCCGATCCTCGTCCTCGACGCGACCCTCGGCGCGGTAGAACTGCGCCATCTGGTAGATCAGCTCGATCTTGTTCTCGCTCTTCGTGACGCCCTCTTCGAGGGTCGCGATCGCGCCGTCGAAGTCGTCGCGGCTGCGCTGCACGAGGGCCTTCAGCGTATAGGCGCCGACGATCGCTTCTTCGCGGAGCACGTTGTATACGAGCGTCGTGCTGCCCTGATCCTGCTCGTCCGGCTCGACTTCGGGTCGTTCGGTCGGCGCCGACTCCGCGATCCGAAGGAGGTTTTCGACGAGCCGATCGGCTTCTTCGGCTCGCGTTTCGTCGCGAAGGACCACCCTCGTGAGAGTCGACGCGGCGAGGTAGCTCTCCTCCACCTCGAGGAGCCGGCGATAGGCGGCCTCGGCCTCCTCGTAGTCGCGCTGGCGCTCGAGGAACCCGCCGAGCAGAAAGTGGAAGGCGGCCGCCTCGGGCATCGCCTCGACCGCAGCGCGATAGTCGTCTTCGGCGCCCTCGAGATCCTTGGCGTCGCGATTCTCGCGCGCCTGCCCTCGTAGCGTGAGGCCTCGTGCGTTGGTCGAATCGAGGGCGAGCACCGCCTCGGCCTGCTCGTTCGCGAGATCGTAGTCGCCGATCGCGGCCGAGATCGTTCCGTAGCGCAGGCGCGCTTCGAGATTGTTCGGATCGACGCGAACCGTCTCGGACATCTCCCAGTACGCCTCGCGGGGCTTGTCGACGCGCAGGTAGGCGAGCGAGAGCGCTTCGTGGGCGTCCGCGTTCTCGGGATCGAGCTGCAGGACGTTCTTGAACTCGATGATCGCTTCCTTGTTCGCGCCGTCCGCGACGTACTCGAGCCCGCGCTCGAGGAACTCGGCGATGCGCTGTTGGTCGTCGGCGCAGCCGGCGACGAAGAGTGCGAGGAGGAGCGCGGCGCCGGCGGCGAGCCCGCGGCGGCCGAAGCACGCGGCGCGCGGGGATCGACGACGAGAACGGTCGCCGCTGTGGTTTCGCGATCGAAGAGCAGGGCCCGAAGACATGACGCGGTTTCCTTCTTCCCTTATTCCGGCGGTGCGGACCGGCGGGTGACCGGGCCCGAGGGGAAATCGGGAGGCGAGAGAGTGCGTCATCGCCCGGGACCGCGCAAAGGCGGGCGGCTCCAGCGCCGGACGCAGCGTGCCGTATCGGCCGCTTGGGACACGCGCTTGCGGCCGACGGTGCCACGAAAATGGTCCGTGGCGACGGCACGTCGACGCAGAGGGGGCCCGGGAGCGCGCGAGCGGCCCCGCGG
The DNA here is from genome assembly GCA_039187915.1 of Myxococcota bacterium. Classification (GTDB taxonomy): domain Bacteria; phylum Myxococcota_A; class UBA9160; order UBA9160; family UBA4427; genus UBA4427. The sequence continues at coordinate 9,792 of JBCCZJ010000166.1, forward strand.
CGGGCGCTTCAGTCCCCTTCGACGGGGATCACGTACCGCTTGCCCTCCTGGGCGAGCCAGCCGGACGTCTTCAGCTGCTTGATCGCCCGGGTCACCGTCTCCCGCGAGGTGCCGACCATGTCGGCGATCTGCTGGTGGGTGAGGGCCGGGGTCATGCGGAGGCCGCCGGTGGTCTCGTCCACGCGAGCGATCCGTTCGAAGAGGTTCCGCGTCCGCTCTTCCACGCCCTGGAACGAGAGCGAGCGCGCCTGCTCGTTCGTTTCGCGGAGACGATTGGCGAGTTCCTCGATCACGGCCAG
>JBCCZJ010000167.1:0-10047 GCA_039187915.1 Myxococcota bacterium
AGGCCGGCGTCGAGCCGCCGCACCATGCGGATCTCGCGCATGCAGAGGGGACACTCGCCGTCGAAGAAGACGCGGAAGCGCCAGGACTCCGTCCGCACCAGGCTAGCTCCAGCCGAACTCGGCGCCGAGCGCGGCGGCGACCGGATGCTCCCGAAGCTGCTCGAGCGCGCGGCGCTCGATCTGGCGGACCCGCTCGCGGCTCACGCCGAGGCGCGCCCCGATCTGGGCCAGGGAAGCGGCGGGTTCACCCGACAGGCCGAAGCGCGCATCTATCACCTCGCGCGCCCGGTCGTCGAGCGCCGGCAGCACGTTGGCGAGGGTCCGCCGGAGCGCGTCCCCGTCGTGCTCGGCGTCGAGGTCGTCGCCCTCGGGCGCCTCGAGCGTGTCCTCGAGCCAGAGGTCGTCGGTTCCGGAGACCGCGACCGCGGTCGAGATCTCGCTGGTCAGGCTCCGCTCGAGGTCGGCGGCGTCGTCGGGGTCGAGCCCCATCCGCTCGGCGAGTTCGGCGACCGTCGGCTCCTCGCTCGAGAACGCGCGGCGGGATTCCTCGAGGCGCTTGAGCGCGCGCTGCTGGTCGAGGATCGGGCTCGGGACGCGTACGGTCCGCGAATGCTGCGCCACCGCCCGGATGAGGGCCTGCTCGATCCACCAGACGGCATAGGTCGAAAACTTGTACCCGCGGGAAATGTCGAACTTCTCGACGGCGCGGATGAGGCCGAGGTTGCCCTCCTGGATCAGGTCGAGGAAAGGCACGCCGCGATTCCGGAAGCCCTTGGCGGACCGGATCACCAGGCGAAGGTTGTGGCGGATGAAGCGGTTCTTCAGGTCCGTGAGCTGCGCGCGTGCGTCGTTGGCGCAGCGAAGGACCTTGCGATCGTCCCGCGACAGCGCCTTGCGCCGGGCGCCGCCGAGCTCGTCCTGGATCTGCATCAGGACGGGAAGGGCGATTTCGGCGGCGAGCACCGCGTCCGCCAGGCGGCCCAGGGCGCGCTCCCGACCGGACTCCTTGGCCCGCTTCAGGCCCGCGACCCGCTTCGCGATGTTCGCCAGCGCGGCGTCGATCTGCTCGTTGGCGTCCCGGGTCTGTCCGTCGCGGTGAAAACGCGACAGCGAGCCGGTGACCAGCCCCCGGGCCTTCTTCTCGTTCCAGCGGTCGAGGAGGGCCGTCGCCGTGGCCGGAATCCGAGCCAGCGAGCTGCGGAGATCGGCTTCCGCCTGCTCCATGCCTTCGAAGAGGGCCCGCTGCGTGCCCGTCTCGAGGACAGGCGTGTCGTAGATATCGTCCAGATAGCTCTGGAGGACGTCGGGGGCCTGGGGGAGCTCGCGGGAGGTCGTCTGGGACGGGTTCTGGGTATTCACGGGATCTCCGGGGTCATGGCGCGGAACGCAGTCTTCCCCATGTTCATCGGTTTGTAAAGAAAAAAACTGTACAGAACGATCAGGGAGGAGGTATATTGCTTTCCCAGAGGGGATCTTCCGTCCAATCGAGGAGCCCATGTCCACCTCCGTCGATCCCGAAACCGAGACCTATCCGATGCGCGTCGTCACGCGCATGACGGGTCTGTCCGCCGAGCGCCTGCGCGCCTGGGAGACCCGGCATCAGGCGATCGCGCCCCTTCGAACGGAAGGGGGCAGCCGCCGCTACACCGAGGCCGATGTCGAGCGCCTGAAGTGGCTCCGCCGCGCCACGGAAGCCGGACATCGAATCAAGGACCTCGCGGCCCTCGACCTCGCGGCGCTGCGCGCCCGGGTCGTCGGCGATGGCGAGTCGGACGGGGAGGGCGAGAAGGAAGCCTCGGGCTCGCGCTTCGACGAGATGCTCGTCGCCGTCGACGAGCTCGATGCGGTGACGCTTCGCGAGCTCCTCGAGGCCCGCGCTCGGACCCTCGGTCCGGTCGACTTCGCGTTCGAGGAGGCGCTGCCGCTCGCGCACGAGATCGGTCGGCGCTGGGTCGAAGGCCAGACCTCGATCGCCGCGGAGCACCGTGCGACCAACGTCCTGCGTTCGATTCTCGTCGAAGCGGTCGAGGCCGAGTCCGAGGACGGGCTCGGACCGCGCATCGTGTTCGCATCGCCCGAGGGCGAACGTCACGATCTCGGCGTGCTCGCGGCGGCGATCGCGACGCGGGGCTTCGGCGCGCGCCCGATCTTCGTCGGCGCGGACGTGCCGATCGACGACCTCGTCGAGGTCGCGCGAGACGCCCGGGTCGACGCGCTCGCGCTCGGCTTCGTCGTGAGCCCCCCCGACGTGGTCGAATCGATCCTGCGCGAGACGCGGCGCGCGCTTCCGAGCGAAATCGCGCTCTGGATCGGGGGGCGCGGCATTCTCGGTTGCCCGCCGATTCCCGGCGTCGATCGGATCGAACACGCACAGCGCCTCGAAGCCTTCGTCCTGGAGCGAAGGCAGAGCGAGGATCGGGAGGGCGCGGCATGACCCGTGTAGCCATCATCGGAGCGGGACTGGCCGGAATCCGCGTCGCCCATCGTCTCGCGGCGGCCGGCGCGGACGTCCGCATCTTCGAGAAGGCGCGAGGCGTCGGCGGACGCATGTCGACGCGCCGGACCGACTTCGGCGCCTTCGATCACGGCGCGCAGTTCTTCACCGCGGAGGATCCGCGCTTCCGACGACAGGTCGGCGAGTGGATCGAGCGAGGCGTCGCCTCGCGCTGGACGGGGCGGGTCGTCCATCTCGACGCAGGCAGCGTGACGGCGGACGACGACGGGGTCGAACGCTTCGTCGGCCGCCCGCGGATGAACCTCGTCGCCCGAGACCTGCTGGGATCCGTCCCGACGGAGTTCGGCGTGCGCATCGAGAAGGTGCGCCGCGGAGACGACGGCTGGACCCTCTCCTGCGACGCGGGATTCGCGCACGAAGGCTTCGACCTCGTGGTCGTCGCGGTCCCGCCCGCGCAGGCGGCGCCGCTCGTCGAGCGCTCGTCCGCGCTCTCGACCGCGATCGCCGGCGCCCGGATGTGGCCCTGTCACGCGACGATGCTCGGCTTCGCGACACCCCTCGACGTCGCCTTCGACGGCGCCTTCGTCGAGAGCGAGTCGATCGCCTGGGTGGCGCGCAACGACTCGAAGCCGGAGCGCGACAAGCCGACCTGTTGGGTCGTCCACAGTCGCCCGGAGTGGAGCGATCGCTGCATCGAAGCGGAGCCCGCCCGCGTGGGCGCGGACCTGGAAGCCGAGTTCGGGCGCGTGATGGGCGTCTCGCTGCCGCCGGTCGAGTACCGCGCGACCCATCGCTGGCTCTATTCCCGACCCGCCAACGCCCTGGGGAGCGCCGCGCTCTTCGACGCAGAGGTGGGACTCGCCGTCTGCGGCGACTGGCTGCGAGGCGACTCCGTCGAGGATGCCTACGTGTCGGCGGAGGACCTCGCGGACGTCCTGCTGCCCGCCTACGGACTCGCCTGAGCGATGCGCGGTCTCCACTGGTTCCGTAACGACCTGCGGCTGCGCGATCACGGCGCGCTCTCTGCGCTCGCCGACCGGGTGGAGGAGTGGGGCGCGCTCTTCGTCTTCGACCCGGATCTCCTGGATCCGCGGCTCGAGCGCAATCGCGACCGTTTCCTGATCGAGTCGCTGACCTCGCTCCGCGCCGAACTCGAGGAGCGCGGCGTGCCGTTCTACACGCTGCAGGGCGATCCGGAGAAGGTCGTCCCGCGGCTGGCGCGGCGTCTCGGCGTCGAGGTCGTGAGCTGCACGGAGGCCGACACGCCCTACGCGCGGCGCCGGGACGAGGCGGTCCGGATTTCGCTCGAGGCCGCGGGCGCGGAGCTGCTCGGCATCCGGGATCACACGGTCTTCGGCCCGGACGAGATCCTGACCAAGAAGGGCACGCCGCATTCGATCTACTCCCCCTACAAACGTGCCTGGTGGGCGGCCTGGGACGCAGCGCCGCGCTGGCCGGCGAATCGACTGCGTCTGCCGAAACAGCCGATCCCGGAGTCGCCCGGTCCTTCCGAGGACGCGATCCGGAAGCTGCCGACGCCAGAGGCCCCGCGCATCGGGCCCGCCGGCAGCGAAGCCGCCGCGCGCCGGCGGCTCGATGCGTTCCTGTCGACCCGCGTCGGGCGCTACGCGACGGATCGCGACATTCCCTCGGAAGACGGCACCGCGCGCCTCTCGCCCTACCTGCGCTTCGGTCTGCTCTCCGCGCGCCGGGCGATCGCCGCCGGCCTCGCCCACGCCGAAGCGAACCCGCAGGACCGCGAGGGCGTGGAGAAGTGGCTCGACGAGCTCGTCTGGCGGGAGTTCTACGCGGCGGTCCTCGCGCATCGGCCCGAGGTGACGACCCGGAATTTCCGGCCGGAGTACGACGCGCTGGTCTGGCGCGACGACCCGGAGGGGTTCGAGGCATGGTGTGCCGGCCGGACCGGCTTCCCGATCGTGGACGCGGGGATGCGCCAGCTGGTGTCGACGGGGTGGATGCACAATCGCGTTCGCATGATCGTCGCGAGCTTCCTGACGAAGGATCTCCTGATCGACTGGCGACGCGGCGCACGCTTCTTCATGGATCACCTGGTCGACGGCGATCCGGCCTCGAACAACGGGGGTTGGCAGTGGGCCGCCTCGACGGGGACGGATCCGCAGCCCTATTTCCGGATCTTCAACCCGACGAAGCAGGGCGAGCGATGGGATCCGGACGGGACGTACGTCCGGCAGTGGATCCCGGAGCTGCGGGATCTCGCCACGCGGGACATCCACGCGCCGTCCCAGGCGGCGCAGCCGCCGGCGGACTACCCGGCGCCGATCGTCGATCACAAGGCGGCGCGCGAGCGGGCGCTCGAGGCGTACAAGGCCGCGCGAGCGAGTCAGGCATGAACGTCGCCTTACCCCGTCCCCGCGTCGGCCCGGGCGAAACGTCCGTCCCGCCCCGCCTGCCTTTGGCGCTACTCGGGCTTGCCGAGCAGCTCGTCCACGCGCGCGGTGCGGTAGTCGAAGATGCGGTCGAGCTGCCGTCGCACGAGCGGATGGGCGATCCGACCGACCGGGTCGAGCGGCAGGGCGTAATGGACCGTGTCCTGGATCCGGGAGGCGCCGTCTTCGGCGGCCGAGAATCGGTGCTCGTGGTGCCAGAGGGCGAAGGGCCCCAGGACCTGCTGGTCGACGAAGCGGTGGCCGGGCTCCCAGACGCTGATCTCGGTCAGCCAGCGGAAGCGGACGCCGTAGAGCGTGAGGCGATACTCGATCAACGCCCCGACGCGCATTTCGATCGGGAGCGGGGTCTCGATCGAGAAGCGGAGCTCGGGGGGCGTGATCGCCTCGAGATTGCCCGCGTCGGCGAAGAACGGGAAGACGTCGTCGAGGGGACGGGGCAGGGTCTGGTCGGTTTCGATGGTGTAGATCATGGCCAGGAGGAAACTAGGTTTTGGTAGGTCCGCGACAACCGGTCGGATTGGTTCGGGAAAAGGTCGCTGCGAGCCGCGACGAGCTGCCCGTTTGGCAGCGCTGGCACGACGATCGCCAGCCCGTTCGCGTGGGCGTTTCCGCCTGCCTGCTGGGCGCCGAGGTCCGCTTCGACGGAGGGCACAAGCGCGACCGCTACGTGACCGACGTGCTCGGCGACCACGTTGAGTGGCGTCCGGTCTGCCCGGAGCTCGAGGCGGGGCTCGGGCTCCCGCGCCCGGCGATCCAGCTCGTCGGCGGCGAGCGGGGAGACCGGCTCGTGGTCGGCAAGACCGGGGAGGACGTCTCGGACGCGATGGCCCGCTACGCCGAGCCGCGGGTGGCCGAGCTCCTCGCGGCGGGGCTCGACGGCTTCGTCTTCAAGAAGGACTCCCCCTCCTGTGGCGTGCATCGTCTCCGCGTGCGGTCGGAAGCGAAAGGGGCGCCCGTCCGGACGGGCGTCGGCTATTTCTCCCGCGTCGTGCTCGACGCCTGCCCCGACCTCCCGGTCGAGGAGGAGGGGCGTCTGCACGACCCCTACCTCCGCGAAGGCTTCATCGAGGCCCTGTTCTGTCACAACCGCTGGCGCGTGCTGACCGCGCGCGGGCTCAGCCGCCGCGGACTCGTCGCCTTCCACGAGGCCCACAAGATGCTCCTGATGGCGCGGGACGAGTCGCGCTGCCGCGCGCTCGGTCGGCTGGTCGGGAGCTTCGGCCGGGTGCCGGACGAGGACGTGTACCGCGACTACGGCGCGCAGTTCCTGGCGGCGATCCGGCGGCCCGCTTCGGTCCGTCGCCACGTGAACGTCCTCGAGCATCTCTTCGGGCACATGAAGCAGACGCTCGCTCCTCGCGAGAAGCGCGAGATCCATCTCGCGATCCAGGACTTCCGGCGAGGCCGCGTGCCGCTGGTCGTCCCGATCACGCTGCTTCGATTCCTCGTCGCGTCCCACGAGGCGGATTACGTCGCCGGCCAGCTCTACCTCGAACCGCATCCGCGGGAGATGATGCTGCGCAACCACGTCTGAGCGAGCGGCCCGCCACGTATCTGCGCGAGGCATGATCGGTCCTTGTGCAGCCGCCGCCGACCCCTTGGGCAGGCGCGCGGGCGCGGCGCGTCACCGGCGTGTGTCGCGTCCCTCCCGACCGTTCTCGGACTGGCACCCATTTTGCGATCGCCTGCGCCAAAGGCCGACCAAGGGAGGCGGTGGCATGGCACGATACGGGTACGAGCGGCTCTCCGCGCAGGACGCGGGCTTCCTCTGGGCGGAAACGCCCAATCAACCCATGCACGTCGGGGCGGTGGCGGTCTTCGAGATCGGTCCGCTCGTGCGCGAGGACGGCGGCGTCGACATCGAACGCTACCGCGCCCAGGTCGAGTCCCGACTCCACTGGATCCCGCGCTACCGCCAGAAGATCGAGTGGACGCCCTTCGAGCGGTGGCCGGTCTGGGTCGACGATCGCAACTTCGACATCGCGCACCACATCCGTCACATCGCGCTGCCCCGGCCCGGCACCCAGGCGCAGCTCAAGGAGATCGTCGCGCGGATCAACGCGCGCCGTCTCGATCGCCGGCACGCGCTCTGGGAGGTCTGGGTGATCGAGGGCGTCGAGGGCGGGAAACAGTTCGCGATCCTGAACAAGATCCATCACTGCATGATCGACGGGGCCGCGGGTGCGGACCTGTCACAGGTCCTCATGACGCCGTCGTCCCGCGTCGAGGACGAGCCGACGATCCCGTATCTCCCGCGGCCGGCGCCGACCCGGGCCGAGCTGCTCGGCGATGCGCTGTCCGAGAGCGTGCGTCGGCCCCTCGCCCTGGCGCGCGACTGGATCAGCCAGGCGACCAGCTCGCCTGCGCAGCGCGCGTCCATGGGCCAGACCGAGATCAGCACCGCAGAGCGCCTGCGTGCCTTCGTCGAGGTCGCCGGGCAGGTGACCACCGCCGCCTCGCCGACGCCGATGAACGGGGAGCTCGGGCCCCATCGCCGGCTCGACTGGCTGACCATGCCCCTCGAAGACGTGAAAGAGCTGCGTCGAGAGCTCGGCTGCACCATCAACGACGTCGTCCTCGCGACCGTGACCGGCGCCCTTCGGCGCTACCTGTTCCGCCGGCGCATGGACGTGAAGACGCTCGACTTCCGGATCGCCGCGCCGGTCAGCACCCGGCGCCCCGAGCACGAACGGATCCAGGGCAACCACGTCTCGACCTGGGTCGTGCCGCTGCCGCTCGCCCTCGACGATCCGATCGAGCAGGTCGAAGCGATCCAGGCGACGACCGAGGAGCTCAAGTCGTCGAAGGCGTCGCTCGCAGCCGAGACGATCATGGATCTGGCGGAGTGGGTTCCGGCGCCGCTGCTCGAACGCGCGCTTCCGGCGATCAGCAGCTCCGGTCCGGTCAACATGATCGTGACCAACGTGCCGGGCCCGCAGATCCCGCTCTACCTGGCAGGGGCACGCCTGCTCGCGATGTACCCGGTCGTTCCCTTGATCCCGGGCGGCGGGCTCGGGGTCGCGCTCTTCAGCTACGAGGGGAAGCTCTGCTGGGGCTTCAATGGGGATTTCGAGCTGGTGCCCGATCTGTCCTCGTTCGTGGAGGACGTGTCCGCGGCCTTCGAGGATCTGCGCAAGGCCACCGTCGAGCGCTACCTCGGACGGAGGACCGGCCCGGCCGTGGCGCCGGAGCCGGTCGAGGCGCCCGCCGCGGATGCGGTGGCGGCATCCGAGGCCTCGGATGAATCGGATGCATCGGAGACCTCGTCCGACGCGGCGCCCGCCGCCGGGGCCGGCGAGGCGGCGCCCTCCGAAGCGGCGAAGGCCGAGACACCCGCACGTTCGAAGTCGAAGGCCGGCTCCGGCTCGCCGGCGGTGGTCAACGGGTTCGAGCCCGAGGTGGCGACGGAGATTTCCGCGGCGATCGGCCGGTAGAGCGCCGGGCTCTCCGCGAGCTGGCGCAGGACGGCCAGATCGTCGGCGGCGCGCCGGGCGAAGAGGTTGCAGACGTAGGTCACGCGCAGGCCGCCGGCCGTCGCGAACTGCGGATGGCTCTTGCCCGCATAACAGAAGATCTCGCCGGGTCCTTCGGCGACGGGCGGTGCCCGGCCGACGACGTGGGTCGATGCCGGGCTCCATGGTCCCGCGAGGCGGGGCGCGCTCCGCAGGTGGAGTCGAATGCCTTCACCGGCGGCGACCGGTCGCGGCGGGAGCGTGACGGCGATCCAGCGGCGGGTCTCGACGTCGAAGTGGAGGCTGGCCTCCGTCGCGCGATCCGGGAACAGGATCGCGACCTGCGCCGGATCGATCGCCCCATGCCATCGCCCGTCGCGCCCGAGCGTCTCGCGCGCCGTCCGCGGGTCGCCGCGCGCGCCGCGGAAGACGGCCCGCGGCCATCGCAGGAGCGCGAGCCCCTTGGATCCCGCCGCGCGGTCGAAGAAGGCGGGCGCGTAGACGTGCTCGCCCTCTTCGACGAAGCCGCCGGCGGGCAGGAGGAGTCCGTCGTCGACCAGCGGCGCGATCTCGATGCGCCATGCCGCGGGCGCGTCGTTCGGATTCGGGATCCGCGCGACGTCCATGCCGACCGCGTCGAAAGGCAGGCGGAAGGGGCCGCGCGGCGGCGCCTTCACGACGCGCAGGAGGGCCACGTGCAGGACGCCCTCGATCATCCGCCCGCCGAAGGGCCAGTACCAGGCAGAACCCTCCCCCCGTGCGCCGGCCGCCTCGGCCCAGGCCGCCTCGGCCGGGGGGACGAAGAAGGCTTCCGGGGCCGAGCCCGGCGTTCGTCGCCAATGACGCTCGAGCTCGAAGCCGGCCTCCCCGCTGCAGATGGAGCGGCCGAGCGTATTCGGGACCATGGGATAGGCGCGGCCTCCCGGGGCGGTCGTGCGCTCGACGAAGCTGTCTCCGAAGAGCCAGATCGTCGGGGCGTCGACGCCGGGGGCGAGGGGGATCGAAAAGCCGGCGTCGCCGCCGTACCAGCCGTCGCCGTCGGAGAAGCGGGGCACGCATTCCTCGCCGCCCGGATTGCCGGAGCGGTCGAGTCCCGCGCAGGCCAGCCCGACGAGCGCAGCGAAGGCGACGACGCCGACGCGGGTCGGCCGGAGCGCGAGGAGACGAGGACGCCGGGCGATTCGGTCTCGGGGCATGTCCCGAGAGTAGGGGGCGGATCGGGGGTGCCGCGAGCGCGGCGGTCGGGCAGGGGCCCGGCGCCCGCCGCACCCGGAAGTCGCGGGCCTCCCGCTCGTCGGCCGGGTTCAGAGTTCGGGCGCGACCCGCGTCGCCATGAAGCGGACGGCGAGTCGGACCTGCTCGTCCGTGAGATCCGGATTGCCGCCGCGGGCGGGCATCTCCCCCTTCTTGCCGTAGAAGCCTTCCAGCGCGTGTTGGACCAGCACGTCGAGTCCCTGATCGATTCGCGGCCGCCAGAGATCGGGGTTCCCGATCAGGGGTGCGCCGCCCAGGCCCGTGGAGTGGCATTGGATGCACGTCCCCGTCCAGACGACGCGCCCGGACTCGAGCGCGGGATCCGCGAGCGGCGTCTCCCAGACGCTCGAGTCGGGCAGCGCCGGACCCTTCGGCTTCTCGGGCTCGACGAGCATGCGGAAGCCGTTGGGTTCGGGCTCGGTCTGCGTCGTGTCCGAACACCCGAGGACCGGGACGG
>JBCCZJ010000168.1:0-9956 GCA_039187915.1 Myxococcota bacterium
AGGCCCTTCCCTGATGATCGAAGATCCGCTCCGCCCTCGAATCGAGCTCGCGAAGCGATGAGACGCGCTCGCCTCGGCTCGACCGACCTCGAGATCTCGACGCTGGTCTACGGCAGCATGGGCCGCAGCCGACAGGACGAGACGACGCGGGCCCGCGTGCTCGACGCCGCGATCGAGGCCGGCATGACGTCGATCGACACGGCGCCGCTCTACGACTTCGGCGAGGTCGAGTCCTTTCTCGGTCGGGCGCTCGCCGGCCGGCGGGATCGCGTCGAGCTCCTCTCGAAGGTGGGGCTGCGCTGGGACGACGAACACGGCGAGATCCTCTTCTCGTTCGAGCAGGCCGGCACCCGACGTCACGTCCGCCGGGACTCCCGGCCCACCTCGATCCGACGCGACGTCGAAGAGAGCCTGACCCGGCTCCGTACGGATCGACTCGACCTCTGCCAGATCCATCATCCGGATCGCCGGATCCCCCTCGACGACGCGCTCGGCGAGCTCGCCCGGCTGCGGGAAGAAGGGAAGATCCGTGCGCTCGGCGTCTCCAACGTGGAGGCGCACGAGCTCGCGACCGCGCTCGCGTTCTTCGAGGCCGCGCCGGCCGGGTCCGTTCTCGCTTCGCTGCAGCTCCATGCGAGCCTCCTCGAGCGCCGCGCAGACGAGGCGCTCCTGCCGGCGGCGACGGCGGCGGACCTCGGCGTCCTCGCCTACACGCCGCTCGAAGGCGGTGCGCTGTCGAGCCGTTTCGTCACGGACGCGCGGTGGCGGGCGCAGCGCGCCGCAGAGGCCGACCCCCTCTTCGCGACCGCGAATGCCCGCGCGATCGGCCGGGCGATCGAGACCTGCCTCGCGCCGGTCGCGCGCGACGCCGCCGTCCCCGAGAGCGCGGTCGCCCTCGCGTGGCTGCTGGCGCGACCCGGGATCACGGCGCCGATCGTCGGCGCGTCGAGCGAAGCGCAGGTGGCCGCCAACGCAGCGGCGTGGGACGTCGTCCTGCCGCCGGCGAGCTTCGAGGCGATCGGCGCGGGCTTCGCGGCGCTCGAACTCGAGCGCGAGCCCGCCGTCTCCCTCGCCGGCCGCCTTCGCCACAGGGTCCGGCGCCTGCGCGAGCGGATCGCCCGTCTGCGCGGTGGACGATGAGCCGCGTGCATCCGGGGCTCGCGGCGATCGCCCTCCTCTTCGCGACCGCCTGCGGCGGCGTCGAGCCTCCGCTGCCGGCGATCGGCGGTGAAGCGGATCGGGACGCGATGCCCGCCTGGCGGCGGTTCGCGATCGACCGGGTCCTCGACTTTCGGGTCGCCAGCGGCGCCCGCGCCGGCTTCGTCGCGCTCGTCGCGCGTGAGGGCCGCGTGGCCTACGCGCGCACGAGCGGCATGGCCGACCGGGAAGCAGCGATCCCCATGTCCCTCGACACGCGCTTCCACCTCGCCTCCATGAGCAAGGCGATCACGGCCGTGGCCGCGCTCGTCCTGGTCGACGAAGGGAAGCTCGACCTCGACGACCGGCTCGCCGACTACGTGCCGGCTTTCGGCGCGGCGAGGGTCGTGCAGCGCCGCGACCCGACCGGGGACTTCGAAACGGAACGCCTCGACGAGCCGATCCGGATCCGTCACCTGCTGACCTTCACGTCGGGCATCGGGGGCTACGCCGAGACCGACGATCCACTCGATCGCCTCTGGCGCTCCCCCGACATCGAGCGCCCCGGCCTCGGTTCGCTCGCGGATCGCATCGACCACGTCGCATCCCGCCCGCTCTACGAGCGACCGGGCGAGCGATGGCGGTACGGCTGGTCCGCGGACGTGCTCGCCCGGGTCGTCGAGGTCGCGGCGGGCCGCCCCTTCGACGCCTTCCTCCACGAACGGATCTTCGAGCCGCTCGGCATGTCGGCGACGGGATTCCCGGACGCGGTGCCGGCGGAGGCTCCGTTCGCGCGCATGTACACCCACGACGCGGACGGTGTGCTCGTGCGCGAGACGCGCTTCGACGGAGACTACGGACGGGGCTGGACCCCGGGCGGCGGGGGCATGGTCGGGACGGCCCCGGACTACCTGCGCTTCGCGATGATGCTCGCGAACGGCGGGGCGCTCGGCGACGCCCGGATCCTGCGCCCGGAGACGGTCGCCGACATGATGCGCCTCCACGTACCGAGCGGCGTCCTCGCGGATCGGGGACTCGAGGGACTCGGTTGGGGCCTCGGCGTGAGCGTCGTCGCGGACGAAACGCGAACGCGGATGCCGGCGACGAACGGCGATGTCTGGTGGAGCGGACGCTTCGGCACCCAGTTCTGGATCAGCCCCGCGAACGACACGGTCGTGGTCGTCCTGCAGCAGACCGAGCCCAGCGAGACGAGCGGCCTCCCCTGGGCGGCGACCGTCGTCCAGACGCTCGCGATGCCCTGACGGGTCCGGCTAGCGACCGGGATCGCGGCAGAAATCCGCGACGGCGCGGGCCGTGTCGCGACTGATGTCGGGACAGAGCAGCGGGAAGATCTCGGTTCCGTGGACGGTGCCCATGACCTGACGGCAGCGCGCCTCGACGCCCGCCTGGAGCAGGAGGCGGTAGAAGTGGATGCCCTCGTCGCGGAGCGGGTCCGCTTCGTTCACGCTGATCACGACGGGCGGGAGACCCCGCACGTCGTCCTCGCACGCGAAGACCGGCCAGGCGAGCGGGTCCTGCTTCTCGAAGGCCTCGATCCCGTACGACTGCTTGCCGACGTTGTTGTGGAGGTCGAGGACCAGGCCGTTGTTCTCGATCGACGAGGGAAAGCGCTCCTGCGGCCACTCGCCGGCGATGTACGGACAGAGGGCGAAGTAGCCGCCCACGAGGTCGGCGCGCCCCTCCCGGTTGAGTCGGAGCGCGGTCGCGAGCGTCAGGTTCCCGCCGCCGCTCTCGCCCGCGACGATCAGGCGGTCGCGCTCGAAGCCCAGCGCGTCGGCGTTCTCCACCAGCCACTCCAGGCCGGACACGCAGTCGTCGAGACCCGCCGGGAACGGCGCGACCTCGGGTGCGGACGAAGGGACGATGCAGTTGCGAAAGTCGACCATCGCGACGTTCACGCCCTGGGCCGCGATGATCCGACCCCAGGCGCGGTAGTTCCCGTCGAAGCAGGACAGCGTCATCATGCCGCCGCCGTGGATGTAGTAGACGCCCGGGCGCGGCGCGCCGTCCGCATGACGGATCAGCTGTACGTTGATGGTGTTGCCGTCCGGCGAGGACGTGAAGGTCCGCGTCTCGACTTCGAGCCCCGTGGACGGCGCGATCTCCTCCGTGTCGCAGAGATCCATGAACTTCGCGAAGGCCGCCGCCCCCTCGCGCGCCGCGTCGCTGTTGAGGCGCGCGATCAGCTCGTCGCGGTCCGTGACGTCTCCGCCGAAGCCGCCTCCCATGCTGTCGAGGAGCGCGGCGAGGCGCGGGTCGAGTCTCGGGTCGATCATGGTCTCTCCTTGGACGTTCGGAGCGACCGACGGTAGCGCCGTCCCGACGGAGAGCCCGCCACCGCCGCGCGCCTGGCCTCGACGCGCTCGGCGTCCGGTCTTGCGCTCACGTCGAGCGGTGTCCCAGGCGCGTCCAGTACGACCCCTTCCGCGATGAAGTGATCCACGGAGACGATCACGGGATCGACGAGCGGCTCCGCGACGAGTCGCCGGCCCACGACCCGCAGGCCTGTGCGACCGAATTCGCGAAGGGCTACTCGGCCATGCCCGTCACGCTCCGGCCGAGGTAGCGCTCGATCATCCGTCGATCGATCGCTTCGGGCCGGACGGCGAGATAGCGGGCCAGCAGGTCCCGCGCGCGTTCGTCCTCGCCGCGCCTGCGCAGCTCCATCCCGAGCGCGCGCAGCACGTCGGCGTCGTCGGGACTGGCCGTGTAGGCATCTTCGAGCGCCGCCAGGATCAGCGCGTCGCGCTCGTCGCCGCGCTCGAAGCGCTTCAGGATCTCCGCCCGCGTCCAGAGGGCGCGTCCGCTGCCCGGATGACGCTCGAGGTAGCTCTCGACGTTCTCCTCCGCGAAGGCCCGATCGCGGGCCTCGATCGCGAGCCGAGCGACGTGGAGCCGGATGGGGTCGATCAGGGCGACCCACTCGTCGGCCGCGACGCGACCCTCGCCCGCTTCGCTCTCCTTCGCGGCGCGGAGCTCCATCGCGCGGATCCGCGCGGACAGATCGGGATGGGATTCCCAGGCGCGGATCCGTCCCCAGGTCGGCGCGTCGCCGCTCTCCGCCAGCACGCGCAGCATTCCGACCGCCGCTTCGGGCGCGTACCCGGCGTCGAGGGCCAGCCGATAGGCGCCGTCGTCCGCCCGCGACTCGAGCTCCTTGCTGAGGAGCATCCGGTCGACGTGCGACGGCGTCATCTCGGCGTAGAGCGCTTCGGCGGCGGAGTGGCGTTCGAGCGCATGGACCAGCTCGTGTCCCAGCAGCGAAGCCGCCTGGGCCTCGCTGTCCATGCGCACGAGGAGGCCGGCCGTCACGACGATCATGCCGTTCGGCCAGGCGCCCGCGTTCGCCTCCACGACATCGGAAATGCGGATGCGGAGGTTCGGCGGCAGAGGGCGTCGGCCATCGTCCGGCCAGAGCCGCCCGACGACCTCCTCGAGCCGCTCGACGATCTCGGGTCGATCGAGGAACGCGTCGTCCTCCATCTCTTCGAAGGCTTCGTCGGCCTCCTTCGAAAGCTCGAGGGCCTTCTCGTCGAGGGCCGCGGTCCCGCCGGGCGGCTCCTGCCAGGTCGGCACGAGCGGAAACTCGGGCGCCTTCTCGAAGCAGGCCGTGGACAGCAAGCCGAGAAGCAGCGCGCTCGTGACGGAGAGCCCGCGCGTCTTCCATTCGCGCCGCGCCGCTCGCAGGAGGTCGAGCCCGGTCACGGTGTCGTGGGCCAAGCGAATTCGTCCGACTCGATCGCGCCGAGCGGTCGTCCGAAGTCCCGCATCTTCTCGGCGGCCGAGCCGATCGCTTCCTCGAAGGCGTCCTGCAGGTACTCGTCGTTCCGGAGCCACTGGTCGAGCGGCAGCTTGTCGCGATCCCGCGACATGGTGATCTGGACGTGCGGTTCGATCCCGGCGCTTCGGAAGCCGATCAGCTCGCCGTCGGCGTCGCTCAGCTCGACCCACAGCGAGCTGGCCTGCACCCACCCGTATTCGTTCACGCCGGCGAGGATCATCAGCGCCGCGCGTTCGCCGGAGCTGACGGGCCGGGACACGCCGTCCCAGTTCGCGCGGAAGCCGGCGTAGCTCGCGTACACGATGCCGAGGCTCGTGCGGAGCCGCGCCGCGCATCCCAGATCGTCGCGAAAGCCGTGCGCGAGCTCCGTCTCGAAGCGATCGAGCTGCTCCGGAACGACACGCCCGTCCAACGGGTCGTAGATGTCCCCGAACGCCTCGTCCACGCGATCGATCATCGCCATCACGTCTTCACTCGGCACGATCTCGAAGCCGGCCCGCTCGAATCGCAGCGCCGTCTCGGACTCGACGAGTTCGAAGCGATCGTCTCCCTCCTCGAAGGGAAGCGCTGCGGCGACCATGCAGAGCTTCGGACCGGCGGCCGCCGGCAGACTCAGCAGGCAAGCCGCGACCGCCGCCAGCAGACCGGACCAGAGCCGGACGCCGATCGGAGAGGACGCCTCGAAATCGCGCGGTATCGCCATGCGCGTTAGGTTACCCTCATCCCATGCCCGACCCCACCCCGTCGCGATCCGCCTTGCCCGCTCGGTCGCGGGTCCGGAAGGCGATCCTCGTCTCGATCCTCGCGAGCCTCGCGCTCTCGGTCGGATGCGCCAAGCCCTACGACCCGTTCCAGGTGCCGCGGGACGACGTACGCGCCCAGGTCCGCACGGTCGCGATCTCGCCCTACACCGCGCCGCACAGCCAGATGGACGCCGAGCGCGCCCGCGCGACCTTCGAACCGCTCGTGACGGAGCGCCTCGAGGCCGCCGGACTGACGGTCGTGCCCTCCGAGGTCTGGCTCGGGATCCACCGGCAGGCCGCAGAGGACCTCGGCGGGATCTACGACCCGTCGACCGGAGAGGGCGACGAGGAGAAGCTCGAGCTGCTGAACGAGACGCTCTATGCGGAGCTCGCCAATCAGCACGACGTCGACGCGCTTCTCTTCCTCCAGGTGAAGCAGGTCCGACTCGACCTCAAGCGGGCCGAGCTCGACTTCTGCGGAAAGTCCGGCCGGGTGAACTTTCCGAAGCGGGAGGACGGGACGGGATTCTCCGCCCGGGGCACGCTCACCGGAACTGGCGTCGGCACGGTCACGCTCGCCTACGCGAGCTGCCTCAGCGCCATGCTCTTCGACATGGACCGGAACTTCCTCTACGGCATCCAGCATGGTCTCGAGGTCTTCGACTCCTACGCACGCCAGACTCGCGCGAAGCGTCCGCGGGAAGAGCGCCTCAAGGATCCCGCGGTGATCGAGGAGGCCGTCGAGACCGTGGTCGGCCCCCTCGCGGACGGCTACGCCGGCGAGGAGTAGCGCGGCCCGCCGGGTCCACGGCGATCGGATACCCTCGGCCGCCGAAAGGAAATCCCATGGCTCCTCCCGAGACCCCCGCCGACCTCGAAACGCTGGGCCTGCCGCCGATCGACCAGGTCGGCTTCGTCGTCCGCTCGATCGAAGAGACGAAGGCGCGCTACGGCGCCCTCTTCGGGCCCTGGTCGGAGATGGACGGCTCCGTGCAGGACGCGGACTACCGCGGTCGCAAGGAAGACGCCTCGCTCGCCCTCCTCTTCGGTCGCTCCGGCGCGCTCGAGATCGAGTTCATCGAATGGCGCGGCGGCCACAGCCCCCACCGCGAATTCATCGAAGCCGGCCGAGAGGGCATGCACCACCTCCGCTACCGGGTCGACGACACGGACGCCTGGATCGCGAAGCTCGCCCCGCTCGGCTACGCGCCGATCTGGTACAAGCGATTCACGGAGGACACGATCTTCGCCTACCTGGAAAGGGATGGAGATCCGCTTCTGATCGAATTCCTTCAGATGCCGGCGGGCGGGCCGGGCACGAACTAGCCCAGGACCTTCGATCGTCCCCGGCCGCCTCGCCGGCTGCCCCCGCCGGGAACGATCCGCTGCCGAGCAACGCCCATCGGGCGCCCTATTCTGGAGGGCGCGATGGAATACCTGTTCATCCTCCTGTTCATGCTCTACCTCGCGCCGTGGGTCCTCGCGGAGAGCATCGAACACCCGAACGCCAACACGATCCTCTTCGTGACTCTCGCGCTGGGCTGGACGGGCATCGGCTGGCTCGCCGCCGCGGGCTGGGTCTATCGCGACTGGCCGCGCGAACCGACGCGCCCCCAGCTCGTGCTCGTGCGACCGGAAGCGATCGAGGAGCCGCCCTATCGCACCCGCACGTGGACCGGCGCGCTCCTCGCGCTCGCGGCCGTCGTCGTCGTCGTCGCCGGCGGCCCCGCGTTCGTGATGATGCGATCGACCGAAGTCGCGCCGGAGTGGGAGATCGCCGAGGTCAAGGGATCGAGCGCACAGGTCCATCTCGGGGCCGGCGTCGAGTGGCCCGAAGTGGGTTCGATCGGCGCGCCGTGTCGGGTCCGCGTACTGGAGCGCGACGGCAGCTGGCTGCGCATCTGGCGTCTCGAAGGATGCGCGGCCGGGATGTCGGGACGCTCGGGGTGGATCCGCATGGAAGCCCTCCGTCCCGCGCCGGACGAAGCCGGGTAGACGACCCGCGCGCTGCGCTCGGCCCGGCCGGCGGCTAGACGCCGATCTCGGCGAGCCGTTCGGCGGTGGAGCCCCAGGTCGCTCCGGCGACGGCATAGGGCGCTGCCAGGAAGTCGGTCAGTCCGGCATCGCGATAGGCGGCCAGCCGTCGGGCGACCTCGTCCTCGTCGCCGATCACGGCGACGTCGGCGATCCGCTTCGCGTTCCCCGCATCGATCACGCGCTTGTAGGGGAGGTTCTGCTCGTAGAAGCCGAAGTCGGCCTGCGCTGCCTCGCGGGCCGCGTCGGTACGCGACTTCGGCACGACGGCCGTCGCGACCACGTTCGCGACGACCGGAGCGGAGCGGCCGGCTTCCGCAGCCGCCGCGCGCACGGACGGGCCGACGTCATGCTCGATGACCGCCTCGTCGCACCAGGTCCCGATCGCCCCGTCGGAGAACGCGCCGCTCACCGCGAGCATCCGCGGCCCGAGCGCGCCCACCAGGATCTAGCCGATCGTCTGCGCCCCCGGCGTCCCGTAGATCGAGCCGAGCGTGAAGATTTCGCCTTCGTGCTGGACCAGGCCCGCCCGTTCGCGCGGCCCCGAAGGCTTCGCCCCGACCTCGAGGGCCCGGTTCAGGATCTCGAGGACCTCCTGCACGTGGCGCGCGGGGCGCTCGAACGCGAGACCGTGCATCGCGACGATCGCCGGGTTCGAGCAGCCGATCCCGAGATGGATCGGGCGCCCGATCGCGCTCTGGATCGTCGCGGCCTGCCGCGCCATCGCGAGCGGGTGGAAGAAAAAAGTCGGGATCACGGCCGACCCGATCTCGATCCGCGCCGTCTCGCCCCCCGCCGCCTGCATCGCGCCGAACGCGTCGACCGACCACGGCAGGTAGGGCACCCACGCACTCGGATATCCGAGCGCCTCGGCGCGGCGCGCGCGATCGCGGACCTCTTCGATCGTCGAGCCCGGTCCCCACGTCTCGGAAACGAAGATGCCGACCTTCACGCCTGTCCTCCCGGTGCCCGGAGCGGGCCGCCTCCAGAGGGTCGCGCGGACGTCCGGCGCCGTCGAACCCGGCGATCACGCGGCGAGACGCGTCCGGGCAGGGCCGCCTCCATTCTTCTACCGTCGATCGGTCCGCGGGCGACCGGCCCAGCCGGTCCCGTGCCGCCCCTCGACGTCGCCGGCGGAAGCTACAGTCTGCGGGCCCAACCCAGCCGAACCTCACCGAGAAAGAAACATGGATCTCTCCCTCGACGAAT
Organism: Myxococcota bacterium; assembly: GCA_039187915.1. GTDB lineage: Bacteria > Myxococcota_A > UBA9160 > UBA9160 > UBA4427 > UBA4427. Next base: position 8,926 of record JBCCZJ010000168.1, read on the forward strand.
CCCAACAGATCCTCGTCGACACCTTCTCCGAGATGCTCGAGAAGGAATGTCCGACGACCCACGTCCGCGACCACGAGGACGAAGGCTTCTCCCCGACGCTCTGGGCGCAGTACTGCGAGCTCGGAGCGAACGTGATGGGGCTACCCGAAGCCGCGGGCGGCCTCGACATGTCGCTACTCGACCTCGGTCTCGTCGCGAACCTCTCGGGCCGCGCGATCGCGCCGGTGCCGTTCCTCGAGGTCGCCACGGTCGGCCGCCTCCTCGCGCGGGTCGCGCCGAACGATCCGCTACTCGCGGTCCTCGCCGAGGGTGCACCGGCGGTGTCGATCGCGCTGCCGCGGCCGAATGCGGTCCTCGGCACTTCGGTCACGGACGGCGGGCGAACGCTGATCCCCTTCGGCACCCTCGCCGACCACGTCGTCGCGCTCGACGGCAACACGCTCTTCGTCGCGGAGAATGGCGCTGCCCGCCGCTCCGCGCGTGTCCAGGACATCGGCGCCGGGGCGCTCGCCCACTGGCGCCTCGATCCGTCGTCCGACGCACGGATCCTCGCGACCGGAGACGACGCGATCGCGGCCATGCGCCGCGCGGACGCGGAGTGGAAGCTGCTCGCCGGCTTCTGGCTGACGGGCATCGCCCAGCGCGCCCTCACGATCGGCGCCGACTACGCGCGGGACCGCGTCCAGTTCGGCGTGCCGATCGGCGGCTTCCAGGCGATCGCCCATCCGCTGGCGGAGTGCGCGATCCGCGTCGACGGCGCCGAGCTCCTCGCGCAGGAAGCGGCCTGGGCCGACGGCGAGGACCCGGACCGGTTCGAGATGCTGGCCTCGATGGCCTTCGCCTGGGGCTCGCAGACGGCGATCCGGACCGCGGACACCGCGCTCCATACCCACGGCGGCTACGGTTTTTCGACCGAGTACGACATCCAGCTCTTCTACCGCCGCGCACGCGCGCTCTCGTCGATCGCGGGCGGCGCCAAGGAAGAGCTCCAGACCGTGGCCGAGCTCTGCTTCGACCGCGACGGGAGCGGC
>JBCCZJ010000169.1:0-9855 GCA_039187915.1 Myxococcota bacterium
GGCGTCCACGAGCGCGCGCACGTCGGCGTCCTCGCGCACGTTGCAGAGGCGATAGCCGCAGGGCTTGCCCGAGATCTCGGCGAGCTTGTCGGCGGCCTCGGCCGTGCGCTTCTCGTGGATGTCGCTGATGAAAAGGCGCGCCCCCTCCTCCGCGCAGCGCTGAGCCGTCGCGAAGCCGATGCCCGCGCCCGCCGCCGCCGTCATGAGGACCGTCTTGCCCGCCAGCAGGTCGTGGGGGGGCACGTAGTCGGGGGGCGGCAGCTTGGCCATCGGGTCGGACGAGCCTCTCGGATGCGGGGAGCGGACGACGAGCCGTCGCGGCCTATCGCGGCTCGCGCGGAAGGCCGAGGACCCGCTCGGAGATGATGTTGCGCTGGATCTGGTTCGAGCCGGCGTAGATCGTATCCGAACGCGTGAACAGGAACAGCCGCTGGAGGGCGTTCAGCGCGTACGACGCTCCGTCCGACGGGACGTCCGCGAGCTCCGCCTCCGGCCCCATGACGTCCATCGCGAGCTTGCCGAGATCGCGATGCCAGCTGGCCCAGAAGAGCTTCGTGATCGACGATGCCGGGGGCAGATCGGCCCCGTCGTCCGCCCCCGCGAGGGTGCGCAGCGCGTGGTAACGCTGGATCCGGAGGCCGCTCCAGGCGTGGGCGATCCGCTGCCGGATGAGCGGGTCCTTGGCCTTGCCGTTGGCCTTCGCGACCTCGATGACGGCGTTCAGCTCGTTCTGGAAGTTCATCTGCTGACCGAGCGTCGACGCGCCGCGCTCGAAGGCCAGCGTTCCCATCGCGACGGCCCAGCCCTTGTTGACCTCGCCGACGATGTTCTCCTTGGCCGTCTTCGCGTCGGAAAAGAAGGTCTCGCTGAACTCGGCGTCGCCCGTCATCTGGACGATCGGACGGATGTCCACGCCGGGCTGGTCCATCGGCACGAGCAGGTAGGAGATGCCGCGGTGCTTGGGCTGCGCGTCCGGGTCCGTCCGGCAGACCACGAAGCACCAGTCGCTCCACTCGGCGCCCGACGTCCAGACCTTCTGCCCGTTCACGACCCATTCGTCGCCCTCGAGCTCGGCCTTGGTCTGCACGCTCGCGAGGTCCGATCCAGCGCCCGGCTCGGAATAGCCCTGGCACCAGATCTCCTCGCCGGAAAGAATGCCCGGAAGAAAGCGCTGCTTCTGATCGTCGGTCCCGTAATGGATCACCGTCGGCGCGAGCAGCCCTTCGCCGATGTGCCCCATCCGACCGGGACCGCCAGCACGCGCGTACTCTTCGTAGAAGATCATCTGCTGGGTGAGCGACAGCTCGCGGCCGCCGACGCCCTTGGGCCAGCCGATGCCGATCCAGCCGTGCGCACCGAGCAGTCGCTCCCACGCCTTGCGCTCCTCGACCAGGGAGTGCTCGTCCCCCGGGCCGCCGCGGCCGCGCACGATCTCGAACTCGCCGCCGAGGTGCTCGTCGAGCCAGCCGGCGATGTCGCGTCGGAACTTCTCGTCTTCGTCGGTGAAACGCGCGTGCATGCGGGGTTCGTCCTCTACTCGTGTTCGGGCGGGTCGGAAGCGGGCGGCGGGAGTGAGCGTACGGCCCCCGGGAAGCGGGTCACCGAAGGGGGCGAGAACGCGCCTGGAGGGCCCGCCCAAGCCCTCGGACATTACGATACGCAGCGGCTCGTATCAACCTGAGACACCCCGGAACCACCGCCACGGCTCGACGCAGCGCCGTCTCCCGGCGCTCAGCGGCGCGTCAGGATCCCGCCGAGCGCGAGGTCGACGATCGGTCCCACCATCTTCGGCGACGGCGTCCCGCCGCGGAAGAAGAGCATCACCGAGATCGGGCCGACGACCAGATCAGCCGCCAGCCCGATGTCCACCTCCTCGGAGATCTCGCCGCGCTCGCGGGCCCGCTCGAAGATCCGCACGAAAGGCTCGCGCCGCCCTTTGGCGACCGGCTCGAGCAGCTTCGAGAGCTCGGGATTGTGGGCCCGCTCGCCCGCGAGGCTCGGGAACACGGCCCCGAGCGAACTCGCGTTGAAGTTCGCCAGATAGGTCTTGAGCGTCTCTTTCAAGTCGGTCTCGAGACTGCCGGAATCGACCTCGTCGAAGCCCGGCAGCTGCCCGAACGCCTCGACGACCAGCGGCAGCTTCGACGGCCAGCGGCGATAGATCGTGGCTTTTCCGACGCCTGCGCGCTGCGCCACGCCCTCCACGGTCAGGGCCGAGAAGCCGACCTCGACCAGCAGATCGAGGGTCGCGTCGAGGATCGCCTGGTGGGCCTCCTCACTTCGCGGACGACCGGTGCTGCCGGCCGCTCCGTTCGAGCGGTCGCGCTTCGTCCCTCGCGCGGATTTCTCGGTTCGCTCGGCGCGTTCGGCCTGGGCCATCGCCCGGTCTCCCCTGCTCAGCGTGTCCCGGGTCGGGGCGAAATGCCCCGCGCGGAATCCGGTCGGCCCTCATCCGGCCGGGCCGCAGGAGCCGGAAAGCCGCCCGGCTCGGGCGCGCCGGGCTCGACAGCGACCCCATTACGATACAATACGTTCCGTTATTGAACACCCGCACGCGAGGCTGCGAGGACGCTTCAGACGCATCCCACGGCGGCGCGTGCGATTCGCAGGACGGCCTGCCGATGGTTCTGGCATCCTGACCTCGCCCGGGCGGGGTCCGAAGCCCGGGCCTGGCACCGGATTCGCACTACGAACCCACAGGGCCCGAACGCCGGGCGCAGCCCGCGCCCCTCTCACGGAGACTTGCATCATGGTCGAGTACAACCCCTTCTCCGAAGCGGTCATGAAGGCCGACCCGCTGCCCATCTACAAGCAGCTTCGGGACGAGGCCCCGGCCTATTACCTCGAGGAGTTCGACACCTGGGCGCTGTCCCGCTTCGAGGACATCTGGAAGGCGTCCGGGGACATGAAGAACCTGACCGCCGCCGCCGGCACGACCTCCGCCCATCTGCTGACGAAGGTGCAGCCGGTCACGCCCATGATCAACAACATGGACCACCCGGACCACACGCGACTGCGCGCCTCGTTCCGCAAGCCCTTCGCCGCGCGCGAAGTCGCCGGCCTCGAGCCGCTGATCCGCAGGATCGCGCGCGAGAAGCTCGAGGAAGCGAAGGACAAGGGCGCCGTCGACGTGATCCAGGAGATGACCGCGCACGTCGCCGTCACGGTCGCATGCACGATCAGCGGCCTCCCGCCGGAGGACGGTCCCTATCTGAACGACCTCGTCCAGCGCTTCTTCATGCGCGAAGAGGGCCACGACGGCGCGACGGAAGCCGGACTCGCCGCCATGGGTGAGATGTTCGAGTACTTCAAGAAGCAGGTGAACCAGCGCCGCGCCGACGGTCCCAAGGAGGACGTGCTGCAGACGCTCCTCGAATTCGAGCAGGACGGCCAGAAGCTCGACGACGACGCCCTCGCCTCGCACATCGCGATGCTCATCATCGGCGGCAGCGAGACCTTCCCGAAGACCTTCGCTTCGCTGGTGCATCGGCTGTGGGAGCACCCGGACCAGCGCCGTGAATGCGCCCAGGATCCGTCGCTGATCCCGGACGCCTACAACGAGGGCCTCCGCTTCGACATGCCGACCCAGTTCCTGATGCGCCAGGTGAAGCGGCCCGTCTCCTACGGCGGGGCCGACATGACCGAGGGACAGGGCGTCATGTTCCTCTACCACTCGGGCAACCACGACGAGCGCGAGTTCGAGAACCCCGACACGTTCGACATCCACCGACGCCCCAAGCGCATCCTCTCCTTCGGCTACGGCCCGCACTCCTGCCTGGGGGTCAACGTCGCGCGCCTCGAGGGCAAGGTCTGTACCGAGGAGCTGCTCGCGGCCTACCCGGACTACGAGGTGGATCTCCCGAACGCCGAGCGGCTCGTGACCGAGTTCGTGCAGGGCTACTGGAAGCTGCCCATCACGTTCTGACCGGCGAGACGCATGGATCCCTCGCAATTCCCCGCGTCGCTCGCCGCTCGGGTGCGTTCGCTCGCGCGCGAACGACCGGAAAGCCCGGCCTACCTGATCGAGGACCGGGTCCTCACGTGGCGCGGCTACGACGAGGCGGCCGATCGCCTGGCCCGGATCCTCGTCGCCCTCGGACTCCCTGCCGGCGCCTGCGTCGCCGTCTGGCTGCCGGATGGTCCGGGCTTCCACGTGGCCTTCCAGGCGACGGAGCGCGCAGGCCTCGTCTGCCTCGGCCTCGGCGCGCGCTGCGGTGAACGGGAGCTCGTGCATCTCCTGGAGATCTCCGGCGCGAAGACGCTGGTGAGCGCCCCGATCATGGGGGGCGGCTCCGCTTCGGCCATGGTCGACGCACTCCGCGCGAAGGGTGTCGTCCTCGACGCGCACGTCCTCGTCGAGGGGGATGCGTTCGTGGACGACGCGATCTGGATCGAGGACGCGCCCGCCCCTCTCGCCCCGGCGAGCGCGCTCGAAGGACGCGCTCTCGCGCGCGACGTCGACAGCCTCTACAACACGACGTCCGGCACGACCGGCCTGCCGAAGATCGTCCGCCACGACCAGCTCCGCTGGTTTCATTTCCATCGCTTCGCTGCGGAGATCGGCCGCTTCGGGAACGACGAGGTCTTCCTGAGCGCCCTGCCCGCGCCCTTCGGCTTCGGCCTCTGGACCCAGCATTTCTCCCCCACCCTGCTCGGCGCACCCACCGTCCTGCTCCGGAAGTTCGACGCCCGCGCGGCGATCGACGCGCTGCGACGCCATCGCGTGACCGTGCTCGCGGCGGTGTCAACCCAGTTCATCCTGATGCTCGAGTCCGACGGCTTCGACGCGGGTGAGGCGCTCGCGCTGCGGAGCCTCTTCACGGGCGGAGAAGCCGTCCCGGAGAAACGAGCGCGCGCCTTCGAAGAGCGGACCGGCGCGCACGTGCTGCAGTTCTACGGCTCGAACGAGACCGGCGCGGTCAGCGCGACCCGCCCCGAGGATCCGCCCCACAAACGGCTCACGACGGCCGGCAAGCCGCTTCCCGAGATGCAGCTCCGACTCTTCGATGCGGCCGGCGCGGACGTGACCGTGCGAGGCACCGGCCGCCCGGCGGTCAAGGGGCCCGTCGTCTCGCCGGGCTATCTGAACGCGCCGGAGGCGAACGCCGAGCTGATCCGCCCCGATGGCTGGGTCCTGCTGGGCGATCTCGTCGAGCTCGACGAGGACGGCTACCTGCGTGTGGTCGGGCGGACGGACGACATCATCATCCGCGGCGGCAAGAACCTCTCCGCCGCGGCGATCGAAGAAGGCGTGAGCGCCCATCCCGACGTGGCCCTCGCTGCCGCGATCGGCATCCCGGACGCCGTCTTCGGGGAACGCGCCGCAGCCTACGTCGAGCTTCGACGGGGCGCGCACCTCGCTTTCGAGGACCTGAAGGCGTTCCTGGAAGGCGAGCACGTCGCCCGGGAGCTCTGGCCCGAGGCCCTCGTGGTCTTCGAAGCGCTGCCCCACAACGTGGGCGGCAAGGTCGCGAAGAGCGCGCTCCGCGACGATGCCCTCGTTCGCTTCGGCGACGGGCTCGACGAGGACGCGGCGCGGCGCGCTCAGGCCGCCCGGCGGGAGAGCGACGACGCATGAGCGCCGCCGCCTCCTTCTACGCGCGCGCTTTCGGCGAGTTCCGCGGCCGAGCCCTGTTCGTGGCCCTGGGCTGCCTCGTCTGCCAGATGGGGCTCGGCCTCACCTACATCCGAACCGGAATGGCCCCGGAGCTGATCGAGGGACTCGGGCTCGCCGGACGCACCGAGCTCTCGAGCGCCGCGACGCCCCAGCTGATCTTCCAGGCCTTGGCGAGTCCCCTGGTCGGCTGGCTGGCCGTTCGGCTCGGCGCCTCGCGCGTCCTGGCGATCTCGGCGGCGCTCTTCGCCTTCGTCTTCTTCGGATTCTCGCGAATCGAGAGCCTGGGCCACCTCTACGTGGTCGCGGCCGGGATCGGGCTCTGCGCCGCGGGCATGGGCGACATCACGGTTGGCCACGTCGTGAGCCAGTGGTTCCATCGCAACCGCGGCCTGGCCCTCGGCATCGCCTATGCCGGCTCGAACCTCGGCGGCTCGGTGATGGTCGCGCTGGTCAGCGAGGTCGCCGCGAAAGCGACCTGGCGCGAGGGCCTGCTCGCGATCGTGCCGGTCGCGCTCTTCGTCTTGCTGCCGACCGCGCTCTTCCTGGTCCGCGAGCCCGACGCCGACACGGAAGGCGGGGAACCGCAGGCGCCATCCGATGTCCCCGAGCGCGTCGACGAGCACGCGCTCGATCTCCGCAGCGCGCTGCGCACGCGCAGCTTCTGGATCCTGACGGCCACGCTCTTCACGTTCTTCTTCTACTTCACGGGCATCCTCGACGCGCTCGTCCTCTTCCTCGTCGACAGCGGCCTGTCGAAGGACGAGGCGCGCGTCTATTTCGGACAGGCCGTCGGCCTCGGCGTCGTGAGCAAGATCCTGGGCGGCTTCCTCTCGGATCGGATTCCGCAGGTCCGCGCCGTCCAGGTCGTCTACGGGATCCTCGCCGTCTCGAGCGGGATCCTGATCGTCCTGCTCTTCCGACCGCACCCCGCGCTGATCAGCGCATTCGTCTTCTCCTGGGGCTTCTCCCAGGCCTGCCGCGACGTCGTCTACCCGCTCGTCCTGAGCCACTGCTTCGGCGACCGGCACATGGGCGAGATCTACGGTGCGATGACGCTGACGCTCTTTCCGGGCGGCGCCCTGGGGCCCCTCTTCGCCGCGCAGCTCTACGATCGGCTCGGCGACTACAAGATCGCCTTCGCCGTCTTCGCCGCGACGAACGTCGCCGCCTTCTTCGCGCTGCTGCTGGTCCGGGACGAACGTGCGCGACCCTGAACGAGCCGTTCGTCAGTCCTTCGGCGCATGCTCCGCGATCGCGTCGGCGAAGGAGATCCCGCCCGGCGCCGCCATTTTTCGGCGCAGTCCGTTCAGCTGCCGGGGCCGCTTGAAGCCGACGGCAGCCGCCAGCCGGCCCTCCCGACCGAAGAGCGCCAGGAACTGATCGTCCTCGACCTCGCCGAGACAGACGTGCATTTCATCGCTCTCCTGGACTTCGCCTGCGATCGCGACCCGCAGATGGAACTGGTCCGTCCAGACGTAGGGCACGGGGGCGAACGGCTCGGCCTCGCCGTGCACGATTCGCTTGGCGACCACGTCCGACTGTTCGACCGCACTCGTCCAATGCTCGAAGCGCGGCCGCTCCGGGTAGCGCGCGTTCTCCCAGCGTGCGCAGTCGCCGAGCGCGTAGACGCCTTCCCGCGCCGTCGCTCCGGTCGCGTCACACAGGACGCCGTCGTCGATCTCGAGGCCGGCGCCCTCGAGCCACTCCGTCGCGGGGGCCGCGCCGACGCCGACGATCACCAGCTCGGCGGGGATCGTCTCGCCGTCCGAGAGCTTCACGGCCTCGACCTTGCCGTTGCCCTCGAAGCCCTCGACCCCGACGCCGAGCCGGAAGGCGACGCCCTCGTCGCGGTGCGTTCGTGCCACGCGCTCCCCGAGCACGGGGCCGAGCCCACGAACCAGCGGCGCCTCGAGCGGCTCGACGACCGTCACGTCGAGTCCCTTCTTGCGGCAGCTGGCCGCGACCTCCATGCCGATGAAGCCCGCGCCGACGACGACGACCCGCGGCGAGCGTGCGATCGCTGCGCGGAGCGCGCGCGCGTCCTCGAGGGTCCGGAGCTCGAGCACGCCCTCGAGATCCTGCCCGAACGGCAGCCGGCGGGCGCGTGTCCCGGTCGCGAGCACGACCGCGTCGGGCTCGACGGTCTCGCCGTCGGCGAGGGTCACGCGCGTTCCGGCCGGATCGAGGGCCGTCGCCGCGACACCGAGCTTCCAGTCGGCCTTCAGCTCCTCGACGCCGTTGCGCGAAAGCGCGAGCTTCTCCTCTTCCCAGTCGTCGACGAGGAACTGCTTCGAGAGCGGTGGGCGGTCGTAGGGCAACGCGTCTTCCGCGCCGACGACGGTGACCCGTCCTTCGAAGCCTTCACGGCGGAGGGCTTCCACGAAGCGCAGTCCAGCGAGGGACGCGCCCACGACGGCGACATGATCCGGCATCTCTCTTCCTCGATTCGGGTCCGCGGGCGGGTGGCCTCCGCGAGACGGGTCGCTGCGACGGATGCGCTCGGCGACGGCCTTCGATCCTAGCCCATTCGTCGCGCCGCGCGGGCGCGCTTCTGGCCAGGGCGAGCGGCCTCTGCGATGCTTGGCGCCCACGAAACGGAGCCTTTCCCCATGCAGTTCTGGCAAGCCCTGCCCTTCACCCACCCGGACGATCTGATGGAACTCGCACCGGCGTGCGAAGCGGCCGGCTTCGAAGGCATCATGCTCGCCGACCATCTCTTCGCGCCCGAGCACTACGTCTCCCGCTATCCCTACGACGACTCGGGCGAGGCCCCCTTCGACGGGGAGACGGCCTTCCCCGAATCCTTCGCGACCATCGCCGCGCTCTCTCAAGTCACGACGACGCTCCGCTTCCTCACCAACGTCTACATCCTGCCGCTCCGCCACCCGATCGAGATCGCCAAGGATCTCTCGACCGCGGCCATCTTCTCGAAGAACCGGACGGTCCTCGGCTTCGGCGCCGGATGGCTCCGGGAAGAGTTCGAGATCATGGGCGTCCCCTTCGCCCAGCGCGGCAAGCGCATGGACGAGCAGCTCCCGATCATCCAGAAGCTGCTCGCCGGAGAGGTCGTCGCGGCCGACGGCGAGTACTACCGATTCGACGCCCTGCGCATGCGGCCGCTGCCGACCGAGAAGGTCCCCATGTGGGTGGGCGGCATGAACAAGGCGGCGCTGCGCCGCGCGGGTCAGTTCGGCGACGGCTGGACCGGCGCGGGCACGACCTTCGACCAGACGCTCGAGATCCTGGGCGAACTCCGCGCGCAGCGCGAGCGATTCGGCCGGGAGAACGAGCCCTTCGACTGCCTCATCCCGCTGACCGAGGAGCTCCCGCCCGAGCAGATGGGCCGACTCGTCGAAGCCGGCATGACCGGGACCGTGAGCTGGCCCCTCGAATACCAGCTCCCGCCGGGCTGCACCGTCGAGGACAAGAAGGACAAGATCCGCGAGCTCGGCGAGACGATGATCTCACCGGTGAACGGCTAGGCCGACTCAGTCCTCCTTCGGTCCCCAGCCGCGCTCGTAGGGGGCCATCAGCCGACTCTCGAGGCGCATCCGTTCGTGAAGCCAGCGGCCGTCGACGCAGCGATACGCATCGTGCTCGACGCCGACCATCCACAGCGCCCGCCCCTCGGTCGTCGTCATCATCGCGAGCACGTCCCAGGTGCCGCGCGCGAGGTCTCCTTCGACGTGGATCTCGGGCTTCACGAAGAAGTGCCAGCTGTACAGGAGCGTCGGCCGGCGGAAGCGTTCGCGGAGCGCCGCCTGCCCCGCCGCCGTACCGAGCGCGCCGCCGGCTTCCCAGACCGCTTCCTCCGTGAAGAGCGCGACCAGTTGATCCGCCAGCTCGTCGATCTCGGCCTGCGGCTTCGGACCGGAGCGCGTGTACCGCGCGTCCATCAGTGCGCCGTATCGGCTCTTCAGGTCGAGGATCGCCGCGTGGCCTTCGAGCGCGTGCACGCGGCCTTCGAGGGCGCGGAGGCGGTCGGCGAGGTCGGCGTCGGTCGGGCTCATCGGGGTCTCCCAGCGCATGGCCCGGGAGGACGATGCGCCTGCTAGCCTCGCCCACCGCGCGGAACCCGCGCAAGCGCACGCCGCACGAAGCCCGCACCGCGAACGAGCGAGGAAGATCATGCCCGGCCCCCTCGAAGGCGTCCGCCTCCTCGACCTGACGACGATGGCCTCGGGCCCCCTCGCGACCTCGATCCTCGCCGACCAGGGCGCCGACGTGATCAAGATCGA
>JBCCZJ010000170.1:0-9854 GCA_039187915.1 Myxococcota bacterium
CCGAGGAGGTCCAAAACCGCACGACCGAATAAAATAGCCCCCCAATCTGGCCGACCGAATAAAATAGCCCTCGCTAGAGGGTCTCCTCCGTACTCCGTCGCGTCGCGACGGAGGTAGGAGGCGATTTTTGTGGCGATTCGGCTCCAAAGATGCTTATTTTCAACAGGAGTCTGCCGAAAACGACACCGAGCGAGCGGCACGCATAGAGGATGCTAGCTAGCCACTTTGCTTGTGGCGCCGTAGAAAGGACGGTACCCAGGAGAGGCGAGCTCGGACGATCGAGCTGGGCCCTTCGGGTTAGACCAGCAGGAACCAACGCTCGGGATCCAGTAGCGTGGCGGCGAGGCCGAATTGTCCGGACGACGGGGAGTGTCGAGCTGCGCCTTGCTGCGTCGCTTCGTTCGGTTGCTCGTGGACTGGTCCTCGAGGACGTCACATGCGTTCATGAGCAGGTTCAGGAAGACCTGGTTCAGCTGGCCCGGGAAGCAGCGCACCTCCGGCAGCGGCTGGTAGTCCTTCACGACCTCGACCGTTCCCTTGAAACGCGGCTCCATCAGCGCGAGGGTCCGGTCGATCTCTTCCGTCAGCTGGGCCATCTGGAGATCGGCCTGGTCCATGCGCGAAAAGGTCCGCAGATCCTGCACGATCTGCTTCACCCGCTCGGTCCCCTCGCGACTCCGGGAGAGGAGCTTCTTGATCGCTTCGCGATGGCGATCGGCCTCTTCTTCGCGTCCCGCGCCCCGCGCGGTCGCGGCTTTGTCGACGAACTCGTCGATCAGCTGCAGGTTCGCGTGGACGAAGCCGATCGGGTTGTTCAACTCGTGGGCGACGCCGGCGACGAGCTGACCGAGGCTCTTCAGCTTCTCGCTCTGCATGAGCTGGGTCTGCGTGTCCTGCAGCTCGCGCGTCCGTTCCTCGACGCGCATCTCGAGACTCTCGTTCAGCTTGGCGATCTCGTCGAAGGCCTTCGCGTTCTCGATCGCGATCGAGCTCTGGTTCGCGAGCGTCCGCAGGAGCTGGCGGTCGTCGGTCGCGAGGCGTTCACCGGAGAGCTTGCGACCGACGGCGATGACGCCGAGGAGATCGACGCCGAAGAGGATCGGCACGAGCAGCTCGACTTCGAGCGTGTCGTAGATGTCCCAGCAGCTCTCGCGCTTCTCGGGATCAGGATCGTCGTCGAAGTCCTGTCGCGCGAGCTCTTCGCGGCGCATCCAGAGATGCTTCCAGATCGGGTGGTCGGACGGGATCTCGGTGTCGATGTCGTCCTGGTCCCAGTCCCCACGCCAGGCGGACGCGCGCAAGACCCGATCGTTGTCGTCGAAGAGCAGGACCATTGCGCGCGAGACACCCATCGTGTCGGTCAGCGCGGCGAGGATCCGATCACCGATCTCGTTCATCGACAGCATCGACACCATCGCTTCCGAGATCTCCCGGACCGCGCGCCGGTACTGGGAACGGTCGCGGTCGAAGAAGTTGTCGACCAGACCCTGCATGCGTTCGCGCAGCGGGTTGAAGGCGAGGATCGCCAGGAAGAGGAGGACGACCTGCACGTTGCGCTGGTCGACGCCGTACTGCTCGACCACGTTGTCGGCGAAGGTGATGATGAAGGCGAAGACGCCGGTGATGGCGAGCGAGGCCGCGCCGTACGCCGCGCTCGATTTGGCGGCCAGGCGGAACTCGAAGAGCTGGCGACGCACCATGCCGTAGCCGACGGCGACCGGGAAGAAGCCCACCCAGAGCAGGGCGACGTACCAGGGCAGCGCCGTCGGGACGACCCACTCCGCGATCAGCGCCAGCAGCGCCGGCAGCAGACTCACGAGGCCCGCGAGCAGCATCAGGTCTGCGCGATCGCCGATGCCGGCCTGACGCGCCTCGCCGCGGCCCGTCGCGAGGATCGCGATCGATGCGAGGCTGGTGCCGATCCCGAAGACGAAGGCGGCGGTCGCGACCCAGCTCGGCGGGATCCCCATCGCGGACTGCGTCAGGACGGACACGAAGATCGCGCTCGCGACGAGGTACGGAATCATCCGGATCCTGCGTCGCTTCACGATCCACGAGGGCTCGATCGGATACGTGGTGAAGAGATGGAAGGTCGTCGCGCCCAGGAAGGGCAGGGTGGCGAGGACGCGAGTCGGGGCCCACGGGATGATGTCGACGCGAATCGCCGAAGACAGCAGCACCGACATGACCGAGCAATAGAGAAGGAGCGCCCAGGACTCGTTGCTCGCCTGTCTCGTCCACCAGACCGTGAGCGCCACGACGAGATAGAGCGCGCTCACGAGCAACAGCCCGAGATGGAGGAGCACGTCGCCCGTCTTCTCGACGTCGCCCGCCTGGACCGGGAGGAGCGAAGCGGTCAGGATCGAGCCGTCGGGCTTCAGCACGCGGTAGGTGTCGACGACGCCGGCTTCGAGCGACGGCGCCCAGATCGCCTGGATCGCGGGGACGCCGTCGACCGACAGCAGCTGATCGCCTTCGTCGACACCGGCCGCTTCCGCCGCGTCGCTCATGGCATGGACGACGGCGACACCGGCGATGATCGAGGTCCGAACCGGGAGCTGCGGACCGGGCCGCGGCGAGATCAGGGAGAAGATCGACAGCCCGATCGCCAGCAGGGCCCAGATGGCCGCACCGGTGCCGGTGATCTGGCGTGTGCGCCTTCGCGTATCGGGATCCATCGAGCCGAGCCTCGCAGGCAGGACGCGGCGCCACGGGGGGCGTTCACGGCTCGCCGTTCCCTCCCGGCGCGGAGGTGGGGAACGCGATCGAGCCACCCTCGCGCGGTCGGCCATCCACGACGGGACGGCCGGATCGCCGGCCACTCAGAAGCCTCCGCATTCTAGCAGTCCCGTGCGCCGGGCCCGGGTCGCAGGGCACGGCGATCGCCATGCGGTCCGAAGGGGCTCAGCGCGGCGTCGGTGACGCGGGCGGCGCGGGCTTCGGCGCCATGGCGGCCTCTTGTCGCATGGCGGCGGGGTCGATCGCGCCAGGCGGCGGGCCGTAGTTGTAGCCGCGCGTATTCAGCGGACGAACGCGGGGCTGGCTGAGCTCCGGCGCGGCCGGTGCCGGGGCGGCCGGCGGGGAGACGAGCGTCGGATCGACGCTCATCAGGGCCTCTTCGACGTCGTCCGCGCGAACCGCGTGGACGAAGGACGTCAGGGCCAGCGCGCCGACGAGGCAGAGGCCTCCCAGGACGTCGATCACGCTCGTTCGTCGTGCGCTTTCCGTCGGCAAAGGTCGGTTCTCCCCGAGGCTTCGAGGAAGGAATCGGCGCCGAAGCCGGATCGCTTGAGTCCCGAGCCCTTCTTTCGCGCGCAAGAGCCGGCGAAAGCGCCCGGATTCGAAACGGTCAGATCCCGGAGCCGCCCGACTCGTCCGGATCCGCCAGATGAAGACCACACTCCTTCGTGTCGTCGCTCTCCCACCACCACCGGCCGGAGCGCGGATCCGCGCCTGGCGCGACGGAGCGCGTGCACGGCTCGCAGCCGACGGACGGAAAGTTCTGCTGATGCAGACGGTTGATCGGGACCCGGTGCTCGGTGACGTAGTCCATCACGCGTTCGTGGGTCCAGTCCGCGAGCGGGTTGATCTTGACGAGGTCCCCGTTCGCCGAGTCGATCTCGACCTTGCGGGCGGTCGCGCGGTTCGCGTTCTGGTCGCGGCGAAGGCCCGTGACGTAGGCGTCGAAGTTCGCGAGATGACGGCGCATGGGCAGGACCTTGCGGATCCGGCAGCAGCGTTTGCGATCCTCGTGGGAGGCGTAGAAGAGGTTCATCCCCGCGTCGCGGACCATCTCCTGGACCTCGTCCGCGTTCGGGAAGACGACCTCGACGTTCTTGTCGTAGCGGTCGCGCACGCGATCGATCAGGTCGTAGGTCGCCGGATGGAGTCGGCCCGTGTCGAGGACGAAGACGCGGGTCGTGGGATCGACGCGGTGGAGCATGTCGATCAGCGCCATGCCCTCCGGCGCACCGAAGGACGCGGAGATCGTCAGGCGCGGATGGAAATTCCCGACTGCCCAAGTCAGAATTTCTCTCGCACTCCGGGATTCCATGGCGTCATGGTCCACCAGGTCCAGAACCTCGTCTTTGAACGGTTTTCCGGCGAGCGCATCGAGGGAATGGAGTGCCAAGGAGATCTCCGGCGCGGGCGAGCGAGCAAGACTCCCGGCTCTTCGACCGCCGGGGGAGGAATCCTGAGTACCCCAGTCGGGTGATCGAGGCAATTTTCCGACTGGTGAAGTCGGTTTAAGTCTCCGATCTCCCGAGCTTCGACTCCACCGAAGCCACCTTGTCCGCCATCGAGACCACCCGATCCCGCCGATCGTCCATCTTGATGACGGTGCCGACCCGCTCCGCGCCGGCCGCGAAGACCGCCTCCTGCATGGCGCGAATCACCTCGAAGCAGTCGTCGGACTCGCCTTCGAGCGTCGTGAACATCGAATCCAGCCGCCAGACGACCCGATCCTGGGCCTCCAGGACCTCGATCGCGGCCGCGACGTATCGGGAGACCGACAGGCCCACGCCCATCGGAGAAATGCTGACGGAGACAATGGCCATGCGGAGAGCATAAGGCGGCCGGCCCTCAACGCGCGCCCGGCCAGCCTTCCGGCCGCTCGCGGGCCACGATCTGCGCGACGTCGGGCCGAGCGGTCAGCATCGTCTCGACGGAGCCGCCCCGCACCGGATGGACGAGCTCCGGCGCGACGTCCGCGAGGGGCACGAGCACGAAGGCCCGCTCGTGGAGTCGGGGATGGGGCACCTCGAGGTCAGGCAGCGACACGCAGCGGTCTCCGAAGAGAAGAAGGTCGAGGTCGATCGCCCGGGGGCCCCAGCGAATCGCGTCGGGTCCCCGATCGCGCCCGAGCGCGGACTCGATCGCCTGGAGACGGGCGAGCAGCGCCGTCGGGGAGAGCCAGGCGTGGAGCGCGACGACCGCGTTCAGGTACGGCGCCTGCCCCGCCGGACCGAGGGGCGGCGTCTCGTAGACCCCCGAGGCGGCGACGAGACGCAGTTCGGGCTCGCGCTCGAAGGCGGTGATCACCGCCGAGAACGTCGCCTCCCGGTCGCCGAGATTGGCCCCGAGCGCCACGTAGACCCGCTCTCCGCCCGCGCGCATGCGCCCTCCCCGAAGCGCCGGATCGGCGCCGTCCGAGGGCTTTCCGGCCCCCGCACTCCGAGGATAGGCCGCGTTCCCTATTCTCCGCGCCCTCCCCCCTGGCCGTTCCGGCCGTCGGCCCCGCGCGCAGGCGCGAAGCCGGCGACCGAACGAGGACCCGATTCCGATGACCGCCCCGCTCACCGACCGCGCCGAGCACGCGCTCCCCGCGACGCTCCCGCCCGCGCTCCAGACGGCCGTGCCCGGCCCTCGGTCGCGTGCGCTCGCCACGCGGCTCGCGCGGGTCGAGAGCCGGAACGTGACCGCACTCGAGCCCGCGCCGATCTTCTGGGACCGCGCCCAGGGTGCGCAGCTCTGGGACGTCGACGGCAATCGTTTCATCGACCTGACCGCCGCGTTCGGCGTCGCCAACGTCGGCCACGCCCACCCCGAGGTCGCGCAGGCCGTCGCCAGCCAGGCGACGACGCTCCTTCACGGCATGGGCGACGTGCACCCGCCCCGGGTGAAGGTCGAGCTGCTCGAGAAGCTCAACGCGCTCTATCCGCGGGGCGAGGCCGACGAAGCCATGGACGTGCGGACGGTCCTCTCTTCGTCCGGCTCGGATGCGGTCGAGACCGCGATCAAGACGGCGATGCTCGCGACTGGCCGCGCCGGCCTGCTCGCCTTCGAAGGCGCCTATCACGGTCTCTCCTTCGGCGCGCTCGACGCGACCTGGCGCCCCGACTTCCGCGCCCCCTTCGAGGCGCGCCTCCCGAACGCCACGCGCTTCGTGCCCTACGACGACCTCGAGGCCGTGCGGCGCGTCGCGGAGACGCACGCGGACGAGATCGGCGCGATCCTCGTGGAGCCGCTGCAGGGGCGCGGCGGCGAGCGCGTACCCCGGGACGGCTTCCTGCGTGGCCTGCGCGCGATCTGCGACGAGCGGGGCTGGCTGCTCGTCGTGGACGAGATCTACACGGGGCTCGGCCGCACGGGCCGCACCTTCGCCTGCGACCACGAGGGCGTCGTGCCCGACCTGCTCTGCGTCGGAAAGGGGCTCGCCTCGGGCATGCCGCTCTCCGCGTGTCTCGGGCTGACCCGCGTCTTCGAGGCGTGGCCGCGCTCCGAAGGCGAAGCGCTCCATACCCAGACCTTCCTGGGGCACCCGACGGGCTGCGCCGCCGCGGTCGCCTCCCTCGAAGTCGCGGAGAGACTCGATCTCCCGGCGCGCGCCGCGCGACTCGGAGAGGAGGTGATCGACCGCCTGCGCAAGGATCTCGCCGACGTCGATGCCGTGGTCGAAGTCCGCGGCCGCGGCCTCATGATCGGCGTCGAATGCGCGCGGCCCGAGATCGCCCTCGAGACGACGACCCACCTGCTCGAGCGGGGTTTCGTCCTGTTGCCCTCCGGCGACGGCGGGCGCGTCGTGTCGCTCACGCCGCCGCTCGTGATCGATCGCGCCGCGATCCATCTCGCCTGCGATGCGCTCGTCGACGTCCTGAAGAAGGCCTCGCCCTGATGTCCACGAACGACACGGGCGATCGCGCGACGATCGAGCGAGCGCTGCTCGACTGGATGTCGGCGCCGTCTGCGGAAAGGGACGACGCACGCTTCGAGCGCCTGGCCCTCGACCTCTTTCGTTTTCAGTTCGGCGCCTGTGCACCCTACGCGCGACTGTGTACCTCCCTCGAACGTACGCCCGATTCCGTCGCGCGCGTCGAGGACATCCCCGCTGTCCCGACCGGAGCATTCAAGGAATTCGCGCTCCGCTGCTTCCCCGAAGCCCGCACGGAGAAGATCTTCCGAACGAGCGGAACGAGCGTCGAGCGAAGGGGCGAACTCCACCTCGACACCCTCGCGCTCTACGAGGCCTCGCTGCTCGCCAGCCTCCGACGCGCCTTCCTCACGGATCTCGTGGGCGGGGCGCCCGAGATGCGGTTCCTCGCGCCCGGACCGGACGCGGCGCCGGATTCCTCGCTGACGCACATGTTCGAGACCCTGCGCCGCGCCGAGGGCGCACCCGCGAGCGGATTCGATCTCGAGGACGGTCGCCTCGACCTCCGCGCGCTCGAAGCGGCGGTCGCGCGCGCCCGGGAAGACGATCGGCCGCTCGTGATCGCCGGGACCAGCTTCGCGTTCGTCCATTTTCTCGACGACCCCGCGACTGCGGGCGACGGGCGCTGGGCCCTGCCGCGGGGATCCCGGGTGATGGAGACCGGCGGCTTCAAGGGACGCAGCCGCACCGTGCCTCGGGACGTGCTGCGCGCGGACATCGCGACGCGCTTCGGGCTGGACGAACGCGCCGTCTTGAACCAATACGGAATGACCGAGCTCGGCAGCCAGTTCTACGACTCGACCCTCGTCGATCCGAACGGGCCGCGTCGCAAAGAAGGGCCGCCCTGGACACGCGTCCGCTTCGTCGATCCGGAGAGCGGACGCGACGTCGCCGACGGCGAGGTCGGCATGATCGTGATCCATGACCTCGCGAACAGCGGGAGTGTCGCCGCCATCCAGACCGCGGACCTCGGACGCGCGATCCTCGATGAAGCGGGACGCTCGATCGGATTCGACGTGATCGGACGCGAAGCGGGCGCGGAAGCTCGAGGCTGCTCCATCGCGACGGACGTGATGCTCGAGGCCTCGCGCGAGGAAGCCGCCTCTTGACGCGGCTCGAGATCACCTGGCCCGACGAGGCCGCCGAACGCGTGCGGGCCGCCGAGGGACGTCTGCGGGTCGCGGGAGAAGCGCTCGCAAGAAGGCCCTTCGAAGATCGGCTCGCCGCGGTCGCTGCCGTGCTCGCGGACTGGACGGCCGCGGACTCGCCCTGGCGGCGCGAGCTCGCCGCGGCGCTCGCCGAGGCGACGCCCTTTGCCGGCGCGACGATCCGAGAAGGGCTCGACGCCGCACTCCGGGCCTGGCGTCCGGCCGACCTCGTCGCCTGCGCCGAGCGTGAGATCGACGGGGCGCGGGCGGACGGGCGACGCGCCCTGGTTCCCTACGAATGGACCACCGTGATCGCCGGCGGCGCGCTGCCGATGCCCACGCTCCTTTCTTCCCTCCTGCCGCTGATCCTGGGTTCGCCGGTGCTGCTCCGGGAGACCGCAAAGGATCCCGTGACAGCGCGGATGCTCGCCCGGTCGCTCGCCGCACGCGACGAGGGCCTGGCCGCGGCCTTCGAGCCGATCGCGTTCTCTTCGGATGATGGGATGGCGCTCGACGCGGCCCTCGCCGCCCCCTGCGTCGTCGCGACCGGCTCGGACGAGACGCTGGACGCGATCTCGCGCCGCCTCGATCGTGCCCAGCGCTTCGTCGGCTACGGGCATCGATTCTCGATCGCGGTCTTCGGTCCGGCCCTCGCCGCCGAGGCCGAGGCGGGCGTCGCCGCCGGGCTGGCCCTCGACGTGGCGCGCTGGGATCAGACGGGATGCCTCTCACCCGTGGTCGCCTACCTGGTCGGCTGGGACGACGCACGAGCGAGGCGCTTTGCCACGGCGATCGATGCCGCTCTCGAACGCGTGTCGGCAGAGTCGCCGCGCGGCGAAGTCACGCTCGAGACCGCCGCGGCGATCGCGAACGAACGAAGTGAAGCCCGCATGAGATCGACGCTGGGTGAAGCGATGTTATTCGAAGGGGCGCAGCATACGGTCGTGCTCGAATCCGATGCGCGACCGCGACCCGCGCCGCTCGGCCGTTTCCTGCGCCTGATGCCCGTCGAATCGGATGTGGCGCTGAATCGCGCTCTGGAGCCGTTCTCCGGGCATCTCTCGAACGTCTGCGTCTTCGGTTTTTCCGAAGACGGTGAAGGGCGGCTGCTCGAGTCCCACTCCGACGCGCCTGCACCTTCACGCGTCGACGCGCGTTCGACGGCAACGGAGGTCCCGGCGGCCTGGTCGAGGTTGGGTGTATCCCGGTTAACAACACCGGGTCGACTGCAAACACCTCCGGTCGATTGGCCCCACGATGGTCTTCCGCTGCTCCTTCCGCTCGCCCGCTTCGCCTGCGACGACCGCGATCGGCCTACGCGAGAAGTAGACTGACGGCCACTCAGATTTAGACTCAGAGCGTAGAATAGTCTGACGAAAACTCGGCTTCCCAGCCGATTGACTGCCTACGATGGACAGTGCCGGATCGGTCACGTCCGGCTCCCCCTACCCGACGCTTGGGCGAGCGGCGGGAAGGAGACGAAAATGTTCGATACCAGCCGCGCTCTCGCGGACATGGCGAACCAGATCAGGTCCTGTCGGTCTGCCGACGGCCTGACGCTTCAGCAGCTCGCGACCCGAAGCGGAGTCGCCGCGAGCACGATCCACAAGGTCGAGGCGCGCCAGATGGTGCCGACCGTTTCGGTGCTGCTGAAGATCGCGAAGGGCCTCGGGTGTCGACCCGAAGAGTTGATTCGCGACCGGTTCGACGAGGAGTCGTCCGGCAGCGGCGCCGAGAACGCGTCGGAGACGGCGTCTGCAGCTCGATCCGGAAACGGCGCGCTCGCGGACGGCCCTTCCACTCTGCCCCCGAGCGATGTTAGGCCGACCGACAAGGCGCCCCGTTCGGAGTTCGGCGTCTGGAAGCTCGAGCTTTCTCGCGGGCACGCGCTTCCACCGCTCGAGCTGGATCCGCAGCAGCGGGCGATCGTGGTCGTGGAGCAGGGCGAGTGTCACCTCGAGACCCACGGCCGCGGCGGCCCCAATGAACCGGGCGCCAGCCTCGAGGTGGGGGGGGGGCGGCGCGGCCCCCCCCCCCACGACCCCCGCCCCACC
>JBCCZJ010000171.1:0-9853 GCA_039187915.1 Myxococcota bacterium
CGCCCGCGAGGCCCGCATCGGAGACGAGCACGTTGAACCCGGCGCCGAGCACCCGCGACGGCAGCCCGTGTTCGCGGCAGAGCGCGAGCAGGCGCGCCAGCTCGTCGCGGTCGGCGGGCGTCGCGATCGCGTCCGCCGGCCCACCGATCCGGAGCGACGTGTGCCGCGAGAGCGGCGCGTCGAACTCGACGCGATCGCCGAGCAGGTCCTCGAGGGCCCTCCGCGCGGTGGCTTCGATCATGTCTCGCCCTCCGCGTCGAGGGCCGCGAGCAGACGCGGGCCGAGGGAGACGACGTCGCCGGCGCCCAGGGTCAGCACGAGGTCGCCTTCGGCGAGCGCACTCGGGAGCGCCTCGGCGATCGCGTCGAGGGAACCGCCGTGGCGGACGTCCGGGTGGCCCGCGGCGCGCATGGCGTCGGCGAGGCGCGCGGCATCGATGCCGTCGAGCGGGGCTTCGCTGGCGGCGTAGACGTCCGCGAGGACCACGCGGTCCGCGTCGGCGAAGGCCGTCAGGAATTCGTCCCAGCAGTCGCGGGTGCGCGTGAAGCGGTGGGGCTGGAAGATCGCGGTGATGCGCCCCGCGTGCAGGCTGCGCGCGCCGGAGAGGGCGGCTCGGACCTCCGCCGGGTGGTGGGCGTAGTCGTCGACGACCTGGACGCCGCTGGCTTCCCCCTTGCGTTCGTAGCGACGCGCGACGCCCGCGAAGCGCGCGACCGCCTCCGCGAGGATCGACGGGTCGACGTCCTGCTCGAGGCCGACCGCGATCGCCGCGAGCGCGTTCAGCACGTTGTGCCGCCCGGGCATGGGCAGGTCGAACGTGACGTCGCCCCGGTCGCGCAGGGTCGCGGTCACGCGCTGGCCGCCGGGGATGGGCTCGACCCGCGTGGCGCGGACGTCCGCGTTCTCGGCGAAGCCGAAGCGGACGACGCGCGACGTGATGCGTCCGGCGATCGCCTGCACGCCGGGATGATCGATCCCGATCAGGCAGGCGCCGAAGAAGGGGACGCTGTTGGCGAAGTCGACGAACGCGTCGCGGAGCGCCTCGTGCGTGCCATAGTGATCGAGGTGTTCGGGGTCGATGTTGTTCACGACCGCGAGCACCGGCCGCGTCAGCAGGAAGGATCCGTCGCTCTCGTCGACCTCTGCGACGATCAGGTCCCCCTGGCCGAGCTTCACGGGGCTCGCGCCGCCGCTCGCGCGCGGGACGCGGCCGCCGATCAGCGCGGTCGGGTCGAGTCCTGCGGCGTCGAGCAGGTGCGCGGTGAGGGCCGACGTCGTGGTCTTGCCGTGCGAGCCGCCGATCGCGATCGCGTCGCGCGTCCGCATGACTTCGGCGAGCAGCGCGCCGCGACCGATGATCGGGATGCCCGCTTCCCGGGCCGCGACGATCTCCGGGTTGTCGTCGGCGATCGCCGAGGAGCGGACGACGGTCTCCGCGTCCGCCACCGCCGTCGCGTCGTGTCCGAGCCGGACGTCGACGCCGAGCGCGCGCAGGCGTTCGAAGGTCGGGCTCGCGGCGAGGTCCGAGCCGGAGACCGTGTGCCCCTGGGCGTGGAAGAGCTCCGCGAGGGCGGCCATGCCGATCCCACCGATGCCGACGAAATGGAGGGGGCTCAGGCGTCGCTGCACGCGTCCTCCTCCCGTTCGTCCTGCGCTTCGTCGCGGTGGAACTCGGGCATGCGCCCCTCGAGATCCGCGCGGCAGTGTTCGAGGATGTCCTCCGGCGCGTGGGGCCGGGCGAGGCGCTCGGCGGCTTCGCGCATCAGCACCAGGCGCCCCGGCGTCGTGACGAGCTCGGCGACCGACTGGGCGAGCGCGTTCACGTCGAGCGGTTTCGCCTCGAGGCAGCGCGCGGCGCCGACCTCTTCGAGCGCGCGGGCATTCGCCGCCTGGTGATCGTCCGCGGCGAAGGGATACGGCACGAGCAGCGCGGGCATGCCGGCCAGGGCGAGCTCCGCCACGGTCAGCGCGCCCGCCCGGCAGATCGCGAGATCGGCCCAGGCGTAGCGCTTGGGCATCTCGTGCTCGAAGGCGACGACCTCGGCCGGCATGCCGAGCTCCGCGTAGCGCGCCTCGACGAGGTCGCGCTCCGTCTCCCCGGTCTGATGGAAGACCTCGACCGACTTCTTGCGCAGCCGCGCGAGGGCCTCCGGCACGTTCTCGTTCAGCTGGCGCGCACCCTGACTCCCGCCGAACACGAAGACCCGGAGCGGCGCGCTCGGCACGGCCTTCTCCGGTCGATCGGCGAAGGCCCGGTAGAGCGCGCGCCGCAGCGGCACGCCGAGACAGACGCTCGACGCTTTCGGCGGCAGGTGGCCCCGGGTCGACTCGAAGCCGACGAAGACGCGCCGCGCGAAGCGCGCGGTCAACCGGTTCACGCGGCCGGGGATCGCGTTGGGTTCCACCAGGAAGAGCGGCGTCCGGCGCAGACGCGCCGCGAGGGCCGCGGGCATCGCCGCGTAGCCGCCGACCGAGACGACCGCGTCGGCGCCGAAGCGCGCGATCACCCGGCGCGCGATCCAGGTGCTGCGCAGGATCGAGAGCGCGCCCTTGAGTCGGCCGATCGGGTTGCGTCCCATCACCTGCTCGGACGGGAGCATCTCGATCTCGAAGCCCGCGTCGGGCACCAGCTTCGACTCGAGTCCGCGCGCCGAACCGACGAAGAGGACCTCGTCTCCCTGTCGGCGCAGCGCCTCTCCGAGCGCGAGGGCAGGCGTCACGTGCCCGCCCGTGCCACCACCGGCGATCACCCAGCGTCGTCGGGTCGTCGTCCGTGTCGGGGCCGGGCCTACCATCCGTCCTCCTCGGTCACGATCGGTGCGGGGCGCGCCGGATGTCGACGGGCAACGCCGAGCAGCAGACCCAGGGCCATGCAGCTCACGACGAGGGACGTCCGTCCGTAGGAGAGGAAGGGGAGGGTCAGCCCCTTGGTCGGGACGAGGCCCATCACGACGGAGGCGTTGAGGAACGCCGGGATCGTGAGCAGCGTGACCATGCCGAAGGCGAGGAAGAGATCGAAGCGGTCCTTGGCGCGGCGGGCGGCCCGGGTCCCCGTCACCCAGAGCGCGGCGAAGGCGCCGAGCACGAAGAGGACGCCCATCAAGCCGAGCTCCTCGGCGACCAGCGCGAGCACGAAGTCGGTGTGGACCTCCGGCAGGTACTCGAGCTTCTGGCGCCCGTTGCCGAGCCCCTGTCCGAAGAAGCCGCCCTGGCCGAAGGCGACGTAGGACTGGACGAGCTGCCAGCCGGCGCCCTGGGCCTCACGGAAGGGGTCGAGGAAGCCCATCACGCGTCGCCATGCGTAGGCGTTGTTCACGATGTAGAGCCCGACCAGCAGGACGCCCGCGATGCCCGGCAGGACGAAGCGCGGCCAGGGCGTGCCGGCGATGAAGAGCAGGCCGGCGCAGAGCACGACCAGCACGACGGCGTTGCCGAGGTCCGGCTGCATGAGGAGCAGCGCGGCGGGCACGAGGGCGAGGCCGGCCGCTTGCAGGGTCGGCTTGGTCGACAGCTCGCGCCGCTCGTGCTGCCGCGACAGCCAGGCGGCGACGGCGATCAGCGTCGCGCACTTGGCGAGCTCCCCTGGCTGGAAGCGCAGGCCGGGCAGGGCGATCCATCGCTGGGCGCCGTTCACTTCGACCCCATCGACCAGCGTGGCGACGAGCAGCGCGACCGACAGGCCCCAGAAGGGCAGCGCGCCGTGGCGCACGACCTTCGCCGGCAGGAAGTAGGCGACGGCGGCGGCGACGCCGCCGATCGCGAGGCCGACGAGGTGGTCGAAGAAGAGCGGTGGCACCGTCGACTCGAGGGCGAGCGCCGCCGTCGCGCTGTAACTCATCACGACGCCGATCCCCATGAGCAGGGTCGTCGTGATCGCGATCCCCGGGTCGAGCCCCGGCGCCTTCTCCTCGGGTGCGTTGAGACGAAGGACGTGGGCCTTCTCCTGGCTCGCGGGCGCGCTCACGAGGCGGTCTCCCGTGCGCCGCCGAGCGACGGCGCGAGGTCGTGGACCGCGCGCTGGAAGGCGCGACCCCGGGCTTCGAAGGAGTCGAACTGGTCGAAGCTCGCGCAGGCGGGCGCGAGCAGGACGACGTCGCCCGCCTGGGCGATCGCCGCGGCGCGCGCGACCGCGGTCGCGAGGTCCCCGACGTCCTCGCAGGCGAGGTCGCCGGCGAGCGCCTGCTCGAACTCGCTGGCCGCCTCGCCGATCAGGAGCACGCGTCGGACCCGCGCCTTCGCGGCGTCGCGGAGCGCGTCGAGGCGACCGCCCTTGTGTCGCCCCCCGGCGATCCAGACGAGACGTGCGTCGAAGGAGGCGAGGGAGCGCGCGGCGGCGCCGACGTTGGTGGCCTTCGAGTCGTCGACGTACCGGACGCCCTGCAGCGTTGCGACCTCCTCGCAGCGATGGGGCAAGGGCTCGAAGCCGGCCAGCGCGCGGGTCGCGCGCTCGAGATCGACGTCGAGGGTCGCGAGGGCGAGCAGCGCCGCGAGGACGTTGTCGGCCTGGCCGCTCAGTCCGCGTGCGCCCTCGAGCGAGAGGGTCTGCTGGCCGCCGCCGCGGCGCACGATCGCGTTCGTGCCATCGAGCCACGCGCCCGCCGCGACCGGGGTGCGTCGCCGGAACTCGAGGCGCTCCACGCCATCGGCGAGCGCGAGGTCGACGCAGAGCGGATCGTCGCCGTTCACGATCGCGCTCTGTCCTTCACCCTGCCGCGCGAAGAGCCGTGCCTTGGCCGCGCGGTAGCCCGCCAGGTCGCCGTGGCGGTCGAGATGGTCCGGCGTGATGTTGAGGAGCAGGGCGGTTCGCGGCGCGAAGAACTCGACGCTCTCCAGCTGGAAGGAGGAGACCTCGAGGACGGCGAGGTCGAGG
The DNA here is from genome assembly GCA_039187915.1 of Myxococcota bacterium. Lineage (GTDB taxonomy): Bacteria > Myxococcota_A > UBA9160 > UBA9160 > UBA4427 > UBA4427. The sequence goes on from JBCCZJ010000171.1 coordinate 4,871, forward strand.
GGCTGTCCGACCAGCTCGAGGGCCGGCAGACCGACGTTGCCTGCGGCGCGCGCGCGCAGGCCGGCGCCCTGAGCCATCGCTTCGATCAGCTTCACGACGGTCGACTTCCCATTCGTGCCGGTCACCGCGACGATCGGGATCGGCAAGGCGCGGAAGCAGAGCTCGATGTCCCCGCGGACCGGCGGCCGGCAGCCGGCGTACCGCGCAGCCGGCACGCCCGGGCTCGGGACGACGAGGTCGAAGGCGTCGAGGTCGGGGAAGGCCTCGCCCACCCGGACCTCCGCCGCGTCGGGCAGGTCCGACAGCCCCGCGATCGCCTCGGGCGCGCGCTCGTCCGCCGCCACGACGCGTGCGCCTCGCTCGACCAGGTAGCGCGTGGCCGAGAATCCGGACACGCCGAGGCCGAGCACGAGGACGCTCTGTCCTTCGAACTCCGTCATCTTCGTCCCACCGCGGCGGCCCGGCGTCCCGGTCCTCCGCGTGTCTGGTACGGGGTCCGGCAAGGCGAGCCCCGAATGAAAACGTCCACGGGGTCCGGCAAGGGAAGCCCCGAATCAAAATCCTCAGCGCAGCTTGAGCGACGACAGAGCGACGAGGCCCAGGATGATCGACACGATCCAGAAGCGGACGACGATCTTCTGCTCGGGCCAACCGAGCTGCTCGAAGTGGTGGTGGACCGGGGCCATGCGGAAGACGCGCTTCCCGGTCAGCTTGAACGAGGTCACCTGGATGATCACGCTCAGGGTCTCGATCACGAAGATGCCGCCGACCACGGCCAGCAGGATCTCCTGGCGGATCAGGACGGCGATCGTGCCGAGGGCGCCGCCGAGCGCGAGCGAGCCGACGTCGCCCATGAAGAGCTCCGCGGGCGAGGCGTTGAACCAGAGGAACCCCAGCCCCCCGCCGACGAGGGCGCCGCAGATGATCGCGAGCTGGCCCGAGCCGGGGACGTTCTTGATCTGCAGGTACTCCGCGATGCCCGCATGCCCCGCCGCGTAGGACAGGAGCAGGAAGGTGCCGGCGGAGATCATGACGGGGCCGATCGCGAGTCCGTCGAGGCCGTCCGTCAGGTTCACGCTGTTGCTGGCCGCGACGATGATGAACGTCGCGAGCGGGATGTAGAAGATCCCCAGGTTCGGCGTGAAGTTCTTGAAGAAAGGCACGGCGAGCTCGGAGTCGAAGTTCGGGCTCGAGTAGATCGCGACGGCGACGCCGAACGCGAGGAGCACCTGCCAGAAGAGCTTCATGCGCGCCGAGATCCCGTCGGAGCTTCGCTGCGTGACCTTCGTGTAGTCGTCGATGAAGCCGAGCAGGCCGTAGCCGGTCGTCAGGCCGAGCACGATCCACACGAAGGGGTTCGTGAGGTCGGTCCAGAGCAGGACCGAGATGCCGAGCGAGAGGAGGATGAGCAGCCCGCCCATCGTGGGCGTGCCCGCCTTCGACTGGTGATCGGGGCCGATCTCGCGAATCGGCTGGCCCACGCGCAGCGCGGCCAGGCGGCGGATCAGCCAGGGGCCGACGATGAACGAGATGAACAGGGCGGTCAGGGTCGCGGCTGCGGTCCGGAACGTGATGTACCGGACGACGTTCAGGGCGCCCACGGTGTCCGCGAGGGGATAGAGCCAGTGGTAGAGCATCAGTGACTCACCTTTGCCAGGAAGAGGAGATCGGCCATCAGCGACGCGCCTCCTCGAGGAGTTCGACGACGCGCTCCATGCACGCGGCGCGGGAGCCCTTGACGAGCACCCGATCGCCCTTGCCGAGGCGATCCTGCAGCGCACGCGCGAGGCTCTCGTGGTCCGATCCGACGACGATCCGGTCGTCGTCGAGGCCGGCTTCGCGGGCGGCACCCGCGGTCTGCTCGGCGTACTCGCCGAGCAGCAGGAGGCCGTCGAGGCCGAGCTCGCCCGCGAGGCGGCCGAGCGCGTCGTGGGCCGCCGGTGCTTCGTCGCCCAGCTCACCCATCTGGCCGAGCACGGCGTAGCGCGCGCCAGACGCGTCGAGCCGCGCCAGCGTCTCGAGCGCGCTGCGCATCGACTGGGGGTTCGCGTTGTAGGCGTCGTCGATCACGAGGACGTCGTTCGGGAAGGGGCGCGGCTGCATGCGTCCGGCGACCCCGCGGTGGGCCGCGAGGCCCTCGGCGACGGTCTCGAAGGAGACGCCCGCCGCGAGCGCACCGCCCGCGGCCGCGAGCGCGTTGTCGACGATCGTCTCGGCGAGGCCGGAGACCTTGATCTCGCCCCGGCCGAAGGGCGTCTCGAGCGCGAAGGCGAAGGCACCCTCGTCCAGGAAGCGGGCCCCGCTCGCGCGCAGGTCCGCGTGGGCGCTCCGGCCGAAGGTCAGCACGCGCGCCTCCGTCCGCTCCGACTGCGCGAAGGCGAGGGGCTCGTCACGATCGACGATGGCGGTGCCGTCGGCGGGCAGCGAGACGAGCAGGTCGCCCTTTTCGAGGGCGATGTTCTCGCGCGACCCGAGGAATTCGATGTGCGCCGTGCCGACGTTGGTGAGCACGCCGATCGTCGGCTTCGCGATCTCGGCGAGGGCCGCGATCTCGTGGCGATGGTTCATGCCCATCTCGACGACGGCATAGCGGTCCTCGGCCCTTCGGCGCAGCAGCGTGAGCGGCACGCCGAAGGCGTTGTTCAGGTTCCCGCGCGTCGCGAGGGTCGGCCCCGCGACGGCGAGGATTCCGGCGCAGAGCTCCTTGGTCGTGGTCTTGCCGTTGCTGCCGGTGATCCCGATCAGCGGGCCGTCGAAGCGCGCGCGGTGACCCTCGGCGATCGCGGCCAGGGCGCGGGTCGTGTCGTCGACGTGGACGAGGAAGCCGTCGGTCCGGGCGACGGTCTCTTCGATGCGATCCATCTGGACGAGGGCGCCGGCGGCTCCGCCCGCCAGGACGTCGCCGAGGAAGCGATGGGCATCGTGGTTCGGGCCGACGATCGCCACGAAGAGATCGCCCGTCACGATCTCCCGGCTGTCGATCTTCGTGCCGCCGAAGATCTGCTCGCCCCGTCCACGGACGATCTGGCCGTTCGCCCAGGCGCAGAGGTCGTCGACGCTGGCCACGTCCGCGCTCATGCCGGCTCTCCCCGGTCGCCGGCGTCGCGGGCGAGCAGCGCGCGGCGCCCCTCGAGCCGGTCGTCGAAGGGGAACTTCTCGCGTCCGATGATCTGATAGTCCTCGTGTCCCTTGCCGGCGAGCACGACCGTGTCGCCTGGAAGCGCGCCGCCGATCGCGAGGTCGATCGCCGCCCGGCGGTCGACGACGACGCTGTATCGCCCCGTGTCGACGCCGAAGAGGGCCTCGGGCTCGACCCGGACGAGATCGCCGAGGCCCGCCTCGACGTCGGCGAGAATCGCGACCGGGTCCTCGGTCCGCGGGTTGTCGCTCGTCGCGATCGCGAGGTCGGCGTGGGTCGCGGCGGCCCGGGCCATCAGAGGCCGCTTCGCGCGATCGCGGTCTCCGCCACAGCCGAAGACCGCGATGAGTCGCCCGTCGCAGAGCGGCCGCACCGCGCGCATCAGCTTCTCGACGGCATCGGGCGTGTGCGCGTAGTCGACCAGCACGGTCGGCTCGTCGCGTCCCGTGCCGACGACGCGCTCCATGCGCCCCGGGACCTGCGGGCAGGCGGCGACGCCGCTGGCGATCGTTTCGGCGTCGAGCCCGAGCGCGCGACCGATGCCGACGGCGACGAGCAGGTTCTCGAGGTTGAAGTCGCCCAGCAGCGGCAGGGCGACGTCGAAGCGGCCTTCGGCGTCTTCGAGGGTCGCCCGCGTGCCTTCGAGGCTCGCGCTCGCGTCGAGAAGGCGCAGGTCCGCGTCGGCGTCCGCACCGCGCGCCACGCGCAGGACGTCGGCGCCCGCGTCCCGGGCGACGCCGGCCATCTTCTCGCCGGCCGCGTCGTCGACGTTCACCACGGCGATCGCGCCAGGGGCGAGGTGGTCGCGGAAGAGCCGCGCCTTCGCGGCGAAGTAGGCGTCCATCGAACCGTGGAAGTCGAGATGATCCTGGGAGAGATTCGTGAACGCGGCGACCTTGAACGTGCAGCCCTCGACGCGTCCGAGTTCGAGGCCATGGGACGAGACCTCCATGACCGTGGCTTCGACGTGTTCCGTCCGCATGGCCCGGAGCGTCCGCTGCAGGTCGAGGCTCTCGGGCGTCGTGTTGACCGCGACCTCCCGCGTTCCCGCGTATCGGATCTCGACCGTGCCGACGAGGCCGACGCGCTGGTTCGCGCGGGCCAGGATCGACTCGACGAGATAGGTCGTGCTGGTCTTGCCGTTCGTGCCGGTCACGCCGACCAGGTTCATCTCGCCGGCCGGGTTTCCGTAGAAGCGCGTCGCGATCGGTGCGAGCGCGCGTCGACTGTCCGGTACGACGGCGATCGGAAGCAGGCCGCGCTGCGCCTCATCCGGTGCCTCCTCGACGAGCAGCGCCGCGGCGCCGGCGGCGATCGCGCGCTCAAGGAAGTCGTGACCGTCCGAGTTCGTACCGCGGAGCGCGACGAAGAGGTCGCCCGGCGCTACCTGGCGCGAGTCGTAGCGGATCCCGCGGATGGTCGGGTCGTCCCCTTCATTCGCGCGCAGGCGTTCGCGGACGGCGAGGGCTTCGGGCAGGGCATCGAGGAGCGAGGAGAGTCGCATCATCCCTCCTCCCGGCGGGCCAGGGCAGGCCGCCGCTGCTCGAAGCGCAGCCGCACCGTGCGATCGCCGCCTTCGAGCACCGTTCCGGGAACTGGGAACTGGGACACCACCCGGCCCTCGATGGCTCCGAGGGTCGTGATCTCGAGGGACTCGTTCGCGGCGATCCGCCGCGCGCGAGCCATGGTCGTCCCCTCGAAGTCGGGTACGAAGACGAGGTCGAACGCGTCCTCGGGCGAGACGGCGGGGACGAGGTTGCGCCCCGCTGCCACCGAGGTCGGCGCAGCGGGGCGGGCCGGGGGGGCCGCGACAGCCGCGCGAGGCGGCTCGTTCCGGGACCGGC
>JBCCZJ010000172.1:0-9813 GCA_039187915.1 Myxococcota bacterium
AGCTCGGCGATCAGGTTGAGAGGCGTGGCATCGATCACGACGCGGGCCCCACTTCGACGACGCCGCCCATCTCGGTCATCTCGCGCAGGAAGCGTTCGACCTCGTCGGCGAGGCCCTCGGTCCCCGGGTAGCGGGTGGCGAGGATCGTCGCGATGTCGTCCGTCGATCGGGTGCCGTCGACCAGCTCGAGGATCTCGCCGCCGCTGCCTTCGATCCGGAGCGCGCGCTCCGGGAGGACGAGGACGTGTCCGTGGTGACGGATCTTGAGCGCGGCATGCCGCGACAGGGCATAGCGGAGCGAGGCCATGTCTAGACCTCGACCTCGAGGCCGTCGAAGCCGATCTCGGCACCCGCCTCGGCGATCCGGGCCGCCTCCTTGGCATCGCGTTCGGCGAGGGGATTGCTCGCCGCGAGGTGGACGTAGATCGAGCGGCCGCTCATGCCCGCGAGCACCGCGAGCGAACCCTGCGGTCCGTCGATCGGCACGTGCCCGAGCTCGACCGCACTTCGCGCGCCCGGCCGGAGTCTCCGCGCCTCGTCCGCCGCATAACACGTCCCGTCGACGAATCGCACGTCCGCCTCGCGGAGCTCCGCGAGGGTCGCCGAGTCGAGACGCTCGATCCGGGGGGCCCACACGAGCCTCCGTCCGCTTCGCTTGTCGGTGATACGGACGCCGCAACGCGCGCGCCCGGCGGCCGTCGATCGGTCGCGGAGGTGGTCGGGGATCGGGCCCGGAAGGGGGAAGAGCCGCGCTTCGAGGACCTCGTCCCGGTCCAGGGGGAAGGGACGATCCCAGCCGAGGCCGGTCCAGAGGGGCTCGAGCGTCACGAAAGCCGCGTCGTGATCGAGCAGCTCGCGACGCAGGTCGGCGGACGAAGCGATCCGGATCGCGAGGCCGCTTCGCAGCGCGAGGGCGCCGCCGCAGGCGTCGAGGTCGCCGCTCGTGATCAGGAGCGAGTCGATCGGGACCGCGCGACTGCCTTCGGGCGGGGCGAAGAGCGGTTCGTTCGCGAGCGTGGCGGCGAGCGGGAAGGGCGCCTCGAGGAGCGAGAAGCGGATCCCGTCGGCGCTCACCGCGAGACACGCGCCCTGACGTCGGGGCGTCGCCGCTTCGCGGGCGCGCGCTTTGCGCGCGACCTCCGAGCCGTCGTTCCAGGTGGGGAGCCCGGTCGCGACGCCCGAACCGAGCAGCCGCGCCCTCACGCCGACGACCTCGCCGCGTGCCCCGCGCTCATTCCGCCGACTCCGCGTCGATCACGTGATGCGCGACGTCGCTCGAGAAGCCGCGTCGCGCCAGGAAGCCCAGGTGGCGCTGGCGATCGGCGATCCGCTTCTCCGGATCGGGACAGAAGGGGCCGAGCCGCTTCTTGCGCGCGATTCGGAGGGCGGCTTCGACCTCCTCCGTATGGGCGAAGCCGCCGCTGTCGTCCCGGGAGCCGGTCGCTTCCTCGCTCCGCGCGCGCTCCAGCTCGCGCAGGGTCGACGGCTCGATGCCCTTCGCGAAGAGCTGGCGTTCGATCCAGGCGCGCGAGCGGCCGGCGGCGCGACCGCGCTCGAAGAGGTGCGCCGCGAGGCGGTGGTCGTCGACGTATCCGCGATCGACCAGCCGGTCGACGATCCCGGGGATCGCCGCCCGGATCGCCTCGCCGTCTTCGTCCGTCCGCGCGCAGCGCTCCTCGAGCTTCCGTCCGAGGGTGTCGATCAGCCGCTGCCGCGACTGGTCCGAGCGCGCGAGGGACGCGACCGCTTCGTCCTCCAGCCACTTTTCGTCGAGCGGGAGGGCATCGCGACGCTTCCGTCGTCGCGGAGCGACTTCCGGATCGCCGGCGTTCGGTTCGAGTCGCGCGGGCCGATGCGATTCCATGACCCGCACGCTACCAAATCGGCGATTCGCCCTCGTCCGACGGCGCCTGGTCCTCCCGAGGGAACGTCCACCGATGCCCGAGCTCCCCGAAGTCGAAACGACCCGTCGCCGGATCGCCCCCCTGCTGGTGGGACGTCGGATCCAGCGCGTCGTCACGACGCCTCCGAGCTACTTCTTCATCACGCCGCCGGAGGAGCTGCGGAAGCGACTGGAAGGCCGCCCCGTCGAGTCCCTCGACCGGGTCGGCAAGTACCTCGTGATGGGCCTCGATCACGGGGATCGCGTGCTGCTCCACCTGGGGATGACCGGTCAGCTCTTCTCGAGCGAAGCGACGAGCGTGCGGCTGCTCTCGGCGACCGCGCGCGCGTCGCTCGAGCCGGAGGCGCAGCGCGTCTTCGAGCCGGACGTGCACACGCATCTCCGCTTCGAGATGGAGGGCGGTGGGCCCGAGGTCTACTTCCGCGACGTGCGGAAGTTCGGGAAGGTGCAGTGGCTGCCGGCGGGCGCGAAGAACGCCCGGCTCGATCGCCTCGGGACCGATGCTCTCGAGGTGACCGGCGAAGCGCTCTTCCAGGCGAATCGGGGTCGGCGCGTCGCGATCAAGGCCATGCTTCTCGATCAGTCCGTCGCGGCGGGCGTCGGCAACATCTACGCCGACGAAGCGCTCTTCCTGGCGGGGGTGCGGCCCGGCCGCGCCGCGAAGCGGGTCACGCGCCGCGAGTGCGAGGCGATCGCCGCCGGGCTCCACCGCGTACTGCGGCGCTCGATCGAGACCGGGGGCTCGAGCAACAGCGACTACGTGGCCCCCGACGGAAGCGACGGGGGCTACCAGGACGAGCGCCGGGTCTACGGCCGCAAGGACGAGCCCTGTCACACCTGCGGCGACGCGATCAAGCGGCGCGTGATCGCGCAGCGTTCGTCCCATTACTGCGCGCGATGCCAGCGGTAGCGGGCATCGCCTGGCCGCGGACGTTCGCTTGCGATGCCAGTCGTAGCGGGCATCGCCTGGCCGCGGGCGCTCGTGTGGGGGGCTGGCGCTAGACTCGGCGGATGCTGAGTCAGGTGGAGCTCGGGCGGATCGCGGAGGCGCTCACGGCGGAGTTCGTCGGGGGGCGGATCGAGCGATGGGTCGAGCCCGAACGCGGACGGCTCGCGTTCACGATCTATCGCCGGGACGCTTCGGGGAAGCGCAAGGCGACGCTCGGGATCGACGTGCGCCCCGAGCTCGCACGGGTCGGTCTCCTCGACCGGATGCCGGCGGCGCCGGACAGCCTGCCCGCCTTCAGTGCGTACCTGCGCGCCCACCTCGGACGCGCCCGCCTCGAACGCGCGGTGCTGCGCGGCGACGACCGCCAGCTCGCGCTCCGGTTCTCGGCCAGGGAGGGGGAGTACACGCTCCTCCTGTCGATCTTCGGTCGCCGCAGCAATCTCTATCTCCTCGATGGCGCCGAGGCGATCGTGCTGGCGCTGCGGCCGTTGGCCGAGACGCGTGCGGAGCTCGCGCTCGGAGACCGCTGGGCGGATCCCGGATCGGCCGCGCCGCAGCGCGGCGAGGACCGCTTCGCCGGGCTCGAAGGACTCGATCTGCTGGAGGCGGTCGAGGCCCGCTACGCGGAGGCGATCGGGGATCGGACTGCGGACGAAGACCGCAGGCGGCTCGCCCAGGCCCTCAAGAAGGAACGCAAGACGGCAGAGCGGCGACTCGAGCGGATCGAGGCCGAGCTCGCGGAGGCCGACCAGGCGACGACGCTCCAGGCGCACGGCGAGCTGCTCAAAGCGAATCTCGGCCGGATCGAAGCCGGCGCGTCCGAGATCACCGTCGACGACTTCACGAGCGGCGAACCCGTCACGATCCAGCTGGATCCGAAGAAGTCACCGAAGGAGAACCTCGACGCGATCTTCAAGCGCTACCAGAAGCTGTTGCGCCGTCTGACGAAGGCGGGCGGTCAGGTCGATGGCGCGCAGGAGGCGATCGATCGGATGCGGGCACTCGAAGAGGAGCTCGCGACGACCGACGCCCTCGATGCGCTGCTGGCGCGGGACGACGTGAAGAAGATCCTCGGTCGGCACGCGACGAAGCCCGGGGCGACCTCGGTCTCGAAGGGCCCGGAGAAGCCGCCGCTCCCGCAGGCCTACCGCAACCTGCCGCGCAAGCTCCATCCCCGGCGCTATCGCTCGGCGGAGGACCTGGAGATCTGGGTCGGTCGGAGCGACGAAGCCAACGACGTCCTGACGACGCGGCTCGCGCGCGGGAAGGATCTCTTCTTCCATCTGGACGGCGCGCCCGGAAGCCACGTGATCCTGCGGACGGAGGGGCGCGACGATCCGCCGCCGGACGCGGTGATCGATGCCTGCGAGCTGGCGGTGCACTTCTCGAAGCAGAAGAACGCCGGTCGTGCCGACGTGCACGTCGTACCGATCAAGAACGTGAAGAAGCCGAAGGGCGCCAAGCGAGGCCTGGTTTACGTGACCGGCGGAAAATCGATCCACCTGCGGCGCGAGCCCGATCGCCTCGAGCGGCTCCTCGAGTCCAAGATCGACGACTAATGACGCGGGACGCGCAGAGCCAGCAGCGCCGGCAGGACGATCAGGTTGCTCACGACGGTCAGCACCATGCCGAGGGTCAAGACGACGCCGAGGCTCGACACGCCCTGGTGCGACGAGAGCGCGAGCGTGCCGAAGCTGACCGTCGTCGTGAGCGCGCTGTAGAAGACCGCTCTCGCAGTCGTGCTCGCGAGGAGCTCACCGCCGGTCTCGGTCTTCGCGAGGGCTTCGGCGCGGTGGACCAGGTGGATGCCGGAGTCGACGCCGATACCGAGCAGGAGCGGGACGACGACGACGTTCACGAAGTTGAAGGCGATACCGGCGACCGTCATCAGGCCGATCGTGAGCAGATTGCTCAGCAGGAGCGGCGCGAGGACGAGGCCGACCGGTGCGAGGCGCTGCCAGAGCAGCGCCAGCAGGATCGTGATCAGCACGATCGCGGCGACCAGGGCCTCCTGGAAGCTGTTCCGCGTGGCTTCCGCGAAGGCGACCATGTTCATGGGGAGGCCCGTCGCCTCCGGCACCAGGCCCTGGACGTCGTAGGCGAAGCGCGTGAAGGCCGCTTCTTCCGTCAGCTGCTCGGCCGGGAAGATCTGGACCCGGGCGCGTCCGTCCGCCGTCATCATGCGGTTGCGGAGCTGGGCCGGCAGGTCCTCGAGGGTGACTTCGTCGAGGAGCGTGGCCTCGCGCAAGCGCACGAGCTGGTCCGTCAGGCCCCCGAGGAGCACGGTCTCGAGCCGGGCGAGGGCCGCGTCCACGTCGTCGTCCGCGTCGGCGCGCGCGAGGAACTCGTCGAGGTTCTCGCGGAGCGCGCGCATGCTCATGCCGAGCACGCCCGCCTCGTCCTCGATGGCCGGGTCGCGCAGGAAGTCCCGCAGCGCGCGGAGGGCGGCGACCTGCTCTTCGGTCGTCGGCGGCGACTGGTGGGTCGTCGTTCCGCGCGGCGCGTCGAGGATCAGGCCGACGTCTTCGAGCAGATACAGCTTGTCCTCCTGGTCGGTCGGGATGTAGTCCGCGAGTGAGATCGCCATCTCGACGACCTCGAGTTCCTCGACCGCGCGCGCGATCTCGTTCGCGGTCTCGAGGTCGGGCGCGATCGTGTCCATCGGCCAGGGCGAGCGCTGCCCCGCTTCTTCGAGCATCTCGTTGAAGGTCTGCACGCTCTCGGTGGACGGGTCGCGCATGCGGACGACGTTCGCGTCGAAGTCGACCTGGACCGCCTTCCAGGCGCCGAACACGAGCAGCCCGAGCGCCACGATCGCGACCGCGCGAGGCCATCGGGTGAAGACGCTCCACCACGTGCTGCCGAAGGTCATCGCGCGCGGGACGTCCCGCGCTGGATCGAGTCGACAGCCCTTCGCGAGGAGCGCCGGCAGGAGCGTCGTGGTCAGGAAGAGGTTCACGATCATGCCGGTGCCGGCGATCAGGCCGAGTTCGGCGACGCCGATGTTGTCCGTCGGGATGAAGACGTAGAAGCCGATCGCGGTCGTGACCGTGCAGATCACGAAGGAGCTGCCGACCTGCTCGAAGGCGTGGGCGAGGGCCGTCTCGTGGACGTTCTCCGTCCCGTCCTCGAGGGCGCGGCGGAAGCCGTCGACGTAGGCCATGCCCAGGTGGATGGCGAAGTCGACGCCCAGGCCGATGAAGAGGATCGCGAAGGCCACCGACACGAGGTTCAGCGCGCCGACGGTGGCGGCGGCGAAGGCACCGGTCCAGACGAGCCCGGCGAGCAGCGTCGCGACGGACGCGATCACGAGGCGGACCGAGCGCAGGGCCCGGAAGAGCACGACGACCACGAAGCCGAAGGTGATCACGCCGCCGAGGCCGATGTCCCAGAGGAGCCCGGCCATCTCTTCGTAGTTGAGGACGGGGTTGCCCGTCAGGCGAATCGTCACGCCGTGATCCGGGTCGAGGTCGTTCGCCTCGGCGATCTGTCGGATCTCCGCCATCGGGCCGGCCGCGGCGAAGATGCTCCCGAAGTCGAGGACGGGATCCACGACGATCACCCACTGCTTGACGCTGTCGACCGACGAGCCGCGGAGCAGGATCTCCTCCCACGAAATCGCGAGGGGGAACTCCTGATAGGCCTCGACGGTCGCGTCGCCGATCCGGTCGAGGAGGGTGGCGAGCTCGTCGAGGGCCAGGTCCGTGTCGGCCCGCTGCTCGAGGCCGCTCTGGATCAGCGAGGCGAGGTTGGCGACGGTCGGCTCGCGTTCCAGGGCGGTCAGGATCGGCTGGACGCGCGCGATCTGGAGCGCGAACTCGTCGAGGTCGTCGAGATCGCGGTAGAGGAGGCCATGCTTCTCGAAGAAGGGACCCGACCCCGGGATGTAGACGTCGTGGAAGAGGTCGGGTCGGCCTGCGAGCGCGTCGCGGAGCGCGTGGGTCGCCTCCCGGGCCACCTCCGGCGTCTCGCCGTCGATCACGACGAGCATGACGTTCTCGATGTTGGGGAAGCTCTTCGCGAACTCGAGGTAGTTCTGGCGGGCGGGGAGATCCTCGGAGACGAGCTGGACGTTGTCCGAGTTGATGCCCAGGTTGAGGGCCGCGAACAAGAAGAGTGCGAGCGTCGCGAGTCCCATCCCGGTGAGCACCCGGCCGGCGCGCGCGTGCACGCCGAGGGACCACCGAACGAGCGCAGCGGAGAGCAGAGCCTCGAGCCGATCCATGAACGTTCCTCGATCCGATGGGGGGCGTCCACGACGGGGGCGGGCCGCGGGCGGGAACGAGATAGCGAAGGCGCCCGCTTCCTTCGACCGGGGGAGCCGGAGGAAGGCGTCGGCTTGGACTCGGGGCGGCCCCCGGTCGGGTGGGTTCCGCCGGGCGCCGGTCAGCCGAGCGACCGACCGGGGGTCTCGCGATCGTCCCCTCGAGCGACGTCAGCGGGATCGCCCCGGCCCGTGTCGCGCGTGAACTCGGCGGCGAAGACCAAGCCGAGGAGCGACCGGGCGACGATGATCGAGGTCGTGAGGACCAGGCTCATGGCGAGCAGCTCGGCGTCGCGGGCCAGACCCGAGAAGACGGTGACGAAGGCGACCTGGCCCGTCCCGATGCTGGCGACGGCGAAGGGCAGGGCGGCGATCGCGAGCATGACGCCCACGCCGAAGAAGAGTCGCAGCGCGCCGATGGGCACGTCGAAGGCCGCGAAGAGGCCAGCGACGAGGGACGCGAAGCAGACGAAGATGCCGATCCGGAGGAGGCCCAGCTCGACCAGCGTCGGCAGCGGAACGAGGCGCGCGGCGTTGAAGAGCGGGAGCGAGCGGACGGGCTCGAGCGGACCGAGATCGGCGGGGGCGCGAAGGAAGACGAAGCCGGCCACCCCCGTCGTGACGAGAGCCCCGACGAGGCCGAGCTGGACGCCGACGCTGTCGACGCGGAGCCAGCTGCCGCCGAGCACGATCGAGGCGAGCACGACGCCGGCGTCGAGGAGCGCGATCAAGAGCACGATGCCCGTCGCGACGGCGATCGAGGCTCCGGTCCTCCGGCGCACGAGGAGGGCCAGGCCGCCGGCCCCGATCAGGTGGTTGAGCACGCCGATCAGGTAGCAGGCAGCCTTGATGCGGGCCGCGGCGCTGCGACGGAGCGGCGCCGCGTCTTCGGGACGCGCGGCCACGACGCGGTGCAGGCAATGGGCTTCGATCGCGAGCGTGACCGCGGAGAAGATCAGGATCGCCGGGACGAAACGGAGCAGGACGTCGGCCGTCACGTGGTCGAGCGCGAGCCGGATGTCGATCCGATCGAGGATCCACGCGAGCAGGCCCAGACTCACGACGAAGGGCAGCGCGATCCGCGCCGCCCGCTCGACTCGCGCGACGAGCCCGGGCGCGCGCTCGGCCTCCGCGTCCTTCCCGCCCTCCGCGTCCGCGCCGTTCAACCCCGATCCTCCTCGATTCCATTCCCGCGCGCGCGGTCGCTCTCCCGTCTTCGGCGGGATCGAAACGCAACTGTGGCGCGCCCTCGCGGTGCGTCGAGGTCCGCCGGGACCCCGCAGCACCGCGCGCCCCCTCCGATAGACTTGCCCCATGATCGACAACGCCTTCCGCTCGCTCGTGCCGCGATTTGCCGGTCCGCTGCTCGCGCTCTACGCGCGGCTGGGGTGGACGCCGGACCACGTGAGCGTGGCCGGCTTCGTCCTCGCGCTCTGCGCCGCCGCGGCGGTCGCGACGGGCCATCCCTGGCTCGCCCTCGCGCTGTGGTGGATCTCGCGGCTCGCGGACGGGACCGACGGCGTCTATGCGCGCGCGTCCGGGCGAGAGAGCGACTTCGGCGCCTATCTCGACATCGTGCTCGACATGGCCGCCTACGGCGCCATGGTCGTGGCCTTCGGGATCGCCCGGCCGGAGTTCCAGCCGCAGTGGACGGCCATGCTCTTTCTCTACGTGCTCTGCATCGCGAGCGCCCTGGCGCTCGGCATGCAGGAGGCGAAGCGGGCGCTGCCGCCGAGGGACGATCGCGGGCTGCGGCTCGGTGCCGGCCTCGCGGAAGGAGGCGAGACCGGGATCGCCTACAGCCTCTTCCTTCTCTTCCCGAACCATCTCGGCGTCACGACCTGGATCTGGGTCGGGGTGCTCGCCACCACGGTCCTCGCTCGCACTCTCCTCGCGCGTCGCCTCCTCGCGCCGGTGGGCGGATCGGAGAACGCCCAAAACGTGGGGACGCCACGTCATAACGACCCCGATTCGTCCCCGGTGTGACATCGATCATCAAGGGACCGCCCGCGGGCGGCCGATAGATCACGGAGTTTCTCAGGCAGCGGGCCGGCAGGCTCGCGGGGAGGCGTTCCGTGGCGCGCGACCGAAATCTCCACACCTGGCTCCGATCGTGGGGGCTCGTGATCCTTCTTCTTCTCGGAGGACCGGCGAGCGCCGTCGCCGAATGGGAGGTCTACGTCGGCGGCGGTCTCGGTATCTCGTACGCCGAAGGCAACGCCCTCGGCCGGGAAGGCGCCGCGTTGGCGCTGATCGGCGGCAAGGACGTCGACGGTTCGCCGATGCTCGAAGGCGTGGTCGGTCTCGAGGTCCCGATGGACCAGCTCGTGCCGCGGGAATGGCTGCTCGACGTCCGGCTTCCGGATTGGCCGGTCCGAATCGAGCTCGAGGCCGCGGGTCTCCGTGAGTACGAGCTCCGAAACTTCCTCCTCGGCGACCTCTTCTTCGCCGAGATCGAGACGACGACCGTCTTCTTCAACGCCTGGCTCGACGTCCCGATGACGTCGATCTACCGCCCGATCCAGTACACGTTCGGTCTGGGACGTCAGCCGCGGATCCGTCAATGGCTCGAGCCGGCCAGCCTCTACGTCGGCGTGGGCGTCGGCTACGCCCACACCGACTTCGACGGGACGTCGAACTCCGGTTCGGCCTCCGGCGAGTTCGACGACTTCACCTGGAACGCCGGCGTCGGCGTGA
>JBCCZJ010000173.1:0-9799 GCA_039187915.1 Myxococcota bacterium
CCCGGCGTCGCCGACTCCCCCGAATCCTCCGACTTCTCCGCCCCCTCCGCTTTCGCTACCCGAGCCACGCTAGAGAGAATCGCCCGATGCCTGACGCGATCGTCGAACGCGACGGCCACATCATGACGATCACGATGAACCGGCCCGAGCGCTACAACGCGCTCTCCGGGGCGATGCTGATCCGGATGCTGGATGCCTACCGCGAGGCGGACGCGGATCCCGACGTACGCGTGATCATCGTGACCGGCGCCGACGGCAACTTCTGCTCCGGCGCGGACCTGAAGGGCATGTCCGGAGACGGCGGGGACGGCGACGAGGAGATCGACGTCCAGGCGCGGATGGCGGAGGAGCCGGACTTCCACTGGAAGGCGCTCTTCCGCGGCTACCGGCCGAGCAAGCCGATCGTCGCGGCGGTCGAGGGCGTCGCGATCGCGGGCGGAACCGAGCTGCTCCAGGCGATGGAGATCCGCGTGGCGGGAGAGAGCGCGCGCTTCGGCGTCTCCGAAGCGCGCTGGTCGCTCTACCCGATGGCCGGCTCCGCGGTCCGCCTCCCGCGCCAGATCCCGTACACACGCGCCGCCGAGATCCTCCTGACCGCGAAGCACATCGAAGCCCGGGAAGCCCTCGAGATCGGACTGATCGGCCACGTCGTGCCCGACGGCCAGGCCCTCGCGAAGGCGCGGGAGATCGCGGAGGTCGTCGCTGGCAACGGCCCCCTCGCCGTCGCCGCGATCACGCGCACGCTGCACGAGACCGACGGCATGTCTCTCGACGACGCGCTCGCCCACGAGTTCGAGTACGGCAACGCGGTGTTCGCGAGCGAGGACGCGAAGGAAGGGCCGCTGGCTTTCGCCGAGAAGCGGAAGCCCGAGTTCAAGGGGCGGTAGCGCGAGGCGCGCCGACGCTTCGAGCGCACGCGACGGACGGGCCGAGTGAAGTGCCGGTTCCGCCGACCCGGACGGGCCGAGCGAAGTGCCGGTTCCGCCGACCCGGACGGGCCGAGTGAAGTGCCGGTTCCGCCGACCCGGAAGGGTCGAGTGAAGCGGCCGTTCGCCCGATAGGGCCGGATAGCCAGGCGCGACCGCTCGGCCGATCCCGACGGCACGCCGAACCGAGGCCGGGCCCGACGCTGTGCTACCCCGAAGAGCGCGTCGGGGAGGCGGCGCTCCGAGGTGTCCGATGATCCGTTCTCTGCTCCGAGCGCTCCCGCTGTTCCCGGCCCTGCTCCTTCCGACGGCCGCGCCCGCCGAGATCTTCCTCGACGCGGACTTCGACCTCGACGACGAGGGCTTCGTCTACGAGGACGACACGTTTCGCGCGACCGATCGCCCCACCTACGCCGAGGGAGGGTACGCGGCCTCCGGCGGCGAGACCGGTGGGGGGCTGCAGATCACCCTCGGCAACGTCGACGATGCAGACGTCGCAGACGGCATGTCCGGCGGCTTTCGGATCCAGTTCGTCCTCGCACAGACCACCGACTTCCTCGAGGTCTCGTTCCGGTACAACCTGACGCAGACCCCCGACTACGAGTCCGACGAGTTCTCCCAGGTGATGGCGACCGTCGATGGCGTCGCCCTCCCCGGTACCGGCCCCGATTACGTCGTCCAGATCGCGGGCAACGGAAACGGGGGCGCGCCGACGACCACGGGCTGGTCGAGCTACCTCTTCCAGTTCGAGCAGGTCCAGCCCGGCACCTACACCCTCGTGATCGGGGCGTACAACAACAAGAAGACCCTCGACAACGAGTCGACGGTCCTGCTCGTCGACGACGTGCTCGTCGAAGGGCAGACGCCGACGCCGTGCACCGCAGATCCCCAGTGCGACGACGGCAACGCGTGCACCGAGGACACCTGCAGCGCAGGCTTCTGCGAGTCCATCCCGAACGCCGCGCCCTGTGACGACGGTGTCGCCTGCACCGGCGGCGACGTCTGCGTCGGCGGCAGCTGTGCGGGAACGGACCTCTGCCTCGGCGACGCCGCCTGCAACCTCGGCTCGCAGATCTGCGAGGAACCCGCGGCGCAGTCCCTCGTCGACGCCCTCTCCCTCGACACCTTCAAGGAGCACATCGAGGTCCTGTCGAGCACGACCGGCCCGACCGGCGGCTCGCGGCACTGGTCCCAGCCGGGCAACGCCTCCGCGCTCGACTATCTGGAGAACGAACTCGCCTCCTACGGCTACACCGTGGAGCGCCACGCCTACACGTTCAGCGGTCAGACCCGCGAGAACGTCTACGCGACCCGGGTGGGCGCCCTCCGCCCGGAGCAGATGATCATCGTCTCCGCGCACATGGACAGCATCAACCTCGAGGGGGGAGGCCAGAGCTTCGCGCCCGGCGCGAACGACGACGCTTCGGGGACGTCGATCGTGCTCGAGGCCGCGCGCGTCTTCTCGAATCCAGACGTCTCGCTCGACCAGTCCATTCGATTCATCCTCTGGAACAACGAAGAGACCGGCCTGAACGGAAGCGCCGCCTACGTCGCGGACCGCCGCGGACTGCAGGGGATCGAGTCACCGCCCGGCTCGGGGCGCTACCCCGAGCCGACCTGGATCGGCGTGATCCAGCACGACATGATGTTGTGGGATCACGGCCTGCCCTCCGGCCCGGTCCAGATCCCCGAGGCCGACAACGACATCGAGTACCAGGCCAGCTCGAGCTTCGCGAGCGAGTCGCTGGCCCTCGCCAACCTCGTGAACCAGGCGAACGTCGACTACGCCCCGGCCTATCCGGGCGAAGTCACGAACGACATGTGCTGCACCGACTCGGTCCCCTTCCAGAACGACGTCGCCGCGATCAGCGTCCGCGAGAACCGGCGACGCGCCGAGATCGGCAACGGCTCGGACCCGAACTGGCACGCCGACAGCGACGTCTTCGAGACCTACTCCGAGGCGGACTTCGCGCTCGGCTTCAACGCGCTCCAGGCGACGGTCGGCGCCGTGGCGGAGATCGTGGACGCGCGCCAGCCGACCACCTGCGGTGACAGCGTGCTCGACGCGGGAGAGCAGTGCGACGACGGCAACCTGCTCGCAGGCGACTGCTGTTCGCCCTTCTGTGCGCTCGAGCCCGCCGGGACCCTCTGCCGCGCCGCGGACGGCGTCTGCGACGCCGCCGATTTCTGCGACGGCGTCGGCGCGACCTGCCCGGCCGACGCGGTCGCGCCGGTCGGCACGCCCTGTCGCGCGGCCGCCGGCGTCTGCGATCGAGCGGAGGTCTGCGACGGCATCGCGACCACCTGCCCCGCCGACGCGAAGTCGACCGACGAATGCCGCCCGGCCGTCGACGTCTGCGACGCCGCGGAGTCCTGCGACGGCATCCTGGACGATTGCCCGGTGGACGCCTTCCTGCCCGCTTCGGTCACTTGCCGACCCGCCGCCGGGAGCTGCGACGCGGCCGAAGTCTGCAGCGGCGTCGACGCGGCCTGTCCCGCCGACGAGCCGCTCGCCGACGGCACCGTCTGCACCGACACGAACGTGTGTACGATCGGCGAGGCCTGCGCGGCGGGCGTGTGCAGCGCCACGGGGACCGTCGACTGCGATGACGGCGACGCGTGCACGGCCGACTCGTGCGATCCGTCGAACGGCTGCCTCAACACGCCGATCGAGGGCTGCGTCGCGGCGCCGGAGGTTCCGACCGGCTCCGACCCGACGCGGCTCCTGCTCTTCGGACTCGTCGTCCTGCTCGTCGCGGCGCCCTTCCTGACGCGCACGAGCGATGTGGCCTGATCGGCTCGGCTACTTCTCGCGCTCGATCCCGTACTTCCCGGTGTACTCGCTCCAGAGCTCGGCGAGCTGGTCGTAGCTCCATCCGAAGTCCACGGGGTCGTACACGTGCTTGCCCGCGTGGGTCTGATGCTTCTCGGACAGGTAGGCGGTGATTCGTCGTTCGTGCAGCTCGCTCGGCGTCTCGCCGAAATGCGCATAGATCCGACGCATGGTGGCCCGCGGATCGCGCATCATCTCCCCGTAGTGCACGTGCACGCACCAGCCGTCCCCGGTCTGCTCGTCGAAGGCCATGCCGCGCGCGATCGCGTGCCGGAGCTTCCCGAGCCACTCCTCGCCGACCCGACGGGGGTCGGGGACCCGCGTGAAGACACCCTGCATCGTCGCGTTCAGGCTCGCGACCGACGCCGTGACGGGCCCGGGATCCCGGTGGGTCCAGATCAGACGCGCGTCGGGGTAGAACTCGAGGAGCGTCTCGAGATTCCAGAGGTGGTTCGGCGTCTTGAGACTCCAGGCCATCGTGGGCTTCGCGGACTGGAGCGCCTGCAGGGCCTTCCGGTGCCACGCGTAGGCCGGCCGCATGTCGCAGGTCTGCAGCCAACGGCCGTAGCTCGGGACGAAGCCCTGGGTCTCCATCCCGAGGCAGCGCAGGTCGAGCATCATGAGCGGGATGCATTCCTCCGCGAGCATCGCGCCGAACGGATGCATCGCCCCGATCGCCGGATTCAGCTTCAGGAGCTGCCCCATCGTCTCGTCCGCCGCGGCGATCCGCGGGTCCGTGTGTTCGGTCGCGAGGGTCGGGGGCGGCACCGGTGACCGCGCCTCCCATTGGAGCAGCGGACGCACCATGGGATCGAGGCCGAGCAGATGCGAGAGGATGCTGGTGCCGGTCCGCGGCAGACCGAGGATCACCCACGGCCGCTCGACCTTCTCTTCACCCGCCTCGGGATGGGCCTTCGTCCAGGCCTGGAGCTGGAGGCGGGTCGTCAGCTGGGCCTGGATCATGTTCGCCACCGCGATCCGTCCGAAGGTCGAGAGTTCCGCTTCCTCTTCCATCGACCGCGTGATCCGCTCCAAGGGCTCGCGGTACGAGTCGCCACCGAAGTCGTCGCTGCCGGCCTTCGCGACCGCGGCGGCCTCGAGCTTGTCGGGAT
Organism: Myxococcota bacterium; assembly: GCA_039187915.1. Classification (GTDB taxonomy): domain Bacteria; phylum Myxococcota_A; class UBA9160; order UBA9160; family UBA4427; genus UBA4427. The sequence goes on from JBCCZJ010000173.1 coordinate 4,872, forward strand.
CGAGCGACGGCGCGAGCCCGATCGCCTCGAACGCGCCGCCGACCGCGTTCGCCGTGCGCAGGAGAGGCGACGTCAAGCGGCCGTCACGGAACGTGTATTCCTTCGTCATGCCTCGACCGCCTCCGGAGCAATCGCCGCGCGCCGTGCGGCGTCGCGGTTCGAGCCGACGAGGAACCCGATCGAGGCGAGGAGGCCGACCGAGAAGAGCGCGAGCGGCGCCTGGTAGTGGCCGGTGGACTCGAAGATCGCGGCAGCGACGAGCACGACCCCCGCCATGACCGGCAGCATGAGCAGGTTCGAGAGCCCCATCGCGCGCCCCATCGCGTCGGGACCGAGCCTACGACCGAGCAGCACCATGTAGAGCGGGATCATGCCGCTCGACGCGAACCCGACGACCGTGCAGAGGACGGCCACCCAGGTCGTTCCCGGCTCCGTCGCGAACCCCGCATAGCAGGCCGCGGTCGTCCCGAGCATCACGACGAAGAGCGTCGAGAGCGAGAAGCGGTCCGCGAGCACGCCGAAGAGGACGGCACCGGGCACGCCCATCCAGAACTGCACGGCCAGCACCTGCGAAGCGCCCGCCTCGGAGAAGCCCGACGCCGCCACGTAGGCGGCGGTGTGCACCGTCCACCCGGTCACGATCCCGGTCGCCAGGGCGAAGAGCCCGCCCGCCCAGAGAAACGTCGGGCTCCGGACCACGGCGCGCATGTTCACTTCGACCGCGGCTTCGTCCGCCTGCGTGACGTATCGCGCGGGCACGATCGCCGTGATCAGAGGAAGCAGGATTCCCGCGGCGATCGCGGCGAAGACGAGGAAGACCTCGTTCCAGGCGAAACGGGCCAGGAGCCAGCCCGCCAGGGCCGCAAAGAGGCCCGAGCCGAGGGGCGGCCCCATGCTGGCCAGGCCGAGCGCGCGGCCCCGCTCGGCCTCGAAGTTGCGCGTCACCAGGCTGGCCGCCGTGATCGGACCGCAGGGCGGCACCGCCGCGCCGGCCAGGAGTGCCGCCAGCGCCAGCACGAAGAGGTTCGAAGCGAACGCGGCGAGGACCATCGCCGACACCATCAGCCCGACCCCGGAGAGCATGACGCCGCGGGCGTGGCCCTTGTCGAGCGCGGCTCCCGTCACGAGGCTCGCGGCGGTCAGCGAGACCATGATCAGGATCTGGCCGCCGGCGATGGCCGTCCGGGGCGCGTCGAACGCGGCTTCGAGGGGCTCGAGGAAGACCGGCAGGATCCCCAGCGTGAGGCCGACGACGACGCCCTGCGAGACCATCGCGACGAGGAGGATCGAGCGTTGCTGGCGAGTCATGCGGCGGCCGAGTGTAGACGTCCGATCCGGCGCCCGCTCCGGGTTCGCGAGGCCGCGGGGCGCCTTTGTAACGGGTGTGTAAAAGCTCCCGAGCGGGCCCGCCGCGGCGCTACGCTACCCGCATGTCGATGCGGTCCGTGCGGAAATTCCTGGCTCGCCTGGTCATCGGCGCGACGGGCTGGAAGCCGGAAGGCGCGCGCCCCGCGCCCGACCAGTACGTCCTGATCGCGGCGCCCCATACGACCAACTGGGACTTCCTCTATCTCATCGCCTTCGCCTGGTACTTCGAGATGCAGATCTCGTTCATGGCGAAGCACTCCCTCTTCTGGCCGCCGTTGGGCTGGATCATGCGCGCCTTCGGAGGCCTCCCGGTCCAGCGCCACAAGCGCACGAACCTCGTCACGACCCTCGCCGGCCTCTTCGAGGAGCACGACCGGCTGGCGCTGGTCGTCCCGGCGGAGGGCACGCGCGCGCACGTCGATTACTGGAAGTCCGGCTTCTATCACATCGCGAAGACCGCCAAGGTCCCGATCGTGATGAGCTTCCTCGACTGGGAGCGAAAGGTCGGCGGGTTCGGCCCGGCGATCGTGGCCACCGGGGACGTCGTCGCCGACATGGACGCAGTGCGCGCCTTCTACGCCGACAAGAAGGGCAAGGTTCCGGAGCGCTTCGGCCGGATCCGCCTGCGCGAAGAGGACGACGTCGCCGAGGCCGACGCGAGCGCCGCCGTCGGCGACTGAGACCGACTGTCGGCGACTGAGACCGACTGTCGGCGACTGAGGCCCGCTGTCGGCGACGTAGACCGGCCGTGCGTCCGACACGCAGCCCGCCGGCGCGGCTGTGGCAGACTCAGGGCGCCCCCGGAGGAGCGCGGTGCCCGAAGAAAATCGTCGCACCGATCGCGCGCGCAGGGAACCTTCCGCCGACCCGGCGCCCCTTGGATCGGTGCCGACCCTCGACCAGATCCAGGCTGCGCAGCAGGGCGATCTCATCGCCATGGGCGACGTCCTCGACGGACTGATGCCCTGGGTCGGCCGGCTATGCGGCTCGATCGCGCTGGATGCCGGACCGGACGCGGCCCAGGAGACCCTGATCCAGGTGATGCGCGATCTCTCGGGCCTCCGCGATCCCGCGGCCCTCCGCGGCTGGGTCCGTCGCATCGCGACCCGCGAAGCGATCCGTCACGCCGAGCGGCGTCGCCGGGAGCCCCTCCTCGACCACCTCGAGGAGACCGAACGCGTGGATCTCGATCCGAGCCTCGGGCGCGACGTCGCGCGGGTCCTCGCGGAGCTCCCTCCGGATCAGCGCGCGATCCTCGTGCTGCGGGACCTCGAGGGTCTGTCCGAGGCGGAGGCCGCCGCCGAACTCGACGTCGCGAGGGGCACGATCAAGTCCCGACTGCATCGTGCCCGCGATGCCTTTCGAAAGCGGTGGAACGCATGAAGCACGCAGCCCGACTCCCGAATGCGGCCGAGCGCCCCGCCGTCGACGTCCGGGTTCGCAGGAGATCGAACCCATGAGCGTCCCCGAAGAACGTCTCGATTCGCCGATCGAGGCCGGCCGCTACGCCTGGCCCGACGTCGACCTCGATCCGGTCGAGCGCATGCGCGCGCTCACCGCCGGGCTACCGCACGTCGCCGCGGACGAGACCGTGCTCGAGGCGGACTTCGATCGCGTGTGGGCCGTGATCGAGGACTTCGAACGATTCACGCCGCGGATCGAAGCGGCCGTCGGCCGCGTCCGGATCCTCGAGCGCGAGGGCGAACGGATCGTGCTGCTCGCGAAGGGCCCGCTGCCTTCGCTCTCGCCGTGGCAGCGCTTCGACGTCGTGCTGCGCCCCGGCTGGTGCCTGATGGCGTCGCGGCTCGGCGACATCGGTATGGCCGCACGCCCCGAAGGCCCGGGGCGCACCCGCTTCTTCCACTTCGAGGGCTCGGCGCTCTTCGGTCGCCTCGTGAAGCCGCTCTTCGCGTGGAACATCCGACAGGATTTCCGGAAGATCCGCGGTCTGCTCTAGCCACGACGGCACCCGCCGCCCGACCGGAGAAGCTCCCGATGCACGGCCGAGCCGTATCGGCGCCCAGCCGAGCCAAGTCGGCGCTCAGCCGAGACGAGTCGGCGCTCAGCCGAGGAAGAGCCCCGCCGCCGGGTTGCCGGTCTCTTCCACCCAGACGTAGCCGAGGTCGGCGAGGAAGCCTTCCAGCGCCTCGGCGGCATCGGGCGGCACCTCGAGGCCCGCGAGGACGCGACCGTAGGCCGCCCCGTGGTTGCGGTAGTGGAAGAGACTGATGTTCCAGCGCCCCCCGACCGCCTCCAAGAAGCGCGCGAGCGCGCCCGGACGTTCGGGGAACTCGAAGCGGAAGAGCCGCTCGTGCGCGCGGCCGGCGCGCCCGCCCACCATGAAGCGCACGTGCAGCTTCGCGAGTTCGTTGCCGGTCATGTCGACGACCTCGAAACCCTCGGCGCGGAGATCGTCCATCACGCGCTCGCGCTCGGACGCCTCGCCCGAGAGCCCGACGCCGACGAACACGTGGGCCGCGCTCGCCGTGCCGTACCGGTAGTTGAACTCGGTCACCGCATGATCCCCGAGCCCCCGGCAGAGCGACTGGAACGCGCCGGGTCGCTCCGGGATCGTCACGGCCAGCAGCGCTTCGCGGTGTTCACCGATCTCGGCGCGTTCCGCGACGTGGCGCAGCCGGTCGAAGTTCATGTTGGCGCCGGAGTCGATCGCGACGAGGGTCGCGCCGCGCACGTCGTGCCGGGCGACCCAGCGCTTCATCCCCGCGATCGAGAGCGCGCCCGCCGGCTCGGCGATCGTCCGGGTGTCGTCGAAGACGTCGCGGATCGCCGCGCAGATCTCGTCGATGCCGACGGTCACGACCTCGTCGATCGTGTCGCGCACGATCTCCCAGGGCAGCTCGCCGACCTGCCGGACGGCGACGCCGTCGGCGAAGAGGCCGACCGGCCCGACGTCGACGCGATCGCCGGCCGCGAGCGCACCCGCCAGGCAGGCCGCATCGTCCGGCTCGACGCCGATCACCTTCGTCGAAGGCGAGATGCGTTTGACGTAGGCGACGATCCCCGCGACCAGCCCGCCGCCGCCGACCGGCACGAAGAGAGCGTCGAGGGCACCGCGGTGCTGCCGCAGGATCTCCATGGCGACGGTGCCCTGCCCCGCGATCACGTCCAGGTGGTCGTAGGGATGAACGAAAGTCCGCCCCTCTTCGTCCCGAAGCTGCCGCGCGAGGGTCGCGGCTTCGTCGTAGGTGTCGCCCGCGAGGAGCGCCTCGGCGCCCAGGCGACGCACCGCATCGACCTTGATCCGGGGCGTCGTGCGCGGCATCACGATCCGTGCTTCGACCCCGAGTCGGCTCGAGGCGAGCGCGACGCCCTGCGCGTGGTTGCCTGCCGACGCGGCCACGACCCCGGCCTTGCGCTCCTTCTCGTCGAGCGCGCGCAGTCGGTTGTACGCCCCGCGACACTTGAAGGAGAAGATGGGCTGGAGGTCCTCGCGCTTGATCCAGACCGCGTTCCCGAGCCGCTCGGAGAGGCGGCCGGCGGGCTCGAGGGGTGTCTCGACGGCGACGTCGTAGACCGGCGCGCGAAGGATCCGCTCGAGG
>JBCCZJ010000174.1:0-9732 GCA_039187915.1 Myxococcota bacterium
CTCTATGCCTTCCTCTTCCTTCGCCACGGAGTGACGGGGATCCGGATCGCGGCGGACGCCGGCGGCGGTGCCTCCCTCGAGACGCGCGCCGCCGTCGAGCGCGGCGACTTCGCCGGCCCCCGGATCGCGAGCTGCGGCCCGTTCATCGACGGGCCCGGCGCGAAGTTCGCGAGCGCCGAGGTCGTCACGACCCGCGAAGAAGCCCGGGCCGCGGTCGCGCGCGCGGCGGCCGCCGGGTACGACTGCGTGAAGGCCTACAACGAGCTCGACGCGGAGACGCTCGGGGGCGTCCGCGACGAGGCCGCCAAGCAGGGGCTGCCGGTGATCGGACACGTGCCCTATCGCCTCACCCTCGAGGAGGCGCGCCTCGACGACGTGCAGCACATGTTCGGCTTCCACCCGCGCGTCGACGCCGATTCGTTCCGTTCGATCGACGGCTGGTTCGAGGTGGGCGACGAGCGGGTCGACGAGGTCATCGCGTTCCTCACGCGCGAGGGCGCCGCGATGACGACGAGTCTGGTCGCCGGGCGTCGGATCGCGCGTTCGCGACAGAGCGCCCTCGATCCGGACGACCCGATGCGTCGCTGGCTCCCGCCCTGGTACGCCGACGCGATCTGGCGGATCCCCGGCGGCATCAACCCGGGCAACCTGCTCTCCGAGGAACGGCTCGCGACCCTCGACCGGACGATCGCGCACCAATCGCGGATCGTGCCCCGGCTCTACCGCGCCGGCGTCGACCTGCGGGCCGGCACCGACTGCTTCGCGCCGCCCGTCGTGCCGGGCGCGAGCCTGCAGCAGGAGCTCGCGATCTTCGTGGAGGGCGGGCTCACGCCCGAGGAGGCCCTCGCGATCGCGACCCGCGGCTCCGCCCGCGCGCTCCCCGTCCCCGGGCTCGGGCGGCTCGAGCCGGGCGCCCCCGCCGACCTGCTGATCTTCGCGAAGGATCCCACCGTCGATCTGGCCCATCTCGACTCGCTCCTCGCGGTCGTGAAGGCGGGGCGGATCTATCCGCGCGATGTGCTCGATCGACAGGAAGCGCGCTACCGCGCGCACTTCGATGGCTTCCTTCAGCGCCGCGTCGTCACGCCGCTGCTGCGCGCGGCGCTCGGCGCCGTGATCGCAGCGACGTTCACGCCCGACGCCGAGGGCATGGCCGACGACGCGGCCCCCTAGACGTCCATCGCCGCGCAGTAGTCGTGGAGGCGATCCCGCACGAGCGCGCGGGAGAGACCGATCGTCTCGAGGGCGTGGACGTGTCGCCCGTACGGCGAGACGCGGCGGGCTTCCAGGAAGCGGGACATCGCCGCCTCCGCCGTCGCCGTGAAGGGCAGGTCGAGCGCGACGTAGATCGCCCGCACGGTTCCGATCGGATCGGCCCGCAGGTCCGGATGTCGGACGTCGACGGCCCGGCCCTCCGGCAGCTCCGCGCGGAATTTCCGGGCCGCCTCGAGCGCGGGCGGCCAGTAGCCCTCGAGGAGCTCGCGGCCGATCGCTTGCGGATCCACGACGTCGGTGAAGAGCGACCGCGTGTAGGCGATCAGGCTGCCGACCGACGAGAGCGCTTCGGCCGGGTCGCGATGGGTGAAGACGAACTTCGCCTCGGGATGGAGCGCGCGGATCGTCTCGAGATGGAGGAGATGGGTGGGGTCCTTCAGGACGAGTCGATCGCCCGAAGGCCGCGCCCCGAAGACGAGCGCGAGCTGGCGGAGGTGAGCGCGATAGGCGATCCGCGCGTCCTGGGCGAGGAGCCACGCGGCATAGCCGGGGACGCGGTACTGGAAATCGAATTGATGCGTGCGGAACACGTTCATGAAGAGCGCGACGCACTCCTCCGGCGCATCCGCCGTCATCGGATGGATCGCGTCGTAGCCCGGCGCGAGGAAGCGCAGTTGACCGAGCATCTTGTCGAGACGCGCCGCCCGCGTATCGCGCTGACCCTCGGGCGGCGGGACCGGATCGAAGCTCTCCCAGTACGGCATCGTCCGGTTCGCGGGATCCTGCGCGAGCAGTTGATGGAGAAACGTCGTGCCCGTCCGCGCCCAGCCGATGATGAAGACCGGCGGCGGGAGCGGAACGGGCGCAGGCGCCTCCGCGAGTGCGCGCTCGATCCGGAGATGGGTCCGCGCGAGTCGGGTCGTGTCGTCGACCGCCGAGAACCATCCGAGCGGCGTCCAGTCCACGTGCCGCGCGAGGTCGTCGACAAGAACCGAGAGCGCCTCCTGCGCTTCCGGGGCGGGATCCGGGCAGCCCGGCTCCCGGGCGATCGCATCCGCCCAGACGGCGTCGGCCTCGATCGGTCGACGCGGCAGGAGGCCGCCGACGCGGTTCAGACCGCGGACGAGCCACGGATGACTCGCGCGCGCGCTCACGAACGCCGGCACGTCCCTCGCCTTCCCCACGTCGCCCTTCCTCCGGTCGTCGGCGAGCGCACCCTCGCCCCCGCTCGACGCGGGCCAGCGTAGCCCTCGCGCGGGGACGGCCCACGCCGCGGGCCCGCTCCGCTGCCGCTGGGGCGTCGGAGGCATCGGAGGCATCGGAGGCGTCGCCACGATTCGCTGCGCCTCGCGGAGATCCGGGCCCGCCTATGCTATTCGAGAGCCTTCTGGAGACGGCCGATGTTCCCCTTCGAAGCCTACGCCCCGCACGAGATCTGGCTCGGATCGCTCGCATTCGCGACCGTCGTGGCCCTCCTTTCTTCGGGCTTCGCCGTCCTCTTCGAGCGGGTCGCCACGGGATCCCGGATCTTCGACGTCGAGGTCCCGCGCGAGCAGCTCCGCCACGAGCGCCGCGCCTACGTCCGCTTCCTCGTCCTGTTCGCCACCTGCGCGACGCCCTTCCTCGCCCTCGGCTGGATCCGCTTCGGCGCCGAGGGCCCCCTCGCGATCGCGCTGACCTTCGCCGCGATCTGGACGGGCTTCGAGATCTACTACTACGGGCTCCACCGGGCGCTCCACACCAAGCCGCTCTATCGCTTCCACGCCTATCACCACGAGTCGCGCGTCACGACGGCCTGGACGGGCCAGTCGCTCTCGGTCGTCGAAGCGCTCGGCTGGATCGCCGGGCTGCTCGTGATCCCGGCCCTGATCGGGCTCGTCGCCCCGCTCAGCTGGACGGGTTTCGTCATCTATTTCGTGGCGAATACCTTCGTGAACGTCGCCGGCCACGCGAACGTCGAGCTGAATCCGCTCTCGGCCCGCGGCGCGACCTGGCTCGCCCACCCGTGGATCTACCACTCGCTCCACCACGCCCGCTTCAAGAAGCACTACGCCTTCGCCAGCACGTTCATGGACCGCCTCTTCGGAACCGAATGGAAGGACTGGCAGGAGCTCCACGGACGCGTGGTCGCCGGCCAGGCACTCGCCAGCCTGAACGAACGCGGCGCGGCTGAACGCTAGGCGCCGCGCCCGCCGCGTTCTTCGACCCGACCGTCGGGCGGGCGCGCGCCATCGCCCTCTTCCTCGTCGAAGAACACCGCGAAGGGCGTTCCGCTCCAGTCTTCCGGGCGATGGAAGCCGTCGAAGCGCGAGGTCGGCGCGTGCTTCGTGGTCTCGAAGAGCGTGCGCTTCTGGAAAGACGAGCCACCGTCGATCGCGATCGTCTGTCCGGTCACGAACGCCGAGGCGGGGGAGAGCAGGAAGGTCACGACTGCGGCGACCTCGCTCTCGGTGCCGAGCCGCGAGGCAGGGACGACCCGCGCGCCGTCGACGCCGGACTGCTGGATCGGCGGCGGATAGGTGCGCATCCCCGACGAGAGGATCGTGCCTGGCGCGACGCAGTTCATGCGGATGTCGTAGCGGGACCACTCGAGCGCGAGGGTGATCGACATGTTCTCGATGCCCGCGCGCGCGGCCGCGCTGTGAACCATGCCGACGTAGCCGCTCCGGATGTCGGCCAGCATGTTCACCACCGACCCGCCGTGCGCCTTCATCGACGCTTCGAAGACGGCGCGGGTGACCTGGAAGGTGCCGTTCAGGTTGAGGTCGACGACCTTCTTGAAGGCGCTCGAGGAGATCTTCTCGGCCGGCGCCGCGAACTGGCCGCCCGCGTTGTTGAAGAGACCGTGGATCGGCCCGACCCGTTCGACGATCCGGGCCACCGCCGCGGTCACGGCCTCGTCCTCGCGGACGTCCATCGTCTCGAAGTCGCACTGGCCGCCGTCGGATCGGATCTCTTCCGCGGTCTCGGAGAGGACCGCCTCGCGCCGGCCGCAGATCACGACCCGGGCACCGAGGCTCGCGAGCTCATGGGCCGTGCAGCGGCCGAGCCCGGTCCCGCCGCCGGTGATCAGGATCGTGCGGCCGTCGAAGAGGCCGGGTCGGAAGATGCTCTCGTAGCCGCCCATGCAGGTGCTCCCTCGTCTCCTGGAGGCCGCCAGCCTAGCGATCCCGGCCGATCCCCGCGGGGCACGCCCGCTCGGTCGGACCACCGGGAATTGCCCGGTTTCGCACGAATTCGCGCCTTCTCTCTCGAGAGCGGCCGACGCGCCGCCCACCTCGGGCCCGATCCCAACGGCCCACGAGCAGAAGAGAGAAGCAAGAAGATGATGATCCGACGATTCCTCCTGACCGCGCTCGCGATGCTGATCGCGAGCCCCGCCCTCGCGGCCGACCGCGACGCCGACGGCGTCGACGATTCCGTCGACAACTGCCTCTACGTGGCGAACCCGGACCAGCGCGACACCAACGCCGACGGCTTCGGCAATCTCTGCGACGGCGATCTCGACGGGGACGGCTTCGTCACGACGACCGACTTCATCGAGTTCGCGGGCGTCTTCCAGCGGGAGGACGCGGATGCGGACTTCGACGGGGACGGCTTCGTCAGCACGAGCGACTTCCTCCGCTTCCTCGACCTCTTCGAGCTGCCCGTCGGCCCCGGCGCGCTGGTGCTCGATCCCCAGCCGATGACCTGCAACGAGTTCTACTGCACGATCCAGGTCGTCCCCGGCATCGACCTCGAAGCCGCGCAGGAAGACGTGGAGGAGCTCTGGCTCGGTCAGTACGCCGTGAACGGCGACGTCCAGATCTACACGAGCGATGGCAGCGTGATCCTCCCCGACGCCTCGCTCTTCATCGACCCCAACACGCCGCGCCTGCGCGGGACGACCCGCATGCCCGACCACCGGGTGGGTCGCTTCGCGACCGACGACGTGCAGACGGCCGACGAGCAGGTCAACGTCGAGCTGGTGCAGGGCGCCGATCTCGAGCTCGACGTGCCGATCCATGCCGACGTCTGGTACGTCCGCTTCTACAGCGAGGGGCCGCTCCAGGCCGAGCAGGACGTGCTCCTCGGCGACCTGGAATTCGCCTTCGGCGACCTGCACTGGGAGATGATCCTCGATCCGGTCGACCCCTTCATCTACACCGGCAGCCTCGAGGCCATCCCGGTCCCGACCGTCGACGCCTTCTCGAAGCGGGGCCTCGGCGTCGACGTGACGACCGTCGGGCAGGGCTATGGCGCGTCGCACGGCGGCCGGATCCCCTTCGCGCCGTCGGTGCCCCAGGCCATCCAGGAGGTCCTCCCGGAGGTCTCGGGCGACTCGGTCTTCTACGGCCGCTTCGACGCCCTCACCTTCGTCCCTGTCCCTCTCCTCGCGCTCGAGATCGAGGGCGTGGTGATCACCGACGAAGATCCGACGAACCACGCCGGTGACCGTATCCGCGTGATCGACGGCTCGATCGACCCCAACGTGGTCCTGCCGATCCTGCCGAGCCTCTCGCTCGACCTCGACTTCGCCGGAAATGCGGAGCCGCTGCCGATCACCGTGATCACGAGCAAGACCGGCACCGGCACGCCGAACGAGCGCCATGAGGCCTGGCTCTCCCTCGACCTGCCCGACCTCACCCCCGTCGAAGCGCAGGCCTCGGGCTGGCTCTCGATGCCGGGCGAGCGCGCGGCCTCGGTCCTCTACTTCGGCCCGGAGCCGGAGGACAACTTCCTGCGGATCGCGTCGGAGACGGCGGTCGAGATCGATGCGGCGCGGATGGCGTCGATCCACGGCGTCGCCGCGAGCGAGCTCCTGATCTCGCAGTCGGTGCTCGAGCTCAATGCGCAACACATCGAGTTCACGGCGGAGCGCTTCGTCGAGTCGATCCATCCCGACGTGACCTATACCGCGAGCAGCTCCGTCCGCCTTCGCCTCCCGACCCACCGCGATTCGGCGTTCGATCTGCTGATCGAGAACGAGGCCGAGCTCGGCGGCGTCGCGCTGCGCGAGTACGGCAAGCACCTCACGGCGGAGAGCTACCGACACTGGGGCCGCTACCAGACGCCGAACTGGGGCTACGCCCTCGAGGGTTCGTTCACCCCGGAAGGCGCCTGGATGGAGGGCTCGACCAACGCCCGCCTGCCCTACCGCTACGCAGCCGTCGACCGGATCGTCGACGTCGCGGGTCGGATCGCCGCGACCGAACAGGCGGAAGCCCTCGCGGAAGCCGACTACCAGGCGAAGCGCAGGGCCCTGCAGGAGGCCCGCGGCCGACTCCAGTCCGAATCGGCCGCCCTCGAAGACGAGCGCGCCGCCCTGCGGACCGCGCAGGACTGGCTCGCCGACCGCGAAGAGGCGCTCGACGACGCCCGCGACCGCAACTGCGGCAGCTGCCGCTGGTACGACGCGCCCTGCCTGGCGCGCGTCGCGACCTGCAACACCTGGAAGGCTGCGGTCGTCCCGACGCTCGAAGGCGCGGTCGCGGTCGCCCAGGCCGGAGTCGGCCTCGCGCAGGGCGGTCTTGCCCGGGTCCAGGCGGGCTACGACGAAGCGGCCCTCCTCGTGGCCGGCGCCGAGCGCGCGGCCGATCTCGCCCTCGATGCCCGGAACGAGGCCCGCGCGGCGCTGGTCGCCCTCCGCGCCGAGCGCCATGCCCTCCCGCTCGAGGACGGCGTGGTCGACGCCCGGGTCGCCCTGCGTCTCACCCGGGACGGCCTGAGCGGGACCGTGAGCGGCACCTTCCAGGGCGCCGACTTCGGCGAAGGCTGGGTCGAGAACGACGACGCCGGCTCCCGGGCCTGCTTCGTGGTCCCCCAGACGGGCGAGCGCCTCTGCACCGCGCTCTGAGCCGCACACGCGCCTCTGATCCGAGCCGGGTCGTCCTCCGGGACGGCCCGGTTTTCGTTGGCGCCGCGATCCGCTCGTCCGCGGGATCGCCACCCGGGACGGCGTCGCATGGGAACGACGCAGGAAGAGCTAGGCTCGTCCCCATGCTGAATCCGAACCTCCAGATCGCAGGCACCGTCGCTCCCGGCTTCGAGTCCGTGCGCGACCTCTACGCCATCCGCATGGCGACGCTCGCGGAGCGGAACACCCAGCTCTGCGTCTACCACAAGGGCGAGAAGGTCGTCGATCTCTGGGCGACCCAGATCGGAGATCGGAGCTTCACGGCCGACTCCCTCGTCAACATCTTCAGCAGCGGCAAGAGCATGGAGTCGATCGCCCTCGCCTCGCTGCACGGGCGCGGACTGCTCGACTACGATAAGAAGATCGCCGACTACTGGCCCGAGTTCGCGCAGAACGGCAAGCAGGACCTGGCGGTCGCCGACCTGATGCGCCACGAGACCGGCCTCGCGAGCTTCGACCGGTCGCTCGATCCCGAAGCCCTCTTCCCGGAGAACCTCAAGAAGAACGCCATCGCACCGACCGTCGAGGCCCAGCGCGCGCGCTTCCCCGAGCGCGACGACACGCGCCGCGAGTACCACGCGCTCACGCGCGGCTGGATCGCGAACGAGGTCTTTCGCCGCGTCGATCCCGCCGGCCGCACGATCGGCGAATTCCTGCGCGAGGAGGTGAGCGTGCCCCTCGAAGTCGAGGTGTACACGGGCCTCCGCGCGGCCGAGATCGGCCGCGTGTCTCCGGTCGAGGTCGTGTCGTTCCTCTTCGTCTTCCTGCAGAGCCTGCTCCCGAAGGCGCTGGGACGCCGGATCGAGAAGAACGTCTTCCAGCTCGGGGTGCGGATCTACCAGATCCTGCGCGGCGCGCGAAAGGGTTCGACGATCCGGCGCTCGGTCCCGCCGCTCGAGGGCAAGGGCGGCTTCCCCGACTTCAACGACCGCGCGATCCGGATGGGCGAGACGCCTTCGGCGAACACCCACTCGAACGCGCGCAGCCTCGCGAAGATCGCCGCGGCCCTCGCGGCCGGCGGCACGCTCGGCGAGCAGAAGCTGCTGGACCCCGCGGCCTGCGAAGCGCTGCACGCCGAGACGACCGAGGCGGACATGATCATCATGCCGACGTCGTTCTCCCAGGGCGGCGTGAACGCGTTCCGCGCGACCCACGTCGGAAGCCCGGAGCTCGGCCGCGCGCTCAACGAGGGCCGGGAAGGCTTCTTCGGCTGGATGGGCCTCGGCGGCTCCATCTTCCAGTGGCATCCGGAGCACGAGATCGGCTTCGGCTACGTCCCGACCTCGCTCCACGTACTCGACCTCTTCAACGAGCGCGGCAAAGCCTACCAGGCCGAGGTCCTGCGCTGCGTCGAACGCCTCGCGGCCGCCTAGCACCGAAGCGCGAGACGACGCCCCCCATCGCCCCGTCCCGCCGGGGGCTCGGCGGTCGGAGAATGCGCCGAAATCGGCTCGCCTAACGAGCATCGACGTGTCAGTATCCAGCCTCGACCTGGATCGCGGACGGACGACGTTCGCGCTCCCTCCGACGAGAGGTGGATCCGATGCGCCTGCGAACGCTGCTCCCGAACCTGACTTCTCCCTTCGCTCTGCTCGTGGCCGTGATCTGCGCGACCTCGGCCGCCGCCCAGACGCAGCCCTACGACTTCACGGCCGAGCGCTTCTCCATCCCGGAGCGCGGCGTCTTCGACGACTTCGACGACGGCATGATCTCCCCCGCCTGGAGTGACGGCCTCGTCGGCAGCGTCGTCGAGTCCGGCTCCACGATCCGCTTCGCCAATCCGGGTGAAGGCGGGTTCCTGCCGGCCCCGCTCGAGACGGAGGTCTCGAGTCTGGCCGGCCAGGGCGTCCAGCTCGATTTCGGCGGCGACTTCACCGCGACGAGCGTGTGGACCGCGTCGACCTTCGCCCCGAGTCAGGGCATCAACCTCTCGATCGGCTCGATCAACAGCGCGACCGGCAACGTCCATCAGCTGAGCTTCGGGCTCTCCAATACGCTGCCCGACGTCGCGAGCGTACTCGGCGGCGGCTCCGGACTCGGCCTGAGCATCCTCTCGGCCGTCCGCGAATCCCAGGCCGGCGATCTCGTCTCGATCGGCCGCACCTCCGTCCCGATCCTCGCCAGCCAGATCACGGGCGACATCCATCTGGCGATCGCCTTCGACGACGCGAACAACACCCTGCAGCCGCTCTACTCCCTCGACGGCGGCACGACCGTGGTTCCCGCCGGCGCCGCGATCCCGTGGAACTTCTTCGGGGGCGGTTTCGCGCTCAGCGCCAGCACGACCGTGCCCGAGCCGAGCACGGCGCTCCTGATCGGACTGGGCTTGATCGGACTGTCGCGCCGCTCCCGACCGAGCTGAGTCCGAGCCAGAAGCGACCCGGACCCGCTCGGAAGATGGGAAGCGAATCCGCGACACGAGTGCGGGCCGATCGGCCCGCACTCGTGTCGCGAGCGAGGCGTTCTGCTAGCCTCCGAATGCCCTCAGGTCTCCGTGCTCACACGGATTGCCTCGACGTCGTCCGTTGTTCTCGCTCCGCGGGACCGAGAAGACGACACTGCGCGCCGGTAGCTCAGCTGGATAGAGCATCAGGCTTCGAACCTGAGGGTCGGGGGTTCGA
>JBCCZJ010000175.1:0-9695 GCA_039187915.1 Myxococcota bacterium
GATCGCGGCGGGCAGGGCGGGCGGGCGGCGAGCGCGGCCGGTCGAGCGCATCATCTTGCTAGGATATCGGCTGCGCGCCGCGGTCGACCCCGCGCCGCGACGAGGAGGGGGAAGCGCCATGCGGAGGTCGGTCGGCGTCCGGCGAGTCGGCGCCGCGCGCTTCGGGCTCGTGGTGCTGCTGGCCTTCGCGCTCGCGGGGGCGGCCCGCGCCGAGCGCTTCTTCGGCCGCGTGACCGCGGCGGAGGACGGCCGCCCGATCGCCGGCGCGATGGTCAGCTTCCTGCACGGCGATCCCGGCCATGCGATCACCGTCTTCACCGACGACGCCGGTCGCTACGTCTCGCCGCTCCTCGCCCATCCCGACGGCTACACGCTCCGCGTCCGGCGCATCGGCTGGGACGATCTCCGCCGGGACGGCCTCGCGCCGAGCCGGACGGCGCCCGTCGACGTCGTCCTCGCGCGGACCGAGGCGCCGATCGAGGTCGCGTATCAGCTGCCCGCCAACGTCTGGTACGACCGTGTCTTGCGGCGCGTCGACGACCCGTCCGAGCGCGCGGAGCTCAAGCAGCAGTGCACGTACTGTCATCAGCAGGGCAACTGGGCAACCCGGCGGGAGCGATCGCACGACGAGTGGGAGAAGCTGATCCGTTTGATGGGGACGCGCGGCGCCATGATCAGCCGCTCGCTCCGCGAGAAGCTGCCGGCCATCCTGATCGAGGCCTACGAGCACGATCTCGCCGTCGCCGAGCTCGTGCCGGACGACTTCGATCGCCACGCCTACGCTCTGCCGAGCGCGGAGGCGCGCCGCGCCGTGATCGAGGAATGGCCGCTCGGCGGCCATGGCTCGAACCAGCACGACGTCATGGTCCACCCCGACGGTCGGCTCTACTCGGTCGACGGACCCCAGGATCAGCTCCATCGGCTCGACCTCTCGGGCCCGACGCCGATTCGGAAGAGCTGGACCGTGCCCCACGGCGACCTGCCGCTCGGCGGGGTCTTCGCGAGCAGCTCGCGCGAGGAGGCGGCGGACAACAAGTACGTCGGTCCCCACTCGCTGCAGACCGCGCCGGACGGATCGATCTGGATCACGCTCGCGAGTGGCAACCAGCTGGCGCGATTCGATCCCCGGACCGAAGCCTTCGAGATCCACGAGGTCGAGGCCGGGATCTATCCGCACACGCTCCGCTTCGATCAGCGCGGTCGCATCTGGTACACGATGGCCGCGACCAACCACGTCGGGATGTTCGATCCCGCGACGAACGCGCAGCGCCACCTGCGGCTGCCCGCGCGAAACTTCGGCCAGGCCCTGATCCTGCGGCTCACGCCTTTCTTCCTCCGCCTCGGGCGGGTGATCGACATCCGCGGCGCCGCCGCGGACGGCGACGGCATCAAGATGCCGGTGCCCTACGGCATCGACATCGCCCCGGACGGCGGCGTCTGGTTCAGCCAGCTGAACGAGCACAAGATCGGCCGCATCGATCCGGACTCCCTCGAGGTCGAGATGATCGAGACGCCCTTCGAGACGCCGCGCCGGCTGCGCTTCGATTCGAAGGGCGGGCTCTGGATCCCGAGCTTCTCGCAGAGCCTGATCGCGCATTTCGATCTCGGGACCCGCACGTTCCGGACCTGGCCGCTCCCGATCGAGCCGCTCGGCAGCGAGACGCCCTATGCGCTCGCCGTCGAGCCCGGGACCGACGACGTCTGGATCTGCGGCACGAACAGCGACACGATGATCCGCTTCCGACCAGAGACGGAGGCCTTCACGGTCTATCCCCTGCCGACCCGGGTGACCTACACGCGGGAGGTCGACTTCGACGGGCAGGGCCGGATCTGGACGTCCAACTCGAACGGCCCGACGTGGCAGATCGAAGAGGGCGTGCCGAAGGTCGTCCGGATCGATCCGGACGGGGCTCCGTCGCCGGCGGAGAGCGGGCTCTTCGCCGATGAACCGGCCGCGGCGGCGAACGGACCGGCGAGGGTCGCGCGAGGCGGGGCGCCGGCGCGATGAGGCTTCGGATTTCGATGCTCCTCCTCGCCGCGGCAGGCCTCTGCGCGCACGTCCCGGGCGCGTTCGCGGAGGAGGCCGCGCCGGCCGGCTGGCCGACCTACGGCGGAGATCCAGGGGGCACGCGCTACTCGCCGCTCGCCGAGATCGGTCCGGAGAACGTCGACGATCTCGAGGTCGCCTGGACCTATCACACGGGCGACGTGCCCGGCATACGGCCCGGAGCGGAGAAGCTCGCTTTTCAGGCGACGCCGATCCTGCAGGGCGACACGCTCTACTTCTGCTCTCCCCTTTCCCGGATCTTCGCCCTCGACGCGGAGACGGGGGAAGAGCGCTGGGTCTACGATGCAGAGCCGGTGCTCGAGAGCGACATGACGCTCACGTGCCGCGGCGTCGCCTACTGGGCGGCCGACGACGAGGTGGACGCGGCCGAACGCCGTGGCGAAGCCGAGGGCGTCTGTGTGTCGCGGGTGTTCATGGGCACGCTCGACAACGGGCTGGTCGCCGTCGACGCGAAGACCGGTCGACCCTGCGCGGACTTCGGGAAGGGCGGGCGCGTCGATCTCGATCGAGGGCTCGGCGAGATCCAGCCGGGCGAGACCTACATGACGTCGCCGCCGACGGTGATCGGGGACGTCGTCGTGACGGGCGCGATGGTTCGGGACAATCGACGGATCGACGCGCCCGGGGGCGTGATTCGTGGTTTCGACGTGCGGACCGGCGCGCTGCGCTGGGCGTTCGATCCCGTGCCGCCCGGAGTGGCGCCCCTGCCGCCGGCGGAAGGCGAGCCGCGCTTCCATCGCGGAACGCCGAACGCCTGGTCGATCCTGTCCGCGGACCCGGAGCGCGGCCTCGTCTTCGTGCCCTTCGGCAACCCGAGTCCCGATTTCGCGGGCGGCCATCGAAAGGGTTTCGATCACTACGGCAGCTCGACGGTCGCCCTCGACGCCGAGACCGGGGAGCCGGTCTGGCGCTTCCAGACGGTCCACCAGGATCTGTGGGACTACGACGTGGCGTCCCAGCCGACGCTTCTCGACGTCGAAAAAGGCGGCCGGGCGATCGCCGCCGTCGCGCAGCCGACGAAGATGGGCCACCTCTTCCTGCTCGATCGAGAGACCGGCGTGCCGCTCTTTCCCGTCGAGGAGCGGCCGGTGCCCCAGACGGACGTGCCGGGCGAGACGACGGCGCCGACCCAGCCCTTCCCGACCTTTCCGAAGCCGCTCCACCCGCATACGCTCGCGCCGGATCAGGCGTTCGGCTTCACGCCGTGGGATCGCGGGGCCTGCCGCGAGCGGATCGAGACGCTCCGCAACGAAGGCATCTTCACGCCGCCGAGTCTCGGCGGATCGATTCAGTATCCCGGCGTCGCAGGCGGCGCGAACTGGGGCAGCCTCGCCCACGACCCCGAGCGTCGCGTCGTCGTGCTGAACCAGAACTACGTCGCGCAGGTCCATCGCCTGATCCCGCGCGAGAGCGGCGTCCGCCCGGCCGCGGCGGATCTCCACATGGGGATCAGCGCGATGGCGGGCACGCCCTATCTGATCGACCAGTCCGTCCTCCTCTCGCCCTTCGGTGTGCCCTGCATCCCCACGCCCTGGGGCGAGCTGATGGCGGTCTCCCTCGAGAGCGGCGAGAAGCTCTGGTCCGTGCCTTTCGGCACGACCCGGGACATGGTGCCCTTCTTCCCGATCGGCCTCGACTTCGGGCTGCCGAGCATGGGCGGGCCGATCGTCACGAAGAGCGGGCTCGTCTTCATCGGTGCGGCGATGGACGCCTACCTGCGTGCCTACTCGGTCGAGACCGGCGCGCTCCTCTGGCAGGACCGGCTGCCTGCCGGCGGGCAGGCGACGCCCATGACCTATCGCGTGCGTCCGGGCGGACGCCAGTACGTCGTCATCGCGGCGGGCGGCCACGGCACCCTGGGCACCGTCCCGGGCGACGCGGTCGTCGCCTACGCGCTCCCGATCGACGACTGAGGCGCAGCGCCGGCGCGCGCGGCGATCTCCGCCGAATCCCGGCGATCGATTCGTCGCGACGACTACGCCAGATCGAGCTGGAGGCGGACCTCACCGACGCTGCGATCGAGGATCGCCTCGTCCCACTCGCCGTCGTAGAGGTTCTTCGTCGCGCGTCCGCGGCGCCAGGCCTCGCGGGTCTTGCCCGGCGCGATCACGAGGCCGATCAGGAACGCCAGGCCGTTCAGGACCCACGCGGCGTAGTGATCCTTGCAGCCCGAGGCGAGCTCCCAGGCGGCGATCTCTCCTTCCCCGACCCAGCTCGTGTCGTATCCGGCCACCACGTGGTGGATGTCGTGCAGTCGGACGGAGCGGACGCGTTCGGGCGTGTTCGGGAAGGCCGCGTAGGGCACGCCGCGGGCGCGAAACACGACCCACTCGTCGTCATAGCCGCCGTCACCGAGCCCACAGGACGCGAAATAACGCGCGCGCGCGTCGCGCAGGGTCTCTTCCGGGGCGTAGTCGATGAACGGCATGGGCGGCTCCCGTCGCGACGGCGACGCCGCGCAGCCTAGCGAGGGGCGAGCGCCGCCGGGAGACGTAGAATGCTGCATCGGGGCCGGGCCCCAGGAGGAGCGAGATGCCGGACGTCGCGATGTGGGGACGGGCGCTGACCGAGATGCCCCGGATCGACAAGCAGCAGTGGGACGCGCTCGATCTCGTCTCGAAGTGGCTGATCGCCACGCGGTCGGCCGTGATCGTGATGACGTTCACGTCGTCCGCCTTCGCCGGCGTCCTCGCCTACAAGGCCGGTGGCTTCGACGGGGGGCTCTTCGTCCTCGTGACGGCGGGGCTCTGCCTCGCGCACGCGACCAACAACCTGGTGAACGACCTGACCGATCATTGGAAGGGCGTGGACCAGGGGAACTACTTCCGGACCCAGTACGGCCCGCAGACGGTCGAGGATGGCTTCCTGACCGTCCGACAGCTCGTCACCTACGCCTCGATCACGGGCGGCGTCGCCCTCGCGATCGGCTTCTATCTCGTCTTCGTCTCCGACCGCGCCGGCATCACCCTCACGCTCCTCGCGAGCGGTCTCTTCTTCGTGCTCTTCTACACGTGGCCCCTCAAATACATCGGCCTGGGCGAGCCCGCCGTGTTGCTCGTCTGGGGCCCGCTCATGGTCGGCGGCAGCTACTTCGTGATCACCGGCGTATGGAGCCACGAGGTCGCGATCGCGAGTCTGGCCTACGCACTCGGCCCGACGGCCGTGCTCTTCGGGAAGCACACGGACAAGCTCGCCTTCGACGAAGGGAAGAAGATCCGGACGCTGCCGGTGATCCTCGGCGAGTCCCTGTCGCGGAAGGTCACCGTCGGCCTGCTGCTCGCGCAGTACCCGGTCGTCGTCTATCTCGTGGCGACCGGCTTCTTTCATCCGGTCATGCTCGTGACGCTGCTCTCGGCGCTCTCGCTCGGGCGCGTCTTCCAGGTCTTCCGCTACCCGCGGCCGGAACGTCCGCCGAAGGAGTTCCCGGAAGGGGTCTGGCCCCTCTACTTCGTCGGCGTCGCGTTCTGGTTCACGCGGCGATACGGCGCCTTCTTCCTGATCGGACTCGTACTGGACGTGGCGCTCTCGTAGGCCTTCCGCGCGGACCGGTGCTAGCGCGCCTGGGCCCCGTGCTGCTTCATCCGCCAGACGAGCAGATCGAGGCGATCCTGCCCGAAGAAGGGCTCGCCCTCGAAGACCATCGTCGGTACGCCCCAGTGGCCTGCCGCTTCGAGGGCCTGCTGGTTCGCTTCGATCGCCGCTTCGTAGCGGTCCGGATCCTTCTCGATCAAGGCCTCGAGCTCGGCGAGATCGACGCCCGCCGCGCTCGCGGCCTCGGCGAGGTGGTCGCCCTCGTTCCAGCCGTCGACGCTGCCGTCGAAGATGATGCGGCTCACCCGGTCGATGAAGGGCAGGCCCCGGCCGCGCTCGGCGGCGGCGATGCCGAGGCGCGTGAGGCGTCGGATGATGGGCTGGTCCGGCGAGATCCTGCGGGTCTTCATGTCCTGCACGATCGGGTCGGGCCGTGGCCAGCGGTACGGGATCCCCTCCCTCTCGGCGATCCGCGTCGTGTCGCGCATCAGGTAGGGGGGCCAGAGCGGATTCACCTTGTCGAAGAACTCGGGCGTGCGCACGGCGATCGGGTAGACCGGGCGGACGTCGCACTCGACGTCGTGTCCCTCGACGAATTCGACGAGGCGGCGCAGCACGAGATAGGAGTAGGGGCTCCGAAAGGACCAATAGAGCTGGAACGAGAGCGCCATGCCGACGCTAGACCTCTCGGAAGTCGGCGAGGGTCATCTCGTCCCGCTGTCGGCAGAACGTCGCGATGTCGCCGGGGAAGAGGAAAGGCGTATGGCCGGTCGGCGTGCGGTAGTAGCTGTTGCAGGCGTCGGTTCCCCAGGAGAAGACCGAGCGGGCTTCGACGATCCACGCGTTGTACCGCTCGTGGGCTTCCGGCGTGACGTCGATGGCGCGCGCGCCGGCCTGCTCCTTCTCGCCGAGCAGCCGGACGATCGCCTTCACGTTGATCTCGGCCGCATCGAAGAAGGACGTCGAAGCGACCAGAGCGTTCGGGCCCAGCGCGAAGAAGTAGTTCGGGAAGCCGGGGACGGCGGCGCCGACGTAGGCCTCGGGCGCCTGTTCCATCCGCTTCGCGAGGGAGGCTCCGCCGGCGCCGAGCACGTCGATCCGCTCGAAGTCCATGACTTTGTAACCGGTGCAGTAGATCACGACGTCCGCGTCGAGCTTCTCGCCTTCGACGGTCACGACGCCGTCCGCGACGATCTCGCGCGCGGCGTGGGGGACGAGCCGGACGTTGTCGCGCTGGAGGGCCGGGTAGTAGAAGTCGGACATCAGCGGGCGCTTGCAGCCGAAGCGCGACTTCGGCGTCACGGCTTCCCGCAGCGCGTCGTCCTTCACGGCGTCGGCGATGTGGTCGAGGCCCATCTTCTCGACGCGCGCCTGGATCTTGTCGCCGACGATGAAGGCGCCGGTCGAGAGGTGCATGATCTTGTGGTGGAACCAGCGGTGGAGTCTGCGGAGCGGAGCCAGGTCGAGGAGCGAGCGACTGAGGTCGGAGTAGGGCTTGGCGCCGCGGGGCAGGATCCAATTCGGCGTGCGCTGGAGGACGGTCAGGTGCCCCGCCACCTTCGCGATCTCGGGCACGATCTGGACCGCCGCTGCGGCGGATCCGATCAGGACGATCCGCTTGCCCGCGAGCGGGACGTCGTGGTCCCACTCGGTCGAGTGCCAGGACGGGCCCTCGAAGGTGTCGAGGCCGGGCACATCCGGAAAGAGGGGCGTGTGCTGGTTGCCCATCGCGTTGATCACGACGTCGAACTCGTGCCGATCACCGCTCGCGGTCTCGAGCTGCCAGGTCCCGTCGGACTCGTAGCGGCAGCGGGTGATCTCGGTGCCCAGGGCGAGGTGGGGTGTCAGGCCGAACTCGCGGGCCATGCGCTGGAGATAGGCCTCGATCTCCTTCTGTTCGACGAAGGTCGCGCTCCACTCCGGGTTCGGTGCGTCGGAGAACGTGTAGGCCGCGGCTTTCACGTCGCAGGCGAGTCCCGGGTAGGAGTGCTGGTGCCAGGTGCCGCCGACGGCATCGGCCTTGTCGAAGATCGTGAAGTGACGGAAGCCCGCGCGCGACAGCTCGCGGCCGGCGGTCAGGCCGGACGGGCCGGCGCCGATCACGGCGACGCGCAGCGGAGAGGACGGAGAGGCGGCAGACATGGAGACTCCTTCGCGGGCTCCCGACGATGAAGTAGCCGCGGGGACGCGGCAACCCCGTCGGCCTCCTATCCTCTCGGGTCGGGAGGGGCACGTGACCCTCTCTGGTGGAGGGGCACGTGACGGAACGGCAGCGAAAGGGGAGACGCCGCGCGGACCGCCGTGGGCCTTCGATCGCGAAGGCTTCGCTCGTCGGCTTTCTGGTGCTGGCGCCGGTGCACGCGGCGGCGCAGTCGCCGAGCTCGGCCGACGAGGCCCGCGCCGCATTCGAGCGGCTCGAGGCGGCGCGCGCTGCGGCTTTCGATGGCGACGCCGCCGCGCGGTTCCGTGCAGCGGACGCCGCGGTCGATTCGGCGGCGGCGGATCTCCGCCAGATCGAGGCCGCCGTCGTCGCGGCGGTCCAGGCGGAACGCGCGGCGGTCTGGGGCGAGCCGACCGTTGACGAGCGCTTCGTCTGGATCGAGTACGGCGAGGGCGGGCGCGAGCGCCGCCAGGTCGACTTCGCGCGAGAGGCGCTCGTCTTCGAGACCCTCGACGGCGAGATCGGGCTGGACGGCCTGCGACGACGGGTGCGCGCCGCGCTCGTCGAGGGCGTCGACGAAGCGGTGGCACGGGATCCGATCGCCCGCGAGATCGAGTCGCGGGCCGCGGACTCGATGGCGGACGAGGCGCCCCTCGAGTCCGCGCCGCTCGCGTCGACGCCGATCCTCTGGCCGCTGCTGACCGGCGACGCCGCGCTCGATCCCGCAGCGCTGGACGCAGTGGTCGGGCTGCTGGTCGCCCGAGCCCAGCGACGGGAGGTCGAGATCGGGCGCGAGACGATGCAGCAGGTGGAGATCCCGCTCGATCCGGCGACGGTCCTGGCCCAGCTCGAGCGGCTCCAGCGGGGCGACTTCGCGGCGCCGATGCCGGGCTTCACGCCGCAGGCGATCCCGCGTCCGGTCCTGCCGGAGGTCGAGCCGGAGCCGCCGCCGTCCCGGGCGGAAGCGCCCCCGGCGGGCCGGCCCCCGCCGCTGCCGCGTCGCTTCCCGGCGCGGGCCCGCAGCTATCTCGAGCTGGTCGATCGGCACGCGCGCGCGCGCAGCCTCGATCCGGCGCTCGTCTTCGCGATCATCGAGACCGAGTCCGCCTTCAATCCGCTCGCGCGCTCGCCCGCGCCGGCGTACGGCCTGATGCAGATCGTGCCGCGGAGCGCCGGCAAGGACGCGAGCGCCGTCCTCTACGGTCGTCCGCGTCTGCTCGCCCCGTCGTACCTCTACGACGCCGAGCGCAACGTGCAGATCGGCGCGATCTATCTCGACATCGTGCTGAACCGCTACCTGGCCGGCATCCGCGATCCGCGTAGCCGGCTCTATTGCGCGATCGCGGCCTACAACACCGGCGCCGGCAACGTGTTTCGCGCGTTCACGGGTCGGACGCGCCCGAAGGCGGCCTTCCGCGAGATCAACGCGCTGTCGCCGGAGGACGTCTATCGGAAGCTCGTCTGGCAGCTCCCCTATCGCGAGACGCGCCGATACCTGACGAACGTCGTCCAGCGGATGGACAAGTACCGCCGCTAGACCGTCCGTGCGTCAGAGCTCCTCGGCGTAGTTCTTCGCGATCGCCTCGTCGTAGCCGCGCGCGACGGACGCATCGCTGCCGGTCTTGGCGGCGAACATCTCGCCGAAGGAGACGCGATGGGCCTCGCCCCACTTCTCGGGCTTCCAGAGGTTCGACCGGAGGAACGCCTTCGCGCAGTGGAAGAAGCACTGGTCGATCCGCACGCGGATCCCGAGCAGCGCCGGGCGGCCCCGGGCCGCGAGTCGCTCGAGGAGCTCGGGATCGCGGGTCAGCTCGGCACGACCGTCGATGCGCAGGGTCTCGGGCGTGCCGGGGATCATGAAGATCACGCCCACGTGGGGATTCTTCAGCACGTTCAGGTGACCGAAGGCCAGCTTGTTGCCGGGGCGGTCGGGGA
>JBCCZJ010000176.1:0-9689 GCA_039187915.1 Myxococcota bacterium
AATCCCCGCGCTCCCCTAGCCTCCGGACATGGTCGAAACCGCCCTCCGCGCGACGCTCGACGCCCGATCGGGCGCGATGCGCGACGACGTCTGGTCGCGCTACCGCTCGAATACCGCCCGCCATCTGATCGGCGTCGCGCGCGATTTCGAGAACCGCATGCTCGGGCGGCTCGAAGCGAAGGACGGCTACCCCGATCTGCGGCCGAGCTTCGGCCCCGTCCTCTCGCTCGTGGCGGAGCGCCCGCGCCCGCTCCGCGCCCTCGCGGACGCGCTCTCGATCTCGCCCCAGGCCGTCAGCCAACTCGTGAGCGCCTGCGAGCGAGCGGGGTTCACCGAACGCCGCGCCGACCCGAACGACGGGCGGACCCGCTTGATCGCGCTGACCCGGCGCGGACGTCGGCTGATCGCGGACGCGGGCCGCCAGCTCCGTCTCCTCTCCTCCGAATACGCGGAGCGCGTCGGCCACGACGTGATGAACCGCTTCGAAGAGGCGGCGACGCGCCTGCTGCGTGCGCGCTCGGGCGCGCCCGATGTGCTCCCGATCGCGAGCGGCGCCGCGTCGATCGGCGCGCTGCCCCTCCTCTCCGTCGACGTCCAGCGAACGCTGATGGACGACACGACGGCGCGCGGCCACGACGGCCTCAAGATGTCGCACGCCCAGGTGCTGCCCCTGATCGGGCCGGAAGGTGCGCGCGTCGCGGCCCTCGCCCGGGTTCAGGGCATCTCCCGACAGGCGATCAGCGCGACCGCCCGCGAGCTCGAGCGGATGGGCTACCTGCGCCGCGAAGCGGATCCGCGCGACCGGCGCGGCGTCGTCTTCCTCCTCTCGGAGGCCGGCGAGACGCTGATCCGCGACTCCGTCTCGGCGCTCGATGCGCTCGACGCGAGTTATGCGGCCGCGATCGGAACCCGGCGCTTCGCGGCCCTCCAGCGCGGCGCCGAAGCGCTCTACGACGCGCTCGGACTCGAGCGCGAGATCTTCGACGGCGCGCCCCAGGAGGGTGAGCCGCTCGACCGACTGGCGCGGCGCCTGCGGCGCGACCTCGGGCCGGAGGCGGCCCGACGCCTCGCCGCGCTGCTCACCGAACCCCGTAACCCGACCGCCGCCGATGCGGCGCTCGGTCACGTCTAGACCGCCCGAAACGGCTCGCAACGAGCCCTTCCGAATCGGAGAATCCCATGACCTACGACTGGCTGGCCGCCCTGGCCTACGTCGCGACCCTCGTCGCCCTCACGATCCTCGGCAAGAAGCTCGTGTTCAGCATCCCCGTCATGGAGGAGCTGCGCCTCGAGAACCGCGAGGTCGACAAGGTCAAGATGTCCCGCAAGAGCTTCCGCGACGGCATGAAGGCGAGCGAGAACGTCGGCAAGTACACGAACCTGGGCTTCTTCGTCACGATCCTGCCCTTCACCGTGAGCTTCGAAGCGCGCCCGCTCTGGCAGCACCTGCTCGAGATCGTCGCGATCCTCGCGATCTTCGACTTCATGTACTACTGGACCCATCGTTCGCTCTTCCACGGCGACCTGCTCCGCAAGGTGCATGCGCTCCACCACCAGGCGCGCAAACCCACCTGGTCCGACTCGCTCTACGTCCATCCGCTGGAGACCTTCATCGGCCTCGCCCTCTTCCTGGGCTCCATGCCGATCGTCGCGCTGATCAGCGGCGGCCCGCTCCACGCGGTCTCCGCGGCGATCGCGACGCTGATCTTCACGCAGCTGAACACGATCAATCACACCTACACCCGCCTTCCTGCCGACAACTGGTTCTTCCGGACCGTCGACTACATCACCGGCGTCCACCACGCGCACCACGTCGACATGAACCACGGCAACTACGCCACGCTGACGATGTTCTACGACAAGCTCTTCGGGACCTTCGAGGAGCCGGTCAATCGCGAGATGGCCTGAGCGTCGAAGGGAAAGGCGGTATGGGACGGCTGGACGGCAAGGTCGCGCTCGTGAGCGGCGCGGCCCGCGGCATGGGGCGCGCCTTCGTCGAGTGCTTCGCGGCCGAGGGCGCCCGCGTCGCGGTCTGCGACGTGCGGGACGACGAAGGCGCGACCGTGGCCGACGCGATCGGCGACGCCGCGACCTACCTCCACCTCGACGTCACGCGCGAGCCGGACTGGCAGGACGCGGTCGCGGCGACCGAGGCGGCCTTCGGCCCGGTCACCACGCTCGTGAACAACGCGGGGATCGCCGAGGCCGCGCCCTTCTACGAGATGAGCCTCGACAGCTTCCGCCGCGTGACCGACGTGCTGCAGACCGGCGTCTTCCTCGGCATGAAGAGCGTCGTCCCCTCGATGACCCGGGCTGGCGGTGGCTCGATCATCAACATCTCGTCGATGGACGGGCTGATGGGCATGGAGGGCATCCTGTCCTACATCGGCGCGAAGTGGGCCGTGCGCGGCATGACGAAGGCCGCGGCCCGGGAGGTCGCCGACCGCGGGATCCGCGTGAACTCGATCCATCCGGGCTTCATCTACACCCACCTCGCGGTCGAGGACGAAGCCCTCCTGGCCGCGACGCACGCGCTGCTCGACGAACACACGGCGCGCCACGCGCCCATGAAGCGGACCGGGCGCCCGGAAGAGATCGCGAAGCTCGCGCTCTTCCTGGCCTCGGACGAGAGCAGCTACTCGACCGGCTCCGAATTCGTCGCCGACGGCGGGTTCACGAGCGGTTATCCCTCCCCGGGCGCGAGCGCCTAGCGCCGAGCGCCACGGGCGGGCGGGCACGCGGTCGGGATCGGTTCAGTCGCCGGACCCGCCCCGTGCGGCCGCCTCGGCGTCGACGGCCCACTGGGGCGCCTGCATCCGGTACGGCATCTCGCGTCGATCGAGGATCTGGTTGATCACGCGGGTGTACCCGGTCTTCGCGATGCGCCAGACGCCCTCCTCCTTCCGGTAGGCATCGTCGTAGTAGACGAACATCTCGTCCACGAAGCCCGCCTTCTGGCTGTAGAAGGAGTGGTACATCGCCCAGATCGCCGTCGCGGACGCGTCCCCCTGGAGCGTGATCTCCGGCATGCCCGCCATCCAGTAGGCGAGGATCCCGGCCTCGGGATCGTGGGAATCGATCAGGAACGCGAGGAGCTGCTCGCGATCCTCGAATACGTACTTGCCGTCGGAGTACGAGGTCACGACGTCCTCGGTCAAAGTCTCCTTCAGCGCCGCGTGGTCGTGGTGGGTCATCGCCCGGAAGTAGCGGTACTTGAGCTTCTTGATCTCCTCGAGGTCTCGGAGCTCGGCCACCTGGGCCGCGAGCGTTTCGAGATCGGCCATGAAAGATTCCTCCTGCCGAGAGCGGCGTCGAGCTAGAGCATGTAACCGTCGCCCGAGGCGCGGACGGTCACGTCGCTGATGGACACGCCCCAGGGCTGGTCGATCGCGTAGACGATCTGGTCGGCGAGCAGCTCCGGAGCGAGCGCGAAGTACTCGATCCCGTCGACGTCCGTCAGGTTCGCCGGCGGATCCTCGCCGAAGACCTGCCCGATCTTCGCCATGAACGCCTCGGCGCCGGCGCCGAGCACGCCTTCGATCGCGGCCGGGTTGATCATGCCCGCGCCGAGCTTCGTTCCGGGAACGCCCGTTGGCCGGATCGTCGTGACCTTGATCCGTCCCTGCGACTCCTGCCGGAGCGCCTCCGACAGGAAGCGCACGGCCACCTTCGTCGCGCCATAGACCGCGGCGCCGGGGACGGGTCCGTTGCCGTAGATCGACGACACGTTCACGACGTGCCCCCGCCCCTGCGCGAGCATCACGTCGTGCACCGCGCAGATGCCGTTCAGGACGCCCTTCAGGTTGATGTCGATACAGCGATCCCAGGCCTCCGCCGCCTCGGCGTGATCCGTGAAGAACGCGAGGGGCATCACGCCGGCATTGTTCAGCATGACGTCGATCGCCGCGAAGCGGTCGACGGCCGCGGTGGCGAGCGCCTGCATGGCCGTGCGGTCGGTGACGTCGGCGCGCACGCCGAGCGCCTGCCCGCCTTCGGCTTCGATGCTCGCGACCGTCTCTTCGAGCCCGTCGGCGTCGACGTCGGACGCGACGACCCTGGCACCGCGCGCTGCCGTCTTCTGTGCGACGAGCCGGCCGAAGCCGCCGCCCGCGCCCGTGATCACGATGACCCTGCCTGCCAGATGATTCGCCATGTGCGCCCCTGCTCCGCGTGATCCGGATCGCACGCACTGCGACCGGATCGCCGACGATAGAACGCCCCGGCGCGCGCGGTACCGCCCGCGCGTGGATGCCAGGCGTCTCGGCGCCGACTAGACTGCCGCCTTCGTTTCGACAGGGAGGCGCACGATGGCGTTTCGGATTCTCGGCGGCCTGCTCGGGGCCTTCTTCTTTCTCCAGGGACTCGGCTGGATCGTCGACGCCGAGGGCGCGGCGGAAGCGCTGGGAATGCCGCTGCTGGACGGGGTCGCCCGCAGCACGCAGGCGGGCGATCTCACGGGGTTCTTCCTCTGCCTGGGCGGCTTCGGACTCTGGGGCGCCTACCGACAGGCGCCGACCTGGCTACGCGCTTCGGGCTTCCTGCTTCTCGGCGCGGCCTTCGGCCGGACGCTCGCCCACCTCGTGTCCGGCGCGGACTTCGCGACGCAGTTCATCGTGATCGAGATCGTGATGGGCGGCCTCTTCTTCCTGAGCGCCGCGAAGGTCGCTTCGGCGGACCACCCCGACGACGCCGCGAGGGTCGCTTCGGCGGAATAGCCGGACGGAGCCGCGAGGGTCGCTTCGGCGAATTAGCCGGACGGCTCCGCGAGGGTCGCTTCGGCGGAATAGCCGGACGGCTCCGCGCGCGGCGATCGACTACCTTCGCTGCGCGGTGGGACCTGCGCCCGCCCTTCGAGGGAGAACCGATTGGAGCCGATCCGTCCGAATCGATCCGCCGGGGATCCGTATTCGAATCCCGAGCTCGTCGAATACCTGGACAGCATGGAGGGGTTGCCCGACGTGCTGGGTCCGGGCGAGACCGAGGCCGAGCGCGAACGCTGGGCGCCCTGGCAGCACGCCGGCAACGCCCGCTTCGCGCGCTTCGGCGAGATCGTCCCGGGCCTCGCGCTGGCCCTCGCCATCGCCGGGATCGGCAGCCTCGTCGCGGCCGGCTTCTCGGACGGACTCGGTTTCTCGGGCGCCCCGCTCTCACCGATCCTGGTCGCGATCCTGCTCGGCCTCGCGATCCGCAACTCGATCGGCCTGCCGCCCATCTTCGAGCCGGGCCTCCGCCTCTCGCTGAAGCGCCTCCTGCGGATCGGCGTGGCGCTCCTCGGCATCCGCCTGAGCCTCGCCGCCGCCGGGACGATCGGGCTGGTCGGCCTGCCGATCGTGATCGGCTGCATCGCGACCGCGCTGATCCTGGTCACGCGGATCGGTCGCGCCGTCTCGCTGCCCCCGCGGCTCTCGACGCTCATCGCGGTCGGGACCGCGATCTGCGGCAACTCGGCGATCGTCGCCCTCGCGCCGACGATCGAGGCGACCGACGACGAGGTCAGCTACGCCGTCGGTTGCGTGACGCTCTTCGGGCTCGTCGCGCTCGTGCTCCACCCCTTTCTCGCGCACACGCTCTTCGACGGTGACCCGACCCTGGTCGGCCTCTTCCTCGGCACGGCGATCCACGACACCGCCCAGGTCGCCGGCGCCGGTCTCGTCTACGCCGAGCAGTTCGGCTCGCCCGAGGCCCTCGACGCAGCGACGGTCACGAAGCTCCAGCGCAACATGTTCATGGTCGCGGTGATCCCGGCGATGGCGTTCGCGACCCGACGAAGGCGACCGGACGCGCCGCTCTCGCAACAGCTCCAGGCGGCGATCCCGCTCTTCGTCTTCGGCTTCATCGCGATGAGCCTGATCCGGACGCTCGGCGACGCAGGCTCGGAGCCCTTCTGGGGCCTGCTCGGCGCCGACGCCTGGAACGGACTGATCGAAGCCACGACGGACCTCGCCAAGCTCCTGCTGACCGTCGCGATGGCGGCCGTCGGACTCGGCACGAGCTTCGCGCGACTGCGCGGACTCGGCCTCCGCCCCCTGGCCGTGGGCCTGGCGGCCGCGACGCTGGTCGGCGGCGTGAGCTACGTGCTGGTCTCGCTGATCGGACCCTACGCCTAGTCCGCCTGCCCGAGACAGACGCGAAGGCGACTCGCCCTCGACGTCCCCCGGACGGATCCAAAGCGCCGCGGCGGGTCGTACGCGACGCGGCCGCACCGAAGCGCGTGCACCGGGCCTCGAAGCGCGAAGCGCGCGCCGGGCCCGTCACGGCCGCGCCGGAGCGGCTTCCGAGCGCGGGACTACCGCGTCGCGGGGCGGGCGTTCGGCCGACCGCCTCGCCGGCGCGGACCGCCGCTCTTCGCGCCGCCGCTCCGTCCGGATCGCCCCTCGGCCTGCCCCGCACCGCCGCGCGCGCGACGCTTCGCGCCGCCGCGGCCGGCGCGGTTGCCGCCCTTCGCTTCGGTCTTCGCGCCCGCGCGTTCGCCGTTCCGCGAGCCGCTGCCGCGACCGTGGCGCGACGCGTCGCCGCGCTCGCTCCGTTCGCCGCCGCGTGCCCCGCCGCCTCGACCGTGGCGCGCGCCTCGACCGCGGCCGCGGCGTCCCTGCCCTCCGCGTCCGGGACGCTCGAGGGACTCGGTCGCGGCGTCGACCTCGGGCGGGTCGAAGCGAAGGAGCTTCTCACCGAGCATGCGCTCCGTCGCGCGGACCCAGCCACGATCTTCGCGCGTCACGAAGGTGACCGCGCGACCGGAAGCGCCGGAGCGACCGGTCCGACCGATGCGATGGGTGTAGGTCTCCGGCGTGTCCGGCACGTCGAAGTTCACGACATAGTCGATCCCGGCGACGTCGATGCCGCGGGCGGCGATGTCCGTGGCGACCAGGATGTCGAAGCGGCCCTCACGGAACCCGCCCATGGCCTTCTGCCGCTGCCCCTGGCTCATGTTGCCCTGCAGCGCGACGGCCCGTCGCCCCTTCCGGTCGAGCTGATCGGCGAGACGCTTGGCGCGATGCTTGGTGCGCGTGAAGACGATCGCCGAGCCGCAGTCGTCGTAGGAGAGCAGTGCATCGAGCAGCCCCGCCTTGCGCGTCGGGTCCGTCTCGAAGACGCCGTGCTCGATCGCCTCCGCCGGTGCGCTCGGCGCGAGCTCGACCACGACGGGATCCTCGAGCAGGTCGTTCGCCAGCTTGCGGATCGCGTCGGGCATGGTCGCCGAGAAGAGCAGGTTCTGACGATCGTCCGGCAGCGAGCCCAGGATCCGACGCAGATCGGGCAGGAAGCCCATGTCGAACATGTGGTCCGCTTCGTCGAGCACGAGCGTGTCGATGCCGCGGACGTCGAGCTCGCGCTGCTGGATCAGGTCGAGCACGCGCCCGGGACAGCCGACCACGATCTCCGGATCGCGGCGCAGGGCCCGGAGCTGCCTGGCGATCGGTACGCCACCGATCAGCGTCGTCGCGTGGACGTCGACGAAGCGGGCGAGCTCCTCGATTTCGGCGTGGATCTGGATCGCGAGCTCGCGCGTCGGCGCGAGGATCATCACGAGCGGCCCGCGACCGGGCTCCTCGACCAGCCGCTGCAGGATCGGCAGGGAGAACGCGGCGGTCTTGCCGGTTCCGGTCTGGGCGAGGCCCATGACGTCCCGACCCTCGAGGCAGGCCGGAATCGTCTCGGCCTGGATCGGGCGCGGCCGCTCGAAGCCGGCCTGGGCGAGTCCCTTCTCGAGGGACGGATGAAAGGAGAAATGGCCGAAACCGTCGGCCGACGAATGAGTACGCGCACGTGCGCTGGACAAAACGGGTCTCCGTCGCGCGCACCGCCCCCTTGGCGAGCGCGCACGACTCTTCTCGGTCTCGATCCCCGACAACAGTGCGAGGAGGGAGGGGAAGGAATGATCCGGTGTGATCGACCGCTCTGGAGGGGCTCGGTTCTCGTCGATTCAGCTACGAGAAGCGAGCGGGGGTCAATCCTGCTGTTCACCGGTGGGGTCGGCAGACCGCGAAGGGCGCCGCCCGGGACGGGGTGTCCCGCGCCCCAGTGTGTAGCCCTGTCGTGATCGGCCGTCCAGCCGGCGATCTTTAGGCGGCAACTTCCCGCGCGAGGGCGCCCGCACGCGGCCGCGGGGCCCCGACGCCGCGACCCGCGTCGTGCGCACGGCGGGGGCGGAGGCGGGGGCGGACCACGAAGGCGGCCTCTCGGGCTCGCGACTACGCCTGCGGCGTCCGCGCGCGCCCCGCGACGGCGTTCACCTGCGCGAGGAGCGTCTCTTCCCTCCGTTCGTGCCGGTCGAGACGACGGCCGAGCGCTTCGAATTCGAACCGGGCGCCGAGGCCGTCCCCGCGTTCGAGGCGTTCGCGGATCGTGCCGAGCTGGCCGCGCAGGACGCGGTGTTCGTCGATCAACCGCATCAAGCGCCCCTCGAGGTCCGGACGCAGTCCGTGGAGTCGCGGAAACGTCACGTCCTCCTCGAGCGACATGTGCGCCTCGACCGCAGCGGCGTAGAGCGCGAACGCGTCGATCGCGGCCTCGGGCCCGTCCTTCTCGATCGACGTGTAGACCTCGTTCGCGATCCCATCGAGCCGCGCGTGCTGGCCTTCGATCCGTCGCTCGTGCGCACGCATCCGCAGGCGCGCGCCCGCTTCGCCCAGAGCATGTCCGTCCGTGTTCATCGACGCCCCTCCTGCGGCGCGCGACCCGTGCCGCGCGCCCGTCGTTCGATCAGATGCCCGCCGCGGCGATCGAGAAGGCGAGGATCACGCCGAGCACACCGGCCATGACCAGCGCGAACAGGCGGTCCGTGAGGTCTTCGGCGCGCGGCGGTACCCAGTCGTCGTCCGGATCCGCATACGGCGTCGTCTCCGCGGGGGCCGCCGGAGTCGTGATCGCCGTCGCGAGCGGGACCGATGCCGTCACCGCCGGCACGGCCGGCGCGGTAGGGGCCGCGGCGCTCCTGACCGGCTCCCTCGTTTCGAGCGGCTCGGCGTCCACCGCCGCGACGACGGCCTCGACGCGCGCAGTCGTATGCGCGATCGGGTCGGCCGCGGCTGCGACGAAGCGGGCCTCCGTCTCGTGGGACTCGGCGAGTGCGTCGTTGCCGGCAGCCACGAGGACGTCGCAGCGCGCCTGCGAGAGGACGCGCTGGGCCACGCTCCCGAGGAAGAAGCGCTGGAGTCCGGAATAGCCCCGGGTGCCCATCGCGACGAGATCGACGTTCGTGGCCTCGGCGCGACGGAGGATCTCCTCGGACGGCAGCCCGTAGACGATCTTCGACTTCGCGTGGACGCCGCGCTCGGCGAGCCGTCTCAGCACGCCCTGCATCCGCGACGCCGCGGCCTCGAACATCTCGCCCTCGAAGTCGCTCGAGCCCGTGACCGCGTAGGGCGCGAGCATCACGGAGGTCTCGCGGATCACGTGCAGGACCTCGACCTCGGCCCCGAACCGCTTCGCCCAGGCGATGACCTCGGCCTCGACCGCGGCGGCCCGCTCCGAGAAGTCGGTCGCCAGCAGGATCGACCGCATCGGCGGGCCCTGGTCCCGATCCGCGGGCAGCTCGTGGCGGACGACGAGGACCGGCTTCGGCGCGCGCTGCACGACGCGGGCGGCGACGCTGCCCAGGACCCAGCGGTCGACGCCGCGTCGACCGTGCGATCCCATCACGACGAGGCCGACGGCGTCGTCCTCGGCCGCGGCGCGGATCGCGTGGG
>JBCCZJ010000177.1:0-9685 GCA_039187915.1 Myxococcota bacterium
CGCCGATCGCTCCGATAAATTCCTCGCCAGGGAATTCACTCATTCCCGAGTTCGCCGCGGCTCGTTCATGGGAGCGCGTCGTGGGAGCGACCCGGAGGGGCGGTTACGGCGACCACCTGAGCCCGGGAACCAGGCATGCGCTTTGGGGTGCATGCCCATCCATACCATGCCGACTTTGGGAGGTAAGAATGGACCAACGTAGCACTACGGCGAGTGAGGTGGTGGCGTCCTAGCAACGCTGAACCGTTTCGTCGAAATAGCTAGGTGCTGCGTGGGACGCAGGTTCCCAACGCCGCCGCCCCTGGGATCGCGGATGTCGTAGCCGCTGCAGGGCCAATGGCCTGATCCCAGGGACTTTCGATTCTTCAGGAAGCGCGTGACCGCGAGGCGGTCAGGCGCTTCCTTCGTTTGGGGCGCCTGCCTCGCGTCGGGCGTCGTTCTCGGCCCGGCCGCGGCTCAGCGGCGGGGCCGCGGCGAACGGCCGGCGGCGAGGGTGCCGAGGCCGAGTCCGACGAGGAGGGCGGTGCCGGGCTCCGGCGTGGCGAGGGGGTTCCAGGTGAGTTCGTCGGCGATGAAGAAGGGCGAGTCGCCGCTCGAGTGGCTGATGCGGAGCGTGTCGAACTCGACGTCGCGCAGGCCGTAGACGGCGGCGGTGCAGCAGACGCCGTAGGTGAAGACGGTGGACTCGACCACCGATCCGTTTCGCAGCGCCGTGAACTCGAAGGCGTTGCCGTCGTTCGCGGCGAACTCGAGGGCGGCGGCGGTCACGATGCCCGAGAAGATGATCTCGATCGTCGCGTTGACCGTGCTCGTGCCGGTCTGGAAGTTCGCGAAGTTGTCTCCGTCCCAGCCGAGGGGGATGCGGTTGTTCTCGTACCACACGTTCGGCGAGAAGCGGACGCCGTAGTCCGCCTCGTACTGGTCCGTGATGATCGTGCTCTGGGCCATCGCGATCTCGTCGAACTCGAGCGACAGCGTCCCGGCGTCGGCAAAGGAAAAATCCGTCGCGGGCGTCGCGTGGGCGAACGAGACGGGCAGGGCGAGGGCGAGGGTCGCGAAGGCAGCGAGCCGAAAGAGAGAGGGCATGGCGGGACACTCGGGGTGAAGGGGGCGTTCCCGAGGTGCATCGGCCGGCACGGGTCGTCTCCCGATCGCATCGGTGCGCGACTCGAATGGATCGGGCCTTCCGCGGTGAAGTTGCGTCTCGTCTGCCTGCGGATCGCGCGTGAAGTGCCGTCCCGGGGACGCTGCGGGCGGCGCAGCGACCGTGAGCGATCGGAGCCCGCGCGGCAGCCGACCCTTCGAGTCGTTCGGTCGCTACGGAAGATCGCGATCCCAGACGATCCGAAGGGCGGGAAAGCGGACGGGGTCGTGATCGCCATCCTGGGCAGCGATCCAGTCCTCCATCGCCTGCATGTCGAGATCCGACGGGGGCGTCCACCAGGGTTGAGCGAAGGCGGCCTGGACGTACTCGCGAAACAGACCGGCGCGATCGAGGCGGTCGGCGACGCTGAAGTTCGTCTCGGCGCAGGGCGTCCCCTCCCGCTCCGACGAGGCCTTCCGTTTCCGCCAGAGGTCGAGGGCCTCGCTGCGGGCTTCGTGCTCGCGGGCCCAGGTGCTGAGAAAACGACCTTCGATCAGGGCCTGGCGCTGGGTCGCCCCGTACAGGATCCAGGCGGCGAGCGCGCAGGGATCCGGTTCCGGACCGGTGATGTCCGGCGAGATCACGACTCTGAGATCGGGCGCGGGGATCACCCCGGGTCGGACACCCACGGCTCCATACAGCGCCTCCAGGATGTCCTTCACGTGCGCATCGGCGGCAGGATCCCCGGCGAACTCGCCGGTGATCCGGACCTTGAAGAAGGCATGGTCCTTGACCGTCACGAACCCGAAGCTGCGAGCGCGCCGGCCGGCTCCGTCGGCCTCGCTCAGACTGCGCTCGATCAGGATGCCACCGCTCTCGGGCGAGCCGCCTGGTGCGAGCGTCAGAAAATCCGGCGGGCCGTACGCGAGCCCCTCTCGGCGGGCGACGGCCTCCATGCCATCGAGGATCGACTGCGCTTCCAGCGCGAGCACCGTCGTGAGGGAAGCTTCCGTGTGCAGGACGAGCGGGTAGACGTAGACGTCGACGACCGCCTGCGTGTAGGCATCGTCTCGGTAACGGATCATGTGTCCGAGGCTCGCGTCGGCAAAACTGTGGACCTGGACCCGTTCGAGCGTATCGACCTGCAACGGAGCGACGAGGTCGGAGGCAGCGACTTCGTGGTAGCGCTGGAAGCCCGCCTCCGCGGTCGCCCCTGGGCCATTCGTCGGGGCACAGGCCGCCTGAGCGAAGACCAGCAGCGCTCCGAGGAGAGCGCCGGGGCGCTTCGGGCAGCGCGAGCGCGAGGGGTTGGGCGGCACTCTCGTCTCCGTTTCGGGTCTCGTCCGGATCGACCCCGTCCGTCCCGATCGGGTTCGCGACGAGAAACTAACGGATCGCCAGCGGGTTGATCGGGGATCCGACGGCGCCCGTGATCGGGAGCGGGGGCGCGGTGAAGAGGAAGGCGTATCGGAGGTCCTCGGCGCACGCCGCGGCCAGCGCGTCCAGGTGGAAGATCTCGCCGAAGAGCACGCCGGTGTTCCGGAGCGAGATCATGTGGAGCGGCTGGAAGCAGTCCTCGGTTTCGTTCGGGATCACCTCGATTCCCCACGTGTCCGTGCAGACGGCGGCGATCTCGCGGTCGTAGAGCCAGCCGGCGCAGTGGACGGAGAGTCCGGGCGCGGCGCCACCGCAGTAGCCGTCCCAGGACCCCTCGTCGAGGCAGCGCGTCATCATGCCGGTCCGAACGAGGACGATGTCGCCGCTCTCGATCGCGACGCCCTGGGCCTCCGCGCACGCGTCCAGATCGTCGGGCTTGATCGGGAAGCCGTCCTCGAGCCAGAGTTCTCCGCGGTGGCGCGGGATGTCCAACAGGATGCCGCGGCCGACGACGCCGTGCTTGACGGCTTCGATCCCGTTCGCGCGGGCGCCGCGGCTCGTCACGAGCTCGATGTCGCGGTCGTTGTACATCTTTCCGTCGTAGAAGACGTGCGCGAGGGCATCCCACTGGGTTCCGCACTGGAGCGGCATCGTGACCGAGTCGTCCGCGTAGCGGAAGCCGCCGGGGATCCCGTCCTGCGCCCCGGCCAGGACGTCGCCGCCGTCCTGGAGCATGACGTGGATCGGGTTGTGTCGACCGCCGGAACCGCTCTGCGGTCCCTTGTGATCGAAGTTCAAGCCGCACGAGATCACCTGGCCGCGACGGGGCAGGGCGGTCGCCGTCAGGATCCGCTCCGGGGTGATGAAGTTCAGCGCGCCGAGTTCGTCGTCGGGGCCCCAGCGACCCCAGTTCGAATAGCGCCGTCCCCATTCGCGGACCGTGTCGGCGGTGATCCTCGCGCTCACGCGCGTTCTCCTGCGCGAGACAGCACCGCCTCGACGATCGCCACGTCCTCCGGAACGTCGACGGGGACGCTGGTCCATCCCTCGATCTCGGCGGCGCGGATGCGGTGGCCGTTCTCGAGGGCGCGCAGCTGCTCGAGCTCCTCGGCCCGTTCGGCGGGACTCCGCTCGAGGGTCACGATCTCGAGCAGGAAGTCTTTGCGGTAGACGTAGAGGCCGACGTGCTGGAGCGGCGCCGCGTCGGTTTCCTTGCGGGGATAGGGGATCGGCGCGCGCGAGAAATAGAGCGCGAAGCCGGCCGCGTCGAGCACGACCTTCACACGGTTCGGGTCGTTCGCGGCCTCCGGCTCGGCTCGGTGGACGATCGTCGACATCGCGGCCCGCTCGTCTTGCAGCAGCGCTTCGACGGCGGCGTCGACGACGAAGCCCTCGATCAGCGGCTCGTCGCCCTGGACGTTCACGATCACGTCGTGATCCCGGCGCGCGGCGACCTCGGCCAGCCGGTCGGTCCCGGTCGGATGATCGTCGCGGGTCATCTCGACCTCTGCGCCGAAGGCCTCGCAGGCGGCGCGGATTCGTTCGTCGTCCGTCGCAACGACGACCGCGTCCACGCTCTTCGCGCCCCGGGTCCGCTCCCAGACGTGTTGGATCATGGGCTTGCCCGCGATCGGGGTGAGCGGTTTGCCGGGAAATCGCGTCGAACCGTATCGGGCAGGAAGGATCGCCAGAGTGGACATGGAACCATGCTACCCGAAGCGGCCCTACCGTAGGAAGCGTCTTCACCGGCGCTCGCGCCCCATCGTCCCCTCGAACTGGGGGTCAATTCGTCCGCTCGGCGTCGACCCCGTTGCTAGGATCCGCGCGTGCAAGATTCCGTCGGTGATGGCGGCCCCGCACACGACGCCGACGGAGCACGAGAGCGTGTGGCCCGGCCCTGGTGGCTGCCTCACTTCCTCGGTCGTGTCCCGCTCGGTCTGGACGAGCGGCACGTCTCCCTCGTCGGTGTCGTGGCGTTGGCGGCGCTCTTCGAGAACTACGATCAGTCGATGCTCACGTCTGCGTTCAAGCAGATCCGGGAGGGCTTCGAGCTGACCCAGGCGGAAGCCGCGACGTGGTTCGGGTGGATCCGGCTCGGGGCGATCCCGGCCATCATCGTCCTTCCCCTCGCCGATCGACTCGGGCGGCGCAGCGTCTTCCTCGTCGCGATCGTCGGAATGAGCATCGGGACCCTGATCTCGGGCTTCGCGCCGAACGTCGAGAGCTTCGTCGCGATGCAGACGATCACGCGGACCTTCATCGTCGCCGCGATCTCGTGCGCGATCGTGATCATCGCCGAAGAGCTGCCCGCCGCGAATCGGGGCTGGGGGATCGGCATCCTCGGTGCGATCGGCGCCTTCGGCTACGGCCTCGGCGCGATCCTCTACGCCTTCATCGACTACCTGCCCTACGGCTGGCGCGCGATGTACATGGTCGGCGGCGTCCCGCTCCTGCTCATGCCCCGATTCATGCGTCAGATTCCGGAGACGGCGCGCTTCCTCGAAGAGCGCGCGGAGCGACTCGCGGGCCGTCGGCCCGAGAGCGGCTGGATCTCGCCGCTCGTCGAGCTCGTTCGTCGCTATCCCGGGCGCGTGGTCGCCGTCGCCGCGATGGCCCTCTTCTTCGCGACCGGCTCTTCGCCGGCGTTCGGACTGCTCTCCGATTTCGTCCAGACCACCCACGACTGGGGTCCCGCCGACTTCTCGCTGATGGCGCTGGTCGCCGGCACCTTCGGCATCGTCGGCAACTCGGCCATGGGCTGGGCGGCGGATCGTTGGGGACGTCGCCCGGTCGCGATCGTCGGTTTCGGTCTCTTCCCCGCCACCGCCTTCGCGCTCTACTTCGGTCCCGAGACCACGCTGCCTCTCGTCTGGGTTCCCTTCGTGTTCCTCCTGACCGGAGGCAACGTATTGATGCGGAT
This sequence comes from Myxococcota bacterium, assembly GCA_039187915.1. Lineage (GTDB taxonomy): Bacteria > Myxococcota_A > UBA9160 > UBA9160 > UBA4427 > UBA4427. The sequence goes on from JBCCZJ010000177.1 coordinate 5,382, forward strand.
CATCGTGACCGAGCTCTTCCCCACGTCGAGTCGCAACACCGCGATGGGGTGGGGGACGCTGATGGAGACCCTCGGCGGCGCGACCGGTTACTGGCTGGTGGGGGGCTTCACGGCCGTCGGCGCTTCGATCGCGCCGGCCGCCGTCGGCGTGAGCCTGCTGACCCTGGTCGCCGTCGTGGTCATGCTCTTCATTCCCGAGACCGCCGGACGCGAGCTCGAGGAGACCAGCCAGAACGCCTAGCGGGCCCGTTCCCGACGGATGCAGCGTCGGGTCGTCGGCGGTCGCCGCGACGGGCTTTCGCTACCGTCGCGCGCGAACCCTGGCGCCGGTGATGGGAGGATCGGTCCTCCTTCCCGACTGAGACCCGATGGATCCCAAGATTCTCTTCTGGGCGGTGGCCCTCGCGAACCTCGGTGTGCTCTGCGGCTTCGGCCTCTTCGGTGTGCGCTACGCGCGCCGCGGCGAGATCGCGCGTCACCGGCGGAACATGAAGATCGCCGGGCTCCTGATCGGCGCGTTCCTCGCGGCCTATGTCCTGAAGGTCGTCTTCCTCGGGCGCGAGGATCAGTCGGTCTGGTCGACGCTCGACGTCTGGGTGCTTCGCATCCACGAGCTCTTCGTGCTCTTCATGCTCGGCGGCGGTCTCGTCGCCTGGGTCCAGGGGCGCAAGCTCGAAGGGACGCGCCTCGTCACGCGGGACCCGGCCGACCCCCTGCCCGATCCGGGCGTCGCGCGCCTTCATCGCCGCGCCGGGTGGACCGCGGTCGTCGGCGGCGTGCTCGCCTTCGTGATGGCGATCGGCGTGCTCGCCGGAATGGTCGGCCGAGGCTGAGCCGTCGCCGGTCGCCGCGCGCCGCGTCGCGCGAGTGTGTCGGAGCCCGCTCGGCGCAACGCGGGTCCCGCCGTCTGCCCCGATGGCCCCGGCGCGCGCCGGGACGGGACTTTGGTTCGAGGCCCCGGAGCAACGCGGGCCTGCGGCTACAGCGCGATTCCTCGGTGGCCGATAGAGAGGAAGAACGAGGCACCGCCGCTCTGCGTGCGGGCCGGGCCTCCGGAGGATCGTCCATGCGCCGCTCTCTTCTTCGACCCGTTCGCCCCCTTCGATCGCTCGCCGTCGCCGGTCTGCTGATGCTCGGCCTCGCCGGATCGGCGCTCGCCGCCCATCCGATCTATCGCGCCGAGCGCGAGGGGCCGGCGCTGCGCGGCTACGACACCGTCGCCTACTTCACCGAGGGACGGGCGGTGCTCGGCAGCGAAGAGCACGAAGTCGTTTGGCGGGACACGTTGTGGCGTTTCGCGAGCGCGGCGCACAAGGCGCTCTTCGAGAAGGATCCGGAGAAGTACGCACCGCAATTCGGTGGCTACTGCGCCTACGCGGCCAGCCGGAACCGGCTCTACGAAGGGCATCCCGAAATCTTCGCGATCGAGGACGGCAAGCTCTACTTCAACAACAACGCGAAGGTCATGGAGCGCTGGCTCGCCGAGCCGGAGCCGTACATCGAGGCGGCCAAAGAGGCGTTTCCCGCGATGATCTCCGGCGAGCTGGAGACGCCGGCCGCTCCGCAGTCCCGGCCCTGAGCTGAGCCGGGCGCCCGGCGTCAGACGATCGAACGCAGCTCGCGCACCATCTCCGTCGAGGCGCGCTCGATGATCTCGTCGGGATCGGAGAGCGCGGACATCACGAAGTGGCGGCAGCCCGCCTTCGCGAAGCGGCGCATCTGGTCGAGGCAGTCCTCGGGCTTGCCGAGCAGGCAGTAGCGCTTCGAAGCTTCCGTGAAGTCGGTGTTGTAGATCGTCCCGAGCATCTGGGAGGCGCGCTTGTGCGCGGCCTCGTAGCTGTCGTCGAGGACGGTGAAGAGGAGCGCGGCGGTCTGGAAGGGAAGGCCTTCGCGACCCGCGGCCTTCGCGTGTCCGCCGATCGCCTTCATGTTGGCGGTGTAGGTGTCCACGTCGCACATGTGCGAGATGTAGCCGTCGCCGAGACGGCCCGCGCGCTTCATCGAGACGGCCTTGCGACCGCCGACGATGATCGGCGGCGTGCGGACGGGCTTGGGCTCGATCTTCACGGGGTCGAAGCGGTAGTACTCGCCGTCGTAGCCCGCCTTGCCCTCGGCCCAGTGGGCGCGGAGGATCTCGATCGCCTCGTTCGTCCGCGGGCCGCGCTCTTCGATCACGGCGTCGACCGCCTGGAACTCGGGCGGGAACTCCCCGCCGACGCCGACGCCGCAGATGAATCGGCCGTTCGAGAGCATGTCGATCGTGCCGGTGATCTTGGCGGTGAGCGTGGGGTTGCGGAGCGGGAGCAGGAGGACGCCCGTGGCGAGCTCGATCCGCTCCGTCGCGGCCGCGCAGAACGAGAGGAGCGACAGGCTCTCGATCACCGGGATGTGAAAGGCGATGTGGTCACCGACCCAGATCGAGTCCAGCCCGCTCGCTTCCATCTTGCGCGCCCGCGCGAGCACCGAGTCGCGGTCGTTCGCCGCGAGCATCATGCCCATCTTCACTTCGTCGACGACGTTCAGTCCTTCGATTTCCATGTCGACATTCTAGTGCGCCTCCTCCGACCCCGTCGGCCCGCGCGCGCAGCCGCGGCCCAAGGACGCCCCGCGTCCGTCAATGAGCGCCTGCGGCCCAAGGACGCCCCGCGTCCATCAACCAGCGCCTGCGGCCCAAGGACGCCCTGCGTCCGCAAATTAGAGCCGGATGCGAGAGGAGGGCCGGCGCGTCGAGTTCCGGTGGAGGAAGGCGCCGAGGATCATGCCGCCGGCGAGGATGAGCGCGCCAGTGATCCACTCCTGATAGCGGCTGCCCGCGCGGAGCTCGTAGTTCTCGATCTTGAGCGACTCGATCTCGGCGCGCTGGCCGGAGTCGGTCGAGGCGAGCGTCGCGTTCGACTCGCGCAGCTGCGCGGCTTCGGAGCGGATCTCTTCCAGCTGGCTCTTCAGACTCGCGGTCTCGGTCTCGAGCATCTCGAGGCGCAGGGTCGGCGGCGGCTCCGTCTCGAGGTAGCCGGCCGGGATCCAGCCGGTCTTGCCTTCGCTCGTCCGCACACGCGTCCAGCTCTCGCCCCGCGCCAGGACGTCCATCTGGTCGCCCGTCTCGACGGCGCCCAGAATCTTGAACTGCGTCCCGGCCCCCGCGCGCAGGTTCAGCCGGATGTTGCCGCGGACCCAGCCGGTGTCGGCGGCGGCAGCGGTCGCGAGGGCGACCACCGCCAGGGCGGTCAGGACGGCGGGGACGAATCTCGAAGGACGCAAGCGGGAACTCCCGGGACTGCGGGTGAGTCCTTTGGGGGGAGGATTTCGGACGGTAGTCGACGGTCCCGACCCGAGGCGTGACCGGGGACACCGACTGGGCGGCAGCATATCGTCCGAAGCGCCGCGGCGGGAGTCGTGCGCGCGATCCACGCGGCGGCACGAGGCAGGAACGATGCGAGACGGCTCGCGCCGGGACCGGGCGCCGCCCGCGCGCTCGTCGCTGGCGAGGCCGAAAACACGCAGGCCTACGGGCCGATGCGCGGTGGCGCGGCCCGGCCCGGCCCTCGGTGCGTCGTGCGCGACGGCGTTCGCGGGGCGGCTAGTCGCGCGATCGTGTCGCGGCGAGACCACCGAGCCCGAGCAGCAGCAGCGTGGCGACGCCGGGCTCGGGGGTCAGGAGAAAGGGACCGACGTTGCCCGCCGTCAGGTTCTGGTAGGCCGAGCCGTCGATCGAGAAGCGGAGCGTCGAAGCGCCGCCGCAACAGTCCTCGAAGCCGACCCACGCGAGCGTGTACTGGTCTCCGACCTCGAAATCGTGGGTGGTGGTGAACACCGACGGGTTGTTCCAGTTGTTGGCCCACCAGAGGTTTCCGGTGAGGACGCGCTCGTCGAGGACGGTGCCCGATCCGGTGTCGATCAGGGCCGCGACGCCGCCGCGGCCCCAGTCGGTGCCGACCTGGAAGGTGTATTCCCCGGCCACGTCGACGGTGAACTCGGTCGAGATGAGGATGCTGTAGTTCGACGTCACGCCGCCGCCGTGAACCGAGGTCGAGACGTTCTCGAGGGACTCGATCACGTTGTCCTGGATGAGCGCGCCGCTCTGGTGTTCGGCGAGCAGGTCGAGGAAGGCGTCGCCGGCCGTGACCTGATAGGTCGATTGCCGGAAGTCGACCTGGAAGTCGAGGGCGTGCGCGAAGCCCGGAAGGGCCAGCGCGATCAGGCTGAGGAGAAGCGAGCACCGAAGCATGCGAAACCCCGTGTCTGGAAGCGGGCGATTACGCTCCCATCGGTTCCGTCACGCATCTCCTTGAAGAACTGCCCACACA
>JBCCZJ010000178.1:0-9681 GCA_039187915.1 Myxococcota bacterium
CAGTGTCAGGCTGGTTCCCGCGCGCGCCGCTAGGCGGCTGCCCGCGCGCGGACGATCATCCTCGCGTCCATCGTGAGCACGGTCTCGCCGTCCTGATCCACGACGGCCTGCCGCGTCTGGACGACGCCGGTCTCCGGGCGCGACTTCGAGCGGCGCGCCTCGACGACCTCGATCCGGAGCGAGAGGACGGCGCCGGGGCGAACGGGCCGGGGCAGGCGCAGCTCCTCGAGACCGAGGCCCGCGAACAGGGCGGGGCGGACGGGGAGCTGGTTCGCGAGCGCGTTGCGGATGGCGAAGGTCAGGCAGCCCGGCGCGACGAGGCCGCCGAAGGCGCTGTCCTTCGCGGCGACGGGATCGGTATGCATGGGCTGGGGATCGAAGCGGCGCCCGAACTCCAGGATCTCTCCCTCCGTCACGACGTAGCGTCCGCCCTCGAGCCGGCGTCCTTCGGTCAGGGCCTCGACATAGTCCTCGAGGTGCCAGAGCACCGGATCCTCTGCCAGCGCGTTGATCTCTTCGCTCATGCGTCTTCCTTTCCGCGTGGGCGGTTCCCGCTTTGCGTGTCCGCGCCGAATCCATCCCCGAAGAGCTCATCGAGGAAGTCGGTCAGGACCTGCCAGGATCGCCGGTTCGCGGCGGGCGAGAAGAGGGCCGCGCCGCCGGGCTCGTGGTAGCGGACGTTGGTGAAGGCATGGCGCGTGTCGCCGTAGGCGACGAGCTGCCAGTCCGCCCCGCGCGCGCTCATCTCCTCGGCGAACGCGGGGATCGCCTCGGGCGGAACGTACGGATCGTCCCAGCCGTGGAGGACGAGGACCTTCGGCGCGATCGGGCCCGCGAGGGCGTCGCGGTCGTCGGGTAGCGCGGGGGGCGACAGCAGACCGTGGAAGCTCGCGACGCCGGCGAGCTCGGCGTTCATGCGCGCCAGATCGAGGACGCACAGGCCCCCGAAGCAGTAGCCGATCGCGGCCATGCGGCGGTCGTCGACCTCGGGCAGCGCCGCCGCGGCGGCGAGTCCGGCGCGCAGGCGGGCCTGGAGATGGAGCCGGTCCGCCTGGAAGGGGGCCATCAGGCGGGCCGCGTCCGCTTCGTCCGCGCCCTTCACGTCCCGTCCGTAGACGTCGAGGGCGAACCCGGCGAAGCCCATGCCCGCGAGGACGACGGCGCGTTCCTCTTCGAAGCCCTGGGTGCTCTTCATGGCGTCGTGGACGACGACGACGCAGGGGCGCGGTGCCGCCCACGCGTCGTCCCAGGCCAGCTCGCCCCGCAACGCCTCGCCGTCGTGGTCGTAGTCGATCGATCGGATCCGGAAGGTCATCGTGGGCCGCGCTCCTCGTCGCTGGTCGAGCATCGCCTACTCTCCGGCGTCGGAGCAACGGCGCGGGCGGGGAACCAGGATGGTGGACGAAACGGCGGCGAGCACGGCGAGCGACGACTTCTTCGAGGTCGTCTCGACGGCGCGATCCGTTCGGAAGCGCCTCGACTTCGATCGCCCCGTCCCGTCTTCACTGATCGAGCGCTGCATCGACGCAGCGGTCCAGGCGCCGACGGGCCTGAACCGCGAATCCTGGCGCTTCCTCGTGCTGACGGAGCCCGAGCCGAAGCGACGGGTCGCCGAGCTCTATCGCGAGAGCATGGCCCAGCTGACGGCGCGCCTCGCGGATCGGATGCCCGCGGACCTGAAGGACGTGAAGCTCCCGAGCGAGCGCCCGACCTACGTCGGGCTCGCCGAGAATCTGCAGCGCATGCCCGCGTTGATCCTGGTGTGCTCGCTCGGGCGGCCGGATCCGGCGAACACCGCGATGCAGGTCGCCTTCTACGGCTCGGTCCTGCCGGCGGCGTGGTCGCTCATGCTCGCGCTGCGTGCGTCGGGGCTCGGCACCACCTGGACGACGCTGCTGGTGAGCGAGGAGGAGCGGGTCGCGGAGGCCCTCGGGATTCCGCCGGACGTGACGCAGACGATCTTGCTTCCGGTGGCGTGGACCAAGGGCGCGGTCCTGCGGCCGGCGGATCGCAAGGGCGCCGCGGAGGTGACGCACTGGAACCGCTGGGACGGCGCGCGGCCGGATTCGTTGCCCAGCTCTCCGAGGCGCGGCGCCTAGCCCATGGATACGCGGCGGAGTCGAGGGGGCGATTCGATCACGGGGGCGTCGGAAAGCGCCGACCGCTCCGCGGCCTCGATCGGTGCGAAGTCCCGCTCGACGATCGGCGGGATCGCCTCGCTCGGCGCGAAGGTGCGGAGCCAGAGCCAGGCATAGCGCGGCGCCGCGGTGAGCCGGAGCTGGAGCCTGCGCACGCGGCGGAGAAGGGGCCCGCGGACGCGCAGCGCGAGGGTCGACAGCAGCTCGAGCGCGAGCTCCGCCTGGTCGTTCGCCGCGTAGAGGGCCGCGAGGTCGAGCAGCAGGTCGTCGTCCCAGGGCTCGATCTCCCGGGCGCGGGTCAGGAGCGCGATCGCCTGGCCGCGCTGATGCGGTCCGCCGAAGTGCAGCCGGCCCTCGATCAAGGTCTCGAATGCGCCCTCCGGCTTCTTCAGCTTGAGCTGCAGCTCCGCGCAGAGGCGCCAGGCCTCGAATTCGCCGGGAACGAAGCGGCACGCCTCGCGGTAGACCGCGAGGCACTCCGTCCACTGCCGGGCCCGCGCGTACTCCATCGCCGCGCGCCGGTAGAGCTGCCAGGCTTCGAAGGACTCCCCCGCCCAGGCGAGCATCGGCGCCACGCGGAGCGCGACCTCGAGGTTCGCGGGGTTCTCCACCAGGATGCGCCGGTAGAGCCGGATCGCGGCGCGTGCCTTGCCCTGGTTGCGGGCGCGATGGGCGTCGGTCAGCAGCTGGTACTCGCGAGAGCGCGCGGGGCGCAGAGGCGTCGCCACGAAAGTCTCCGGACCGGACCGCGCCGGTCGTGGGTTCGTCCCCCGGATCGGCCGGGCGGGGCGATCCCGGGTGACCCGGGTCACGGGTGCCGCGCTTCCGCCGGGTCGATGCCGGTCGTCGATCGCACGCGCGATTGGGGCATACTCCGGCCGCGCCCCGCCGACCCGAGAGAATCCGCTTGCCTGTCCGCTTCCAACTCCTCGAACTCGATGCGATCGAGGGCGCCCCCGTCGGCGGCAAGGCCGAGGGGCTCGCTCGCCTGCGGGCGATGGGCCTGCGCGTGCCGGAAGCGGTCGCGGTCGTCGGGCTTCCCGCGAAGCCTGCGGCGAGCGAGATCGAGGCCTGCGCCGGTGCGCTTCTCGCGCGCTTCGGATCGGGTCCGCTGGCCGTGCGCTCCTCGGCGATCGGAGAGGACGGCGCGGAGGCTTCCTTCGCCGGGCAATACGAGACGGTGCTCGGCGTCGAAGGCGAGGCTGCGCTCGTCGCCGCGATCGCGACCTGCCTCGACTCAGCGCACAACGCGCGGGCCAGCGCCTATCGCGAGACCCGGGACGAGGCGGCAGAAGAAGGCGAGCCCGTCATGTCGCTCGTCGCGCAGCGGATGGTCGACGCGCGCGCCTCCGGCGTCTGCTTCACGGCCTGTCCGGTCACCCACCGCCGCGATCGCCTGGTGATCGATGCGACGCGCGGACTCGGTGAGGCACTCGTCTCCGGTGCGGCGTCTCCGGATCACGACGAGTACCTGCGCCGCGCGGATCGATTCGAGCCGACCCAGTGCGCGGAAGAGAAGCCCGTCCTCGCCGACGGCGAACGGGGCGCGATCGCGCGGGAAGCGATCCACGCCGAAGGGCGGGCCGGGGCGCCGCTCGATCTCGAGTGGTCGATCGATCGCGACGGCACGCTCTGGTGGCTGCAGGCGCGTCCGATCACGACCCTCGGCCCGGATCCGCAGGCCCTCGACGTCGCGCCGCGCTGCCCGGACGACGTCCTCACGCGCTGCAACGTCGGCGAGATGATGCCGGGGGCGGTCTCGCCGCTCACCTACTCGACCTGCGCGCAGGGGATCGACGAGGGCTGGCAGCGGATCAAGGACGATCTGTGGCTGTCCCGGGATCGGCATCCGTTCGAGCCCTACCTGGCGATGTCCCACGGCCATCTCTTCATCAACATGAGCGCGGGCGTGCGCTTCAGTTCGGCCGTGACCGGCGGGACCGCGGACCAGCAGAGCCTCGCGCTCTGCGGTCGGATCGTCCCCGAGATCGTCGAGCCTCCCGCGGCGCCCTTCTGGCAGCGCACGCCGCGCCTGCTCCGGCAGGTGACCGCCATGCTGCGCCCCGGACCGCGCATCCGGCGCATGGAAGCGCTGGTGGCGCGGGGCGAGATCGCGGGAGGAGAGAGCGCGCTCGAAGCCTGGCGCGCGATCGACCTCCGGATGGACGAGCTCTTCGAGGCCTATCAGCTCCATCTCGTGGTCTCGTCGACCGCGGGATCGCTCTCGCCGATCCTGCTGCAGATCCTGGGCGGTGGAGACGAGCCGACCGACGCGCACCACGCGATCGTCGCGGCGGTCCTCTCGGGAGCGAGCGACGTCGAGAGCGCCGACATCGCCCTCGGTGCCGAGCGCGTCCTCGAGGCGCTGGTCGCCGACCGGTCGTCGGCGGCGACCTTCGCGGCGAGCCCGCTCGACGCGGCGCGCGCGTGGCTCGAAGGCGACGACTCGGGTGTAGCGGGACGGCGTTTCCGCGACTACCTCGAGCGGCACGGTCATCGCAGTCTTCGCGAGCTCGACATCCGTCAGCCCGAATGGGGTCACGACCCGACGCCGATCCTGCGATCCCTGCAGACGCAGGTGCGCGGACGGCTCGACGCGACGGACGACGCGCGCATCGCGGCGCCGAGCGCCGTGCCGGCGCGACCGCCCGGGGCCGAGCGCTTCGACCGCTTCCGCTTCCTCGCGCACGCGGCGGTCCGGAACCGCGAGCGGACGAAATCCCTGCTCGTCGCCGAGACGGCGCTCTTCAAGCGCGCGTATCGGGCGCTCGCAGCGCGTCTGGTCGACGAGGGTCGGCTGCCGGACCCCGATCTCGTCTACTTCTTCTTTCACGAGGAGCTCGAGGCGCTCGCCCTGGCCGCGCCCGGCGATGCGCTCGTCGAGGAAGCGCTCGGCCGGCGCGAGGCGCTCGCCTATCAGGAGACGCTCCGCTTTCCGGAGGTCGCCGTCGGCCATCCGCAGCCGGAGCCGATCGATCTCACGGGCGGCGACGACAAGGTCGTCGTCGGGAAACCGGTGAGCCGGGGTCGCGTCGAGGGGCGTGTCCGGGTCGTGAAGCGCCTCGAAGAGGCCGAATCCCTGAAACCGGGCGAAATCCTGGTCGCGCCGATCACCGACGTGGGCTGGACGCCCTATTTCGCGGTGATCGGCGGGCTCGTGACGGACGTGGGGAGCGCGGTGTCCCACGGCGCCGTGGTGGCGCGGGAGTACGGCTTGCCGGCGGTGCTCAATACCCGGAACGCGACCGAGATCCTGCGGACCGGCGAGCGTGTGGTGCTGGACGGCGACCGCGGAACGGTCGAGCGCCTCGACTGAGTCGGCGCCTGGAGGACGCGACGCGCTCGGCGCGCCGGGGCATCGAGCGTTGGCACGTCGCGGACGGGGCGCTCAGCCGAGCCAGTCGAGGATGCGTTCGCCGTGGGCGCGCAACCCTTCGAGGTCGCGTCCGCCGATCGGGACGACCATCTGCTCGACGCCGAGCGCGGCGAACTCCGCGACGGCCGCCGAGCGCTTCGCGTCCTGGGTCGGCGACACGAGGAGGCGTCGGTCCGCGAGGCCGAGGCCCACCTGCTCGAGCTGCTTCGACAGCGTCTCGAGGTGGGCCGCGCAGGACGCGGGCGTCAGGTCGAAGCCGAACCAGCCGTCGGCGTGGGTCGCGACCCGCCGCAGCGCGGCGCGGCTCTCGCCGCCGACGAGGATCGGCGGGTGCGGGGACTGGACGGGCTTCGGGTGCGCCCAGGCGTTCCGGAACGAATGGAACTCACCCTCGAAGGTCGAGACGTCGTCCGTCCAGAGCACCTTCATCGCATCGAGCGCCTCGTCCATGCGCCGGCCCCGCTCCTCGAAGGGGAGGCCCAGGGCTTCGTACTCCTCGCGCTGCCAGCCGACGCCGACGCCGAAGTCGAAGCGGCCGCCCGAGAGTCGGTCCAGGTCCGCGACCGCCTTGGCGAGATAGACGGGGTGGCGCTGGGGGACGATGCAGATCCCGGTCGCCAGTCGGATGCGGGAGGTCGTGGCCGCGAGGAAGGTCAGCGTCGCGAAGGGATCCATGACGCCTTTCGGCGCGCCGCGCAGGCGTCCGTCGTCCGTGTACGGATACTTCGCGTCGTATTCCGGGAAGAAGAGGACGTGCTCCGGCACCCAGAGCGTGTCGAAGCCGAGCGCCTCGATCAGCGCGCCGGCCTCGCGGATGAAGCCCGGATCCTGATCTCCGTCGAAGCCGATGATGGCGCCTCGCTGCATGTCGGTCCCCTCCTTCGCCGCCCTGCATCGTCGTCGATCGATCGCGGCGCGCAAGGCCCGCGCGCCGCGCGCCGAACGAGCGCCCTGATTCGTTGCACCGGGTGCCTCCCCGCCTCGCCTATCATCCGCTCGCCCGAAGGAGCCGTCTGCTTTGCGCCGACCGAACGACGATCATCTCGCGGAACCCTTCCGTGTGCACGAGCTGGCCTCGGACTTCGAACTCCTCGACGTGTGGCGCTATCCGATCGTCGCGCCGGCGGACGTTTCGCTCGACACCTTCCTCGAGTTCATGACGGCGTCCCAGCGCGCGCTCGTGACGGGCAGTGGCCCCGCGGCGCTGCTCTTCCGGCTGCGCGGCTTCCTGGGGCAAGTCTTCGGCTGGGACCGTGATCCGGGGCCGCCGCGGGGCCCCTCGCCGGATCCCGAGTCGATTCGCGCCCGGCTTCCGCTCGAGGAGCAGGCGGTGGATGCCGCCGAGGGCCTTCCGATCGAAGGCGAGATCGGCTTCGAGGCGATCTACCGCAGCGAGCGGGAGAGCCTCGGTGAGATTCGCAACACGACCGTGCACGCGCTCATGCACATCGGTCGCGTCGACGTCGAGGGCGGCTGGTCGCCGCAGATGGCCGTCTACGTGAAGCCCCGTGGCGGGTTCGGACGGCTCTACATGGCGGCGATCGGACCGTTCCGACACGCCATCGTGTATCCGGCGATGATGCGGGCAGCCGCGAAGGGGTGGCCCCCTTTCCTCGCTGCGCATCGCCGGGCGTCGCCCGCGCCGGACGCTTGATCGTCGCGCCGCCGGGGACGGTGCCGGCAGCGTCGCGTGTCGCGTTTCCGCGCCGAGCGGTCTCGGGCGGCGGCCGGTCGAAGAAAGGGTCCGTGCGGGCTCGGGTGTTTCCTCCAGCGTCCGGGGTCGGGAGCCCGGACGGCGGGAAATCCGCTCAAGATCGAGGCCCTCCGGCCGTTTCGTGACTCGAGGGCGTTGCCCGCGCCCTGCCGGTCGAGGTCCATGTTCCGCCCGATTCCCACGATACAGCTCGCCGTCGCCGCACTCGCCGCGACGGTCGTCGGCTTCGCCGCGCTCACGCTCGCGGGCGTCGACGATGCGCACGAGCGAGGGCTGCTCGCGGGATGCGGTGTGGGGATCTGCGCGTTGGTCGTGATCCTCGGCGTCGAGCGGCGGCGGCTGCACCAGCGTCTCGAATCGATCGCGGGTCTGCTCGGACGCGTCGCGGCCGGTGAATTCGACGGAGAGATCTCGCGTTCCGAGGAAGCTGGACTCGGGTCCCTGACGATCGCCCTGTCGGACGTCGTCGGGCGACTCCGCGAAAACGGAGAGGCGCTGCATCGCAGCCGGATGCTGATCGACGCCGCGCCCGTGAACCTCCTGCTCTGCGATCGTGAGCACGCCATCACGAGCATGAACCCGGCTTGTCGCGTCACCCTCGAGGCGCTCCGCGGATCCCTCGGCCTGCCGGAAGGCGAACTCCTGGGCGCGTCGATCGCGTTCCTCTTCGAGAGCGCGGAGGACATGCACGGAATCCTCGAAGACGAGCACTCGCTTCCCCATCGCGCGACCCACCGCAGAGGCGAGGAGCATCTCGACGTGACCGTCGACGTGATTCGTGGCCTCGACGGCGAGCGGGCCGGGAGTCTCCTCACCTTCTCCGTCGTGACGGAAGAACATCGCAACCGCGTCCGTCTGCACGACGCGGTCGAGTCGGAGCGGGAGAGCGCGGATCGGCTGCGCGCCGCGATCGATCGGGAACGCGAGCGGGCCGATGCGGACGGGGAGGTCGCGACGGAGCTGCGTCTCAAGGCGGATCGGATCTCCGAGGTGGTGGTGGCGGCGGCGAACGGCGACCTCAGCCAACGGGTCGGATTGCTCGGCGACTCGCCGATGGACCAGATCGCGGTCGATCTCGACCAGTTCCTCGATGATCTCGCGGGGCGCGTGCAGCAGATCCGCGAGATGTCGAGTCAGCTCGCGGAAGCGGGCCACCAGCTCGACGCCGTCGGCAAGAACCTCGTGACGGGCGCCAGCCGCACGACGGACGAGGTCGGTTCGGTCGTGCGGGCCTGGACGGCGACGAGCGAGGGCGTAGACGGGATCCATGCGCAGATCGAGGGTCTGGCGGAGCGCTTCCAGGGAATCGTGGAGGACTCGCGGAACGCGTCGCAGGTCGTCGAAGCCGGCGTCGGCGCGGCGAACGAGGCGCGGCGATCGATCGAGGAGCTGGATCGGAGCACGGAGGAGATCCAGATCGTGCTGACCGTGATCGACCAGATCGCCGACCAGTCGAAGCTCCTCGCGCTGAATGCCTCGATCGAGGCGGCGCGCGCAGGCGAGAGCGGGCGCGGCTTCAACGTCGTCGCCCAGGAAGTCCGCAAGCTCGCCAGCCGGACGGAAGAGGCGACCCGCCACATCGCGAGCACGGTCGCTCAGATCCTCGAGCGGGGAGACCGCTCCGCGGTCTCGATCCGCGCCATGGGTGACGTGATGGATCGGGTCGAGAAGAGCCAGGGCCTGATCGCGCGGACGATGAGCGCACAGCAGACCGCGACCGATGAAATGCGGACGCTCGCGGACCAGGTGAACGACCGCTCGCGTCTGATCGCCGCCAGCATCGAGCACCTCTCCCAGGTCGCAGAGTCGGCGGAAGAAGATGCGGCGGGCACGAATCGCGAGTCCCACCGGCTGCTCGAGCTCGCCAATCAGATCGGCGAGCTCACTTCGCGCTTCGTCTGCTGACCCGTTCGCCTATGCTCCCGGCCCGCCCGTCGAGGTGGAGAAGGAGGGGAGCGTGGCGAAAGGGCTTTCGATTCGGAGCAGGGCCCGGCGCGCCGCGAGCGTCTCGCTCGCGATCCTCTGCTGCGCCGCGGCCCCGGGCCTCGCCGAGCACGAAACGGGGGCGCCGGCGATCGGCGGTGTCTACGCCGCGGGGGGCTGGTCGACGCTCCACCGGAGCCCGGCCAATCGGAAGTTCGTGCCGCACGCTGCGCTCGATACGGCGCGCGTGAACCGGCACCTGCTGGAGGGCGCCGCCGTCCTGACCGCGCCGACCTTCACGCCGGACGGCAACACCTTCTTCGTGACGACCGGCCGCGGCCCCGGCGCCTCGAATCTCCACGCCTTCGATCGGGACGGCCAGGCGCTCTGGAGCGCTCCGGCCTTTACCGACCCGGCGAGCGGCGTCGATCCCTGCGCGATCCTGTCGAGCGCGATCGTCGACGAGGCGGGGGACCTCTACCTCGGCGACTGCAACCAGCTCTTCGCTTTCCATGCGGACGGGCGATCGA
>JBCCZJ010000179.1:0-9676 GCA_039187915.1 Myxococcota bacterium
GTGTGGGGGATATTGGGGCTTGGTTTGCGGGGGGGCGGCCCCGGGCGGGCGGCCCCACCGCCCGGCGGTGCTCGAGGAGCTCGACCCCGTGCTCCTTCGCAACCGCCGGAGCGAGAAGTGGCACACCTACCCCGCCGACGTGCTGCCCGCCTGGGTCGCCGAGATGGACTTTCCGATCGCCGCCGCGATCCAGGACGAGCTGCGCCGGTTCGTCGAGCGCGGCGACGTGGGCTACCCGCTCGGTCTGCCCGAGACCGGCTTGCCCGACGTCTTCTGCGAGCGGATGGCGGAGCGTTTCGACTGGACGCCGGACGTCCGCCGGGTCGAGATCCTCTCCGAGGTCGTCCAAGGCATGTACGTCGCGCTCGAGGCGTTCAGCGAGCCCGGCGACGGCGTCGTCGTCCAAACGCCGATCTACCCGCCCTTCCTCGGATCGGTTCGCGACACGAAGCGCACGCTCGTCGAGAACCGCATGCAGCTCGAGGGCGATCGACTCGCGTTCGACCTCGACGCGCTCGAAGCCGCGATCACGCCGGAATGCCGCGTCGTTCTCTTCTGCAACCCGCACAACCCTTCGGGCCGCGTCCATACGCGCGCCGAGCTCGAGCGCGTCGGACGCCTGGCGGTCGAACACGACCTGATCGTCGTCTCCGACGAGATCCATGCCGACCTCGTCTACGACGGCCTCGCGCACGTCCCCTTCGCGACCCTCTCGCCGGAGGTCGCCGCGCGCACGGTGACCCTGACTTCGGCGAGCAAGGCGTTCAACATCCCGGGGCTGCGGACGGCGGTCGCGCACTTCGGCGACGCCCGACTCCAGCGCCGGTTCAACACCGTGCTCCACCGACACGTTCGCGGCGGCATCGGACTCTTCGGGATCTACGCGACGATGGCCGCCTGGCGCTTCGGTCAGCCCTGGCTCGACGAGGTGGTGCCCTACCTCGCAGGCAACCGCGATTTCGTCGCCGACCGCCTGGCCGAGCGCCTGCCCGAGGTCGGCTTCCTGCGTCCCGAGGCGACCTACCTCTCGTGGCTCGACTGCCGGGCGCTTTCGCTCGAGACTCCGCCGGCTGCGCATTTCCTGCGCCACGGACAGGTCGCGCTCTCGGATGGCGGACTCTTCGGCCCGAGCTGGGAGGGCTTCGTGCGGCTCAACCTGGGGACGTCGCGATCGATCCTCGCCGAGGTGATCGACCGGATGGCGAAGGCGGTCGGGCGCTAGGCTTCGAGGCGCGGTTGCCTTCACCGCCGCGAACGACGCGAGAGAAGAAGCAGTCATGGCGCAGGCACATTCCCACTCGTCGCCGGTCGGACACGATCACGCGCATGCCCACGGCGACGCGCGAACGATGAACCGACGGCGCCTGCTGCTCACGCTCTGTCTGGCGCTCGGCTACGCGCTGATCGAGCTGGTGGGCGGGCTGCTGACCGGCTCCCTCGCGCTGCTCGCCGACGCCCTCCACATGGTTTCGGACGTCGCCGCCCTGGCGCTCTCGCTGCTGGCCGTCTGGATGGCCGCGCGGCCGGCCTCGGCGCGCCGTACCTTTGGCAACAGCCGCGCCGAGATCCTGGCCGCGCTCGCCAACGGGGTCGCCCTCGCGGTCGTCGCGGTCTTCATCACGATCCACGCGATCGAGCGCTTCGTTTCGCCGCGGGACGTCGCCGGCGACGGCGTCATGCTCGTCGCCTTCGGTGGCCTCGTGATCAACCTCGTCGGCCTCTGGATCCTCGAAGGCGGACGCAGCGAGTCGCTCAACGTCCGCGGCGCCTGGCTGCACGTCCTCTCCGATACGCTCGCGAGCGTGGGCGTGATCGCGGCCGGCGTCGGGATCTGGGCCTTCGGCTGGCTCTGGCTCGATCCGACGGTCTCGCTGGTCGTGAGCGCGCTCGTCCTGCTCTCGGCCTGGCACCTGATCCGCGAAGCCCTCGACGTGTTGATGGAGACCGCCCCGGCCCATCTCGATCCCGAGGAGATCCGCAGCGCGCTGATCGCGGTGCCCGGCGTCGAGAGCGTGCACTGCCTCCACGTCTGGACGATCGGGAGCGGCGAAGTGTCGCTCTCGGGCCACCTCGTCATCGCACCGGACCGGGAGGCGGAGGAGCTGCTTCGGACCGTCCGCACCGCGCTGACCGAACGATTCGAGATCGACCACACCACGATCCAGATCGAACCGGGATCGCGCGATCCCGCGTCCGAACCCGCCTGCGCAGACGCCTGCGAGACGGGGCCCGCGTCCGCCTGAGCCCAGGGCGCTCCGCGAACGGACCGGCGCCGGCGACCGCAGGGCGCAATCCCCCAGGGGTAGCACCCTCGGTCACGCCGATTCTGCTTTACCGCGCGCGGCGACTGACGTTAGTGTCATTGAATGACGTGGACGTCAGTCGAGCGATGAGCACGCGAACGACCGAAACGGGCGGACGCCGGGAAGCCCGGACCCGAGCCACCCGCGCCCGCTTCCTCGAAGCGGGACGGCGCCTCTTCGCCGAGCACGGGCTCGCGGGCGTCACCTCCCACGCGATCGCCGAAGCCGCCGGCTACGCCGCCGGCACGTTCTATCTCCACTTCAAAGACAAGCACGCCCTCTTCGATGAGCTGGCGGAGAGCGCCGCCCAGGCTCTCGAAGACCGACTGCTCGCCGTAATGGTCGAGAAGACGGAGATCCCGGACATCGCCTACGCCCAGGCCGACGCGATGGTGAGCTTCGCCGCCGAGCAGCGCGAGCTGCTCTTGATCGCTTTCCATCGCGGCGGCGAGTCGAGCGACGTCGGCGCGCGCATCCTCGAGCGCCTCGCGGCGGGCGTCAGCTCGCGTCGCCGGGAGTTCTACGCGGACAGCGGCGGCATCCCCGCCTTCGACCCCGACGTGCTCGCCCAGGCGATCGTCGGCATGTGGGCCCAGGTGCTCGTCTGGTGGGCGGAAGATCCCTCCCGCGCGACGCGGGAAGACGTGATCCGCACCATGACCCACTTCCAGCTCTTCGGTTCGCGTCGCGACACCCTGGACCTCGACGACGAGGCCAGCGCGACCGACCCGGAAGCCAACGTGCCCCATCACCCACCCCATGGAGACGCATCGTCATGAGCGAACGACACATCACGTACGACCCGATCTATAACACCGTCGACCGCGACAACTTCGACTCGCTGATCGAAGTGGACCGCTACGCCGACCGCACCGATGCGTTCAACGAGATCATCGCGTCGACCGTCGATCACTTCTGGGACCCGACCGACGTCCGCTACGTCGACTTCCAGTCGAATCCGATGAACCTCGACGAAGACCTCATCATGCCGCGGGACTTCTGCATCGAGTTGAACACGGCCGTGGCCGACAAGCTCGACGAGCGACAGCAGATCCGGCTCGCGAACCAGACGACGCGCTTCATGCTCTCGACGATCCTCCACGGCGAACAGGGCGCGCTCTCCCTCTCCGCGAGCCTCACGCAGATCCTGCGGGACCCGGGCGCGATGGAGTACGCCGCGAACCAGACGCGCGAAGAAGCGCGACACGTCACCGGCTTCGCCAACTACATCGGTACGCGCTGGGGCACGCCGCTCAAGGCAGGTCCGACGATCCAGAACCTCATGAACGAGATCGTGAAGTCGGGCGCCGTCTACAAGAAGCTCGTCGGCATGCAGATGCTGATCGAGGGACTGGCGATGGGCGCCTTCGCGACGGTCCAGCGCGAGACGAACGATCCGCTGCTGAAGCGGCTGATCCACTTCACCATGTCCGACGAAGCCTTCCACCACAAGTTCGGGAAGATCTGGGCGGACCGGACGATCCCCCAGCTGACCGACGAGGAACACGAGCACGTCGAGCTCTGGGCGGCGGACGCCTTCCAGGTCCTGCTCTTCAACCTGGTGAACGCGGAGCAGAAGCAGGAGATCTACGGCGAGTTCGGCCTCGATTGGGAATGGGTGCGGGACGCGATCCTCGAGAACTTCTCTGACGCCGACCGCCGCTCCCAGATGACCCAGAACACGAACATCTTCCGGGTCCTGATCAAGACGCTCCTGAAGGCCGGGATCATCACGGAGCGGACGCGCCACGTGTACCAGGCGTGGGTCGACATGGACGAGCTCAACAAGGAAGACGACGAGGTCGCCGGCGCCGACGTCGCCGCCGCCGCGATGGAGGAGCTCAAGGCCATCAATTCCGGGCGCCAGAAGATGGGCGCGCGCTTCCGGGCGGCCTAGCGGCTCGCCGCACACGGCCCCCGGCCGATCGTTCCAGAGAGGCGGGTTCCGGGTCCATCCCGGAGCCCGCCTCGTCGTTTCCCCCCAGCAGACCCGCTTCACGCGGGCGCACGAGCGGCGCACCTGTCCGCCCAAGTCCGCGGCCCCTCAAGGATTCCCGGAATCTTCCGATGACGATGGACGAGTCATCGCGAGCGAGGGCCCCGGCGTGCCGCATCCGTTTTCCCACCGTCCCGATCCCGACAAGAAGAAGCCCGCTTCCGAAGCACCGACGGCCGAGGCCGCCGCGGCGCCGCCGGACGCGAGCCTCGCCGGCTTCGCTCTGCTCGCCGACCCGGGCACGATCGCCGGCGACGCCCCGCCCGCGGACGCGAACGAAGAGGTCTACCGACTCCGCGCTGCCCTGCACCTTCGCTCCCAGGAGCTGGAGGCGCTGCAGGCGAACGCGACGCCGACGCGCGACGACGCGCCGACGGACGACGCGTCGCCCGCCGTGGACACGACGGAGAACGCGGACCGCGAACGCGAGACGAGCGGCGTCCCGCCGCGACCGGGCCTGCTCGACGCGGCCTCCGCACGGCGCCTCGCCGCCGAGGCACGCAAGCGGGAGCGCGAGAGCCGGGAAGCGCTCGAAGCCGCCCAGCAGGCGCTCGGCGATCCCGGACAGGCGACCTCCGACCCCGGCGCACGGAACGCGACGTCCTGGAGCGGTTGGAAGCGCCGCGAGCTCGTCGCGCGCCCCGAGGCGCCCCACCCGCCGGAATCCGCGGCGAAGGCGAAGGCGACGGCCACCGTGGCCACGCCGACGATCCCCGACGCCGCGCCCCCCCACACGGCGATCACGCTGCCCCCGAGCGCGACCCGTACGGACGCGCATGCGCCGGCGGCCGAAGCGCCGGCCCGCGCGACGCTCGATCCCGACGACACGATCCGCGCGCTCGGCCGCGAGCTCAAGCTCGAGCGCGCCGAGAATCGAGAGCGCGCGGCGACACTCGAACTCGCGCGAGAGACGACGCGGCGCCAGCGCGAAGAGATCGAGAGGCTCCGCGAGGCCCTTCGCGAGCGCGAGGCGGCCGCCGCCGAATCTCCGAGCGCGGACGCGGCACCGCGCGGCCCGTCGACCGAGACGGACCCGCAGGCGATCGCGAAAACCGCCTCGGAAGAGACGACGCTGCGCGCGCTCGACCGGGACGACTCCGTCGCCCTCGCGACGCGCGTCGCGGCCCTCGAGGCCGAGCTTGCGGAGCGCGACGCGGAGCGGCGGCGCTTCGAAGCCACGCTGGCCGACGCGCGCGTTCGCGACACGCAGCACCGCGAACGCCTCGACGGGCTCCGGGACCGACTCGAGGCCCAGGATCGGGCCCTCGATGCGGCACGACGCGAGTACGAGCTCGAACGCCAGCGACACACCCGCAGCCGCCGCTTGATCACGCGTCTGCAGACCACGCTGTCGACGGCCGGCGCCACCGACACGTTCTGCGACGACGTGGATCCGGCGAGCCGACTCGACGCCGCGCCGGCGATCGATGCCCTCGACCCGGTGCGCGGGGATGCCGCGCGGCCCCCCGTCTCGGACCCGTGGGAGGGCGAGTGCGCGATCGACGGATCGATCCCGCACGAGGAACGAACGCGCGAGACCGTCGCGCCCGCGGCCGATCTCGAGGACCGCCGCGCGCGGGCTCGACTCTTCGACGACTGGCTCGACGACCAGGTCCGTCGTCACTTCGGCCCGATGGGCATCGACCGGCTGAGTGACGTCCTGACGGCACCGCTCGCGCGACGGACGTCCGCTGCGGACGCGCCGACGCGGGTCCTGCTGATCGGCCCGGACGCGTGGCTCCGCGCGGCCGCCCTGGCGGAGGGCCTGATCGCGAGCCGGCCGGAGTCGACCGAAGTCCACGTCGCCGACTCGACGGGCGGTCCCGGGGACCTCGCGATCGACGCCGACTCGCCGCTGCGCGAGGTGCTGGTCCCGACGCCGTCACCGACCGACGCCGCGGCGCTCGAGGCCCTGCTGGAGGACCTGCGGCCTGCCGTCGTCGTCTCCCATTCCGCGCTCGCGGAGGTCGAAGATCCCGAGGCCTGGCTCTCGGTCCTCGAGGCCGCTGCGCAGCGCCGGTCCGCCCTCCTCTTCGTCGAACCGACCGGCGTGGCGCCGGCCGTCGTCCCCGACGAGGTGCGCGCCGTGGGAGACCGGATCTGGTCGCTCCTCCCGGCGCGCTATGCGAAGCCGCGCGGCGCCGAGACCGCCTTCCCCTCCTGGGCCTCGGCCTTCGATGCGGCGACCCCGGGACGTCCGAACGCGCTCTTCGAGCAGCTCCGCGCCCGCTTCCGGCTCGAGCTCTCGGCCCGCTTCGGCTTCCTGGTGGCGCCCTTCCTGCACGCCGGACTCGCGGCGAACTTCGACGTCGCTGCGCCCCGCGACCGTCGCTTCCTCGAGCAGGTCGCGGACCTCGACGAACGGCGCATCGAGGCCGGCGAAGCGCCGGCCCTGCACGGCCTCGCCCTGATCGATCCACTCGCCGAGGACTGAGCCGGCAACGCCCGCCCTGCGAAGGCGCGAGAGGGGTGTGCGCCGTCGTCCGCGATGGCTACACACTCGGCATGCCTGCCCCCGCCCCGAGCCGACGAGGACCGCATCCGGTCGGCGTGCTCCAGACCGCGATCGCGAGCCCTTCGGATCCGCTCGACCCGAACCGCGTGCTCCCGACGGAGATCTGGTATCCGGCGAAGGCCGGCGCGACGGAACGCGACGACGGCGCTCACCCGCTCGGCCTGCGCCACCGTGCGACGACGCACCTGACGCCGCTCGACGAAGGGCCACGCCCGCTCGTCGTCTTCTCTCATGGCAACTCCGGCCTGCGCCAGCAGTCGACCTTTCTCACGACCCACCTCGCGAGCCATGGCTTCGTCGTCGCGGCGCCGGACCACGTGGGCAACACGTTCAGCGAGATGATGGCCCTCGAGACCGACGAAGCGCGCCGCGACGTGCACCGACGCGCCCGCACCCAGCGGCCGCACGATCTCGCCTGCGTGATCGAGTCCCTCGT
The DNA here is from genome assembly GCA_039187915.1 of Myxococcota bacterium. Lineage (GTDB taxonomy): Bacteria > Myxococcota_A > UBA9160 > UBA9160 > UBA4427 > UBA4427. Next base: position 7,251 of record JBCCZJ010000179.1, read on the forward strand.
CGACGGCGGGATCGAAGCGGATCGGCGCCCGCCGATCGACGCGCGCCGGATCGGGGTCGCAGGCCACTCCTACGGCGGGTGGACCGCACTCAAGATGCCGGCGCGCGAAGGGCGCGTCTCGAGCGTCTGCTGCCTGGCGCCGGCGTCGGAGCCCTTCGTGGGCAAGCGCGCGTTCGAAGAGGACGAGCTTCCGCTGGACCGCGACGTCGCGACGCTCGTGCTCGCGGCGGAGGACGACGTGCTCGTCGACCGGACGACGAGCATCGAACCCCTCTTCGCCCGGCTCGGTGCCCACGCCCGTCTCGAATGGCTCGACCGCGCCGACCACTTCCATTTCTGCGACGGACTCGAGCTCCTGCACAAGATGCACGAGAACACGCCGCGCCCGAACCTGCCGCGCCCGCCCCGCCCCTTCGCCGAGCTGAGACCAGAAGGCGAAACCCACGAATGGCTGAACGAGCGCGTGGCCGGCTTCTTCCTCGAGTCTCTTTCCGATCAGCGCCGAGGCGACGACACGGGAGACGCGGCCGCATGAAGGGCAAGACCTGCATCGTCACGGGCGGCACCTCCGGAATCGGCGAAGCCGCGGCCCTCGCCCTCGCGCAGCAGGGCGCCGATCTCGCGATCGTGTGTCGCTCGGAAGCGCGCGGGCAGGCGACCCGGGCGCGGATCGAGGAGGCGACCGGCCGTGCGTGCGTGCGGCTCTTCCACGCAGATTTCGAACGCCTCGCCGACGTACGCCGCGTCGCCGCGGAGCTCGACTCGGCGCTCGACGGGATCGACGTGCTCCTCAACAACGCGGCGGTCACGATGCTGCGGCGCGAAGAGACCGCCGACGGGAACGAGATGACGTTCGGCGTGAACCATCTGGCGCCCTTCCTGCTGACCCACGACCTGCTACCGCGGATCGTCGCCACCCAGGGCGCGAGGATCGTGAACACGGCCTCCGGCGCCCACAAGTTCGCCCAGTTCGACCTCGACGATCTGCAGTCCGAGCGGCGCTATTCGTCGATGGGCGTCTACGGCGCCTCCAAGCTCTGCAACATGCTCTTCACGATCGAGCTTTCGCGTCGCCTCGAGGGACGCGACGTCGGCGTCTGGTCGCTGCACCCCGGCGCCGTCTCGACCCGCCTCGGATCGAACAACGGGGGGATCGCGAAGATCCTGATCCCGCTGCTCTCCCTCTTCTTCAAGACACCGGAACAGGGCGCGCGAACCTCGGTCCATCTCTGCTCGGCCCCCGAGATCGACGCCCCGAACGGCACCTATTTCATCAACGAACGCCCGGCGAAGACGTCGGCCCTCGCCCGCGACATGGAGACGGCACGAGCGCTGTGGGCCGAGAGTGAGCGCCTCGTCGGTCTCGACGTCGGCGCCGCCTGGTGTTGATCTTCGCAACCCCGAGCTGACGCCCCCGCTGCCCCCGGGTGTCGACCCCGGACCCGCCCCTGCGCCCCTGGAGACCGATCGATGGCCCTGAAAGAGTTCGACGTCCCGGTCGAGCGCCGCCGCTTCGCCGGGAGTCAGGGCCTCACCCTGATCGGCGATGCATTCGGCGACGCGACCGCCCCGCCCGCCCTCCTCTTCCACGGCGGGGGACAGACACGCCACTCCTGGTCCGGCACCGCCGAGCGTCTGGCCCAGGCGGGCTGGTACGCCGTCTCGATCGACCTGCGCGGTCACGGCGAGAGCGATTGGGACCCCGACGGCGCCTATCGCTCGACGGGCTTCCGCGACGACGTCGTGGAGGTCGTGCGCGGCTTCGATCGCCCCGTCCTGATCGGCGCGTCCCTCGGCGGGATCTCCTCGCTTCTCGCGGTGCACGCCGCCGGCAACGACGTGGCACGCGCGCTGGTCCTCGTCGACATCGCAACCCGGATGGAACAGGGCGGCGCAGACCGCATCATGGACTTCATGAAGGACGGCCTCGACGGCTTCGACTCCCTGGAAGCGGTGGCGGACGCGGTCGCTGCCTACAATCCGCACCGCCCGCGCCCGAAGGACATCTCCGGGCTCGAGAAGAATCTGCGCCGCGGCGAGGACGGCCGCTGGCACTGGCACTGGGACCCCGCCTTCATGACCCCGGGCGAGAACGGCGACGAGCCGCTCGTGGGCCGGGACGTGCTGGACCGGGCTGCGGCGTCGCTCACGCTCCCGACGCTTCTCGTCCGCGGCAAGATGTCCGATCTCCTCTCCGAAGAAGGCGCCCGCACCTTCCTCGAACAGGTCCCCCACGCGAACTTCGCCGACGTCTCGGGTGCCGGCCACATGGTCGCCGGCGACAAGAACGACGCCTTCAGCGACGCGGTCCTCGGCTTCCTCGCGGAGGCGCTGGACGGCTGAGGCCCCCCGGCGAAGGCTGAACGCGACGCTCTACTCGGCGGCGCGGAGCGGCGTCGGATGACCGAAGAGCCATCCCTGCCCGA